>NZ_JAPVLT010000010.1:0-79959 GCF_027158145.1 Micrococcus sp. H39-S4
ACCCGGTGAGCACCACCCGCCCTGGACCTGCCATTCTCGGCATGAATCCGCGGATTCTGTGTTCTTCACCCCGCCTCCCGGTCACCCGGTCGGCGTCTTGAGCACGAGATGGAACTCTACACACGAACCCCACCGAACACAAAATCAAGGGTGACACCCGGCGGCCACGCATGAAAAAGGGCCCCGTTCTCCGCAGAATCCTGCGGAGAACGGGGCCCTGTGCTCCTCCCGTGGGCGGTTTCTCCGCCGTCGTCGCCCGTCGTGTCCTCGGTCACTTCTGGCGAGCCGGTGGACACCGGTGGTCTGCGGCCGTGGTCAGGCCTCCCCCAGGTCCGCGCCCGCCATGTTCTTCTTGCCCCGGCGCACCAGCAGGTGCCGGCCGGCGAAGGCGTCGTCTCGGGTGAACACCTGGTCGGCATCCGTCACCCGCACGTTGTTCACCGACGCGCCGCCGTCGCGCACCGTCCGACGCGCCTCGGAGCGCGAGGCGACCAGCCCGGTGGAGACCAGCAGCTCGACCGCGGTCACGGTGCCCGGCTCCCCCTCCCACTGGGTCCGGTCGGCCTGCGGCAGCTCGGCCAGCACGGCGGTCAGCGTGTCCGGGTCCACCGTGGTGAGGTCGCCGCCTCCGAACACCGCCTGGGAGGCCTCGATGACCTTCGTCGTCGTCTCCTCTCCGTGGGCCAGCGCCGTGACCTCCCACGCCAGGCGCCTCTGGGCTTCCCGGCGGAACGGCTCGTCGGCCACCTTCTGCGCGTACTCCTCGATCTCCGCGCGGGTCAGGAACGTGAAGACCTTGAGTCGGTCGACGACGTCCGCGTCCGCCGTGTTGAGCCAGAACTGGTAGAAGGCGTACGGGGAGCACATCTCCGCGTCGAGCCAGACGGCGTTGCCCTCGGACTTGCCGAACTTGGTGCCGTCCGCGTTCGTGATCAGCGGCGTGCCCAGCGCATGGGCGTGGGTCCCCTCCACCTTGCGGATCAGCTCGGTGCCGGCGGTGAGGTTGCCCCACTGGTCGGAGCCGCCGGTCTGGAGGGTCACGCCGTGCCGGCGGTGCAGCTCGAGGAAGTCGTTGCCCTGCAGCACCTGGTAGGAGAACTCCGTGTAGGAGATGCCCTCATCAGAGTTCAGGCGCTTGGCCACGATCTCCTTCTTCACCATCGTGCCGACGCGGAAGTTCTTGCCGACGTCCCGCAGGAAGTCCAGCGCGCTCATGCCCGCGGTCCAGTCCAGGTTGTTGACCATGGTCGCCGCGTTCTCCCCCTCGAAGGAGAGGTACGGCTCGATCTGCGCGCGCAGCGACTCCACCCACGCCGCCACGGTCTCCTGCGAGTTCAGGACGCGCTCCGAGGTCTGCCGCGGGTCGCCGATGAGGCCGGTGGCGCCGCCCACGAGGGCATACGGGCGGTGGCCGGCGAGCTGCAGGCGGCGCAGTGTGAGCAGCTGGACCAGGTGTCCCAGGTGGAGAGACGGAGCGGTCGGGTCGAAGCCGCAGTAATACGAGACGGGCTCCCCGGCCAGCGCCTGTTCCAGCGCGGCCTCGTCCGTCGAGACGTGCACGAGCCCGCGCCAGCGCAGCTCCTGCCAGACGTTCTCGAAGCTCGGGTCGTTCGCCTGTGCGCGCAGTCGGGCCGCGCGCTCCTCGTTCTGGGGTGCCATAGCCCCCAGCCTAGCGACGCGCCCGCGCGCCTCCGCGACGCCGTGCACGTGCGACGTCGCCCGCGGGGCTCACTCCGGGACGTCCGCCAGCCCGGCCGGCAGCGCGGCCGCGTCCGTCCCGGCGACGACGGACAGCGACTGGGTGGCGCGGGTCATCGCCACGTACAGATCGCCCACCACGCCGCGCGCGTCGGCCACGATCCGCTCGGGCGAGACGAGCACGACGGTGTCGAACTCCAGCCCCTTGGTCTCCCACGGGGTGGCGACGACGATCTCGACGCCGGGCAGCGGCGCGGTGTCCACGGCCGCCTCCCCCCACCGCTCCCGGAGGGCCGTGAGCAGCTCCCCCGTCCGCTCGGCGGGGGCGATCACGGCGGTCAGGGCCTCGGGCACGCGGTCCCGCTCGACCTCGACCGCGTCGGGGGCCAGGGCCGCGACGTCCCCGCCCGGCTCCGTCACCAGGCGCGGGCGGTGGTCGCCCTCGCGCACGGCGCGCGGATGGGAGACCTCGAGCCCGGCCGCCCGTGCGACCTGCGCGGCCCAGCGCATCACGCGCGCGGGCGAGCGGTAGTTCACGGTCAGCTCTTCCAGGCGCCAGCGGTCCCCGAACTCCGGGGCGAGGACGGACGCCCACGAGCCGGCCGCGTCACGACGGGAGGACTGCGCGATGTCGCCCACGATGGTGAACGACTTCATCGGGCAGCGGCGCGCCAGCAGGCGCCACTGCATCGGAGAGAGCTCCTGGGCCTCGTCCACCACCACGTGCCCGTACGTCCAGGTGCGGTCGTGGGCCGCGGTCTCGGCGGTGGTCCGTCGCACCCCGCGTGCCTCATTGGCCGCGGCCAGCTGCTCGGCGTCCACGACGCCGTCGACGCCCAGGTCCGCGAGCGTCTGGTGCATGTTCTCCAGGGACGCCCTGGCGTTCTCGAGGTTGCGCTCGTGCTGGGCCGCGAACTCGCCGCCCCGGCCCGGGGTGTCGAGGCGTCCGAGCAGCTCGGCCGCCTCGTCCAGCAGGGGCACGTCGGCCTCGGTCCAGGGGGCGTCGGCCGGCCGCAGGAGCGTGCCGACCTCGGCGTCGGAGAGCCACGGGGCCGCCGCCCGGAGCAGGTCCTCCCGGGTGAGGAGGTCGCCGATGAGCTTCTCCGGCGTCAGCGGCATCCAGCAGAGGTTGAGCGCGATGCGCACGTCGCGCGAGGTGCGCACGTCCTCCAGCAGGAGGTCACGCTGCACCGGGGCGCCCGAGGACTTCTCCAGCTTCTTGCGCAGCTTCTCCGCGAGCTCGCGGACGAGGATCTTCACGAACGTCACCCGGGCCTCGTTGTGGGGCTTGCGGGTGGCCCGTGCCTTGTCCCGGGCGCGCCGGACCATGGCCGGCTTGAGCTTGACGGCCGTGCCGTCGATCATCAGGCGCCGCGGCTCGACGAGCAGGCGCTGGCGCTGCGCGACCGCGTGGGCGACGGCGTCCACCATGTCCAGCCGGCCCTTCACCGCCGCCGCGTCGAGGTCCCGCTCCGGGACGGCCCGCACGCCCGGCATCAGCGTCCCCAGCGAGGACATCACGACACCCGTCTCGCCCAGCGAGGGCAGCACCCGCTCGATGTACCGCATGAACGCGGTCGAGGGGCCGACGATCAGCACGCCCGAGCGGGCGAGGCGCTCCCGGTGGGTGTACAGCAGGTAGGCGGCGCGGTGCAGGGCGACGGCGGTCTTCCCCGTGCCGGGCCCGCCCTGCACCACGACCGCCCCGGGCAGGGGCGCGCGGATCACCTCGTCCTGCTCCGCCTGGATCGTGGCGACGATGTCCCCCATCCGTCCCGTGCGTCGGGCGGTGACGGCGGCCAGCAGCGCACCCTGGGCATCGGCGCGCACGCCGTCCTCGCCCAGCAGCGTCGGGTCCAGGATGTCGTCCTCGAGGTCGCGCACCTCGCGCCCCCGCAGCATCAGGTGACGACGACGGCGCACGCGGCCCCGGTGGGCCGCCGTCGCCTGGTAGAAGGCGCCGGCCTCGGCCGCGCGCCAGTCGACGAGGAGGCGCTCGTGGTCCTCGGTGGTGAGGCCGATGCGCCCGATGTACCGCTGCTCGTCGGCCCCACCCTCCCGCTCGGCGTCGAGGTCGAGCCGGCCGAAGACGAGGCGGTCGTCCACGGCGTAGAGCTGGGCGAGTCGGTCCTCGTAGAGGCTGGCGAAGGCGTCGCGCTCGGAGTGGTTCTGCAGCGACCCCTGCGGGCCGGTCCGGCGCACGGCCGCGAGCTGGCGCTCCTTCTCCTCACGCAGGGCGTCGAGGCGGGCGTACCGCTCGGCGACCCGACCCCGCTCGAGGTCGAGCTCGGACTGGCGGACGGACACGGTATCGGTCATCGGGGGCCCTCGCGGTGCGGTGAGAGGCGGACCACGCTGCGGCCCGCCCGGCGGAAAAGTGACCACCCATGCTACGCCGACCGCGGTGAACGGCGGGTGACGCGGCGGTGCCCTGCCGGGCACCGCCGCGTCCGGCCCGGCCGACGCCGACTCGACCGGGCGACCGCGTCAGCGGGCGTCGACGACGGAGCCCGGCGTGTCGGCCCAGCGGCGCAGCGGTTCCAGGGCGTCCTCGAGCGCCCCGATCTGCGCCGCGACGGCCGTCGGCGCGGTCCCGCCCTGGGCGTCGCGAGAGGCGAGCGAGCCCTCCGTGCTGAGCACCTCGCGGACCTGCGGGGTCAGCGCCGGCGAGATGGCCGCGTACTCATCGTCCGTGAGGTCCCACAGCTCCACGCCCCGGGCCTCGGCCGCCTTCACGGCCTCGCCGGACAGCTCGTGGGCCTCGCGGAACGGGACCCCCTGGCGGACGAGCCACTCGGCGACGTCGGTGGCCAGCGCGAAGCCCTGCGGGGCCAGCTCCGCCATGCGCTCCGTCTGGAACTCGAGGGTGGCGATCATCCCGGAGACGGCGGGCAGCAGCAGCTCGAGGGTGTCCGCGGCGTCGAAGACGGGCTCCTTGTCCTCCTGCAGGTCGCGGTTGTAGGCCAGCGGCATGCCCTTGAGCGTGGCCAGCAGCCCCGTGAGGTCGCCGATGAGGCGGCCGGACTTGCCGCGGGCCAGCTCGGCGACGTCCGGGTTCTTCTTCTGCGGCATGATCGAGGACCCTGTGGAGTACGCGTCGTGCAGCGTCACGAAGCCCGCCTCCTTGGTGGCCCAGAAGATGACCTCCTCCGAGATGCGGGACAGGTCGACGCCGACCATCGCGGCGACCCACGCGAACTCCGCGTACACGTCGCGGGCGGCGGTGCCGTCGATCGAGTTCCACACGGCCGACTCGAAGCCGAGCTCGGTGGCCACGGCGTTCGGGTCCAGACCCAGGGAGGAGCCTGCCAGGGCCCCGGAGCCGTACGGCGAGACGGCCGCGCGCGCGTCCCAGTCCACGAGCCGCTGCAGGTCCCGCGCGAACGCCCAGGCGTGCGCGAGCAGGTGGTGCGAGAGCAGGACGGGCTGCGCGTGCTGCAGGTGGGTGCGGCCCGGCATCGGCGCGTGCGGGTGCGCCCGCGCCTGATCGAGCAGCGCGTCCACCGTGGCGATCACGCCCCGCGCGATGATGCGGGCGTGGTCGCGCAGGAACATCCGGCCGAGGGTGGCGACCTGGTCGTTGCGGGATCGGCCGGCCCGCAGGCGGCCGCCGAGCTCGGGACCGGCCCGCTCGATGAGGCCGCGCTCGAGCGAGCCGTGCACGTCCTCATCGGACGCCGCCGGGGTGTAGGCACCGGAACGCACGTCCGCCTCGAGACGGTCGAGGGCCGCGATCATCCCGTCCAGGTCGTCCGCACTGAGCAGACCGGCGGTGTGCAGCACCCGGGCGTGGGCACGGGAACCCGCGATGTCATAGGGCGCCAGGCGCCAGTCGAAGTGCGTTGACTTGCTGAGCGCGGCGAGCGCCTCGGAAGGGCCGCCGGCGAAGCGGCCGCCCCACAGGGCGCCCTCGTTGGTCCCGTGGCGGGCATCGGTGTTCTCGGTCATCGAAGGTCTCCTCGAGGTCGGTGACAGGCCGACGGCGGCCGGCCCGGTCGCGGGCGGGCCGCCGTCGTGCACGGGGCGTGCGGGGTCAGTCGTTGGACAGGCGGGCGACGTCCTGGAGGTCGTCGCTGCCGCGCAGGCGCTGCTCGCGCTCGGAGGCCGTCTTCGCGGACAGGCCGAAGATGTCGATGAACCCGCGGGCCGAGGACTGGTCGAACGAGTCGCCCTCGTCGTACGTGGCGAGGTTGAAGTCGTACAGGCCGGTCTCGGACCGGCGACCCTGCACCGTGGCGCGGCCGCCGTGGAGCTCCAGGCGGATCTCACCGTTGACGTGCTCCTGGGTCGCGTCGATGAACGTGTCCAGGTTCCGCTTCAGCGGGGAGTACCACTGGCCGTCGTAGACCAGCTCGGTCCACCGCTGGTCCACATGCTTCTTGAAGCGCGCCTGTTCACGCTCCAGGGTGACGTTCTCGAGCTCACGGTGGGCCGCGATCAGCGCCATGGCCCCCGGTGCCTCGTAGATCTCGCGGGACTTGATGCCCACGAGGCGGTCCTCGACGATGTCGATCCGGCCCACGCCCTGGGCACCGGCCCGGCGGTTGAGCTCCTCGATGATCTCCAGCGGGCTCAGCGCGCGGCCGTCGAGGGCCGTGGGGACGCCGCGCTCGAAGGCGATCGTGACCACGTCCGGCGCCGGCGGGAAGGCGGGGTCGTCCGTGTAGTCGTAGACGTCCTTCGTGGGGCCGTTCCAGATGTCCTCGAGGAAGCCGGTCTCGACGGCGCGGCCCCACACGTTCTGGTCGATCGAGAACGGGTTCTTCTTGGTGGTGACGATCGGCAGGTCGTTGCGCTGGGCGTACTCGATGGCCTTCTCACGGGTCAGGGCGAGGTCGCGCACCGGGGCGATGCACTTCAGGTCGGGCCCGAGGGTCTGAATGGAGACCTCGAAGCGGACCTGGTCGTTGCCCTTGCCGGTGCAGCCGTGCGCCACCGTCGAGGCGCCGAACTGGCGGGCCGCCGCGACCAGGTGGCGGGAGATCACCGGGCGCGAGATCGCGGAGACCAGCGGGTAGGCGTCCATGTAGAGGGCGTTGGCCTTGAGCGTGGGCATGCAGTACTGCTCGGCGAACTCGTCACGCGCGTCGGCGACGTAGGCCTCGACGGCGCCGCAGTCCAGGGCGCGCTGGCGGATCGTCTCGAGGGACTCGCCCCCCTGGCCCACGTCGACCGCGACGGCGACGACCTCGGCGCCCGTGGCCTCGGCGATCCAGCCGATGGCCACCGAGGTGTCCAGGCCGCCCGAGTAGGCAAGGATGATGCGTTCCTTCACGTTTTCTCCTCTTTATATAGGGGGGGTCTCCCAGCGCGGCACGTGGCCGTCGGAGGCGTGCTCGGTGGCGATCCTACCCGGATCTTGAATAAATATGCAACTGACGGAATATCAGCTCCCGATGGCCCCTGTGCAGCCCCTCTGCGCCGACAGCGACGGCCACGGGCGACCATCGCTCCGCCCTCGAATCCCGGGTCGAACGCGACTCAGGTCACGGCCTCGGCCGTCGATCGTGACCTTCGCCCATGCCCCTGTGACGGAGGTTGTCCACACCGGCGGATCAGACACCATGACAGCAAATCCGACCAGTAGCGTGCATTTCATCCACGCGCCCACGACTCTAGGGATCGATTCGTCACCCGTTCTCAAATTTCAGACAGACGGGCAAGAATCCGTCGACCCATGATTTGACGCGAGGGGGGCTCCCGTCGTTGACTCTTCCGTAGCCGATTCGTGATCGAACCGTGATCTGACCGAGAGGTCGGGGACGGGGAGGCCACGACATCGAACCCCCTCCGACGGTCGCCCGCTGCTGGGTCGTCTCGAACCGACGGAGGGCATGACCCGACCAAGGAGAAGGACGACCCCGGTGCGCCTCGGCCGCCGATCAGCGAGGACTCGCCATGGACACCATGACTCTCTTCACCACTTCCGCCACCCGCTCCCGCCGTGCCACCGCCTCGATCGTCGCGGGCATGACCCTCGCCGGCGCCGCCGCCGTGGGCTTCTCCGCCCCGGCCCAGGCCGCCACCGTGGACACCTGGGACCGCCTCGCCGAGTGCGAGTCCAGCGGCACCTGGGACATCAACACCGGCAACGGCTTCTACGGCGGCGTGCAGTTCACCCTGTCCTCCTGGCAGGCCGTCGGCGGCGAGGGCTACCCGCATCAGGCCTCGAAGGCCGAGCAGATCAAGCGCGCCGAGATCCTCCAGGACCTGCAGGGCTGGGGCGCCTGGCCGCTGTGCTCGCAGAAGCTGGGCCTGACCCAGGCTGACGCGGACGCCGGCGACGTGGACGCCGCCCCGGTCGCCGTGGAGCGCACCGCCACCGTGCAGCGCCAGTCCGCCGCGGACGAGACTGCTGCCGACCAGGCTGCGGCTGAGCAGGCTGCTGCCGACCAGGCCGCGGCTGAGCAGGCTGCTGCCGACCAGGCCGCGGCCGAGCGCTGGGCCGCCAAGCAGGCTGCTGCCGACCAGGCCGCCGCCGAGCGCTGGGCCGCCAAGCAGGCTGCTGCCGAGCAGGCCGCCGCCGACAAGGCTGCCGCCCAGCGTGCCGCCGCCGCGGAGAAGGCTGCCGCTCAGAAGGCCGCTGCCGCTGAGAAGGCCGCCGCTCAGAAGGCTGCCGCCGCGGAGAAGGCCGCCGCTCAGAAGGCTGCCGCCGCGGAGCAGGCCGCTGCCGCGGAGCAGGCCGTCGTCGCCGAGGCCGAGACCATCGTCGTCAAGTCCGGTGACTCCCTCTGGAAGCTCGCCAACGAGTACGAGGTGGAGGGTGGCTGGACCGCCCTCTACGAGGCCAACAAGGGCGCCGTCTCCGACGCCGCCGTGATCTACGTCGGCCAGGAGCTCGTCCTGCCGCAGGCCTGAGACGCCTGACCGGTCCCCCGGACCGGTACCACACGAGGAAGGCCCCCGCCGTCGGCGGGGGCCTTCCTCGTGCCTGGTGCCCGTCACCCGCGCGGGCGGGGCCGGACGGGTCGGTTAGCCCGCCAGACCCAGCAGGTGGGCCGCGACGGCCGGGGCGGACGTGGTCCCCGTGGTGATGAGGAGGATGGTGTCGTCGCCGGCGATCGTGCCCATCACGTGCTCCACGCGCGCCTGGTCGATCACGCTGGCCAGGAACTGCGCCGCACCCGGGGGCGTGCGCAGGACCACGAGGTTCGCCGTGGGCTCGGCGGAGACGAGCAGCTCGCGGGCCATGCTCGCCAGCCGGTTCAGCTGCGCGTCCGAACCGCGGCCCGGCACGGCGCCGTCGTCGCCCTCCGCCGGCAGGGCGTAGACCATGCCGGCCGGCCCGCGCGTCCGCACCGCGCCGAGGTCCACCAGGTCCCGCGAGAGCGTGCCCTGGGTGACGGACAGCCCGCGATCGCCCAGGGCGTCCGAGAGTTCGGCCTGGGAGCGGATGCCCCGGGTGGCCAGGATTTCCCGGATCGCGGCCTGACGGGCGATCTTCGTCGTGGGGGCGGCCATCAGCGCGGCTCCTCGGCCAGGCCGGAGCGGTACAGCAGCCAGGCGATGAGCGCCTTCTGCGCGTGCAGGCGGTTCTCGGCCTCGTCGAACACCACGGACCGCGGCCCGTCGATCACCTCGGCCGTGACTTCGTAGCCCCGGTACGCGGGCAGGCAGTGCAGGAAGATCGCATCGTCGGCCGCCCGCGCCATCGCGGCGGCGTCCACCTGGTAGTCGCGGAACAGCGCCAGGCGGGCCTCCTTCTCCTCCTCCTGGCCCATGGACACCCACGTGTCGGTCACGACGACGTCCGCGCCCGCCAGGGCCTCCACCGCGTCCGTCGTGACGAGGACGGAACCGCCCGTCTCCGCCGCCCGCTGTCGGGCAGCGGCCACGACGTCCTCGGCAGGCAGGTGCCCCTCGGGTCCGGCGACCCGCACGTGCATGCCGGCCGTCGCGCAGCCGAGCAGGTACGAGTGGGCCATGTTGTTCGCCGCGTCCCCCAGATACGCCAGAGTGCGGCCCGCCGTGCCGTCGAGGTGCTCGCGCACCGTCAGCAGGTCGGCGAGGATCTGACAGGGGTGGTAGTCGTCGCTGAGCGCATTGACCACGGGCACCGAGGAATGGGCGGCCATCTCCTCGAGGCCGGCCTGGGCGAACGTGCGCCAGACGATGACGCCGACCATCCGCTCCAGCACGCGGGCCGTGTCGGCCACGGACTCCTTGTGGCCCAGCTGCGACTCCCCCGGGTTCACGATCAGCGGCGTCCCGCCGAGCTCGGCGATGCCGGCCGCGAACGAGACGCGGGTGCGCGTGGAGGTCTTGTCGAAGAACACGATGCCGGTCCGGGGCCCGGCCAGCGGGCGGTGCCGGAACCGGTCGGCCTTCATCTGCGCGGCGAGGTCGAGCACCTCGGCCTGCTCGGCCGGGGTGAGGTCCGTGTCCACCAGGAAGTGGCGGACGGCGGCAGCGGGGGTCATGGGCGGTCTCCTTCGGCGGGGGTCAGGGCGGCGGCCACGAGCCCGGGCAGGGCCGCGGCGAAGCGCTCGAGCTCGGCCACGGGCACGGTCAGCGGCGGGGCCAGGCGCAGGGTGGAGGGGCCGGTGGCGTTGAGGATCCAGCCCGCCTCGAGGCCGGCGGCGACGACGGCGGGGGCCAGCCCGCCGGCCGGGGCCGGTCCCGCGGGGTCGGCCAGGTCGACGCCGATCCACAGGCCGTGACCGCGGACCGCGGCCACCTCGGGCAGGTCCTCCAGCAGGGCGGCCACGGCCTCGCCCGCGGCGCGGACGTGGCCGAGCAGGCCCTCGTCCTCGACGGTCTGGAGCACGGCCAGGCCCGCGGCGGTGGCCAGGGGGTTGCCGCCGAACGTGGTGCCGTGCTGGCCGGCGGTGAGCAGCCCGGAGACGGCGGGGCCGACGCACACGAGCGCCCCGATCGGCACGCCGCCGCCCAGTCCCTTCGCCAGGGTGAAGGCGTCGGGCACCACCGGCTCGGCCGCCCCGGTGACGGCCGGGTTCTGGAAGCCGAACCACGTGCCGGTGCGTCCCACGCCGGACTGCACCTCGTCGAGGATCATCAGGGCGCCGGCCTCGCGGGTCGCGGCCCGCACCTCGGCCAGGTAGCCGGCCGGCCAGCCGTGCACGCCGGCCTCGCCCTGGACCGGCTCGAGGATGACGGCGGCGACGGTGGCGCCGTCGTCGTCCGGGGCCAGGGCCGCCCGCAGGGCCGCGGCGTCCCCGCCCGGCACGTGCTCCACGCCGCCGGGCAGCGGCTCGAAGGGCGCCCGGTAGGCCTCCTTGTGCGTGAGCGCGAGGGCGCCCATCGTGCGGCCGTGGAAGGCCCGCTCGAGCGCGATCACCCGCGTCCGGCGGCCGGACGGGTCGTCCGCACCGTGGCGGCGGGCGAGCTTGAACGCGGCCTCGTTGGCCTCCGTGCCGGAGTTCGCGAAGAACACGGTGGAGCCCGCGGGCGCGCCGGCCAGCTCCAGCAGGCGCTCGGCCAGGCGGATCTGCGGCTCGGAGGTGAAGAGGTTGGACACGTGGCCGAGCGTGGCGACCTGCTCGGACACCGCCCGCACCAGCGCCGGGTGGCCGTGGCCGAGCGCGTTCACGGCGATGCCGGCCAGCAGGTCCGTGTAGCGCCGGCCGTCGGCGTCCCACACGTGGACCCCCTCGCCGCGCACGAGCACGCGGGTGGGGCGGCCGAAGACTCCGGTCAGGGCGGCGTGGTAGCGCTCCAGCAGCGCGGACTGGTCGGTGCTCATGCGTCCTCCTCGGGGGTGGTCGGGGCGGTGGGCTCGGCGTCGGGCACCACCTGGGTGCCGACGCCCGCAGAGGTGAAGACCTCGAGCAGCATCGAGTGGGGGCGGCGGCCGTCCACGACGTGGGCGCGCTGCACGCCGGCGTCCACGGCCGCCAGGCACGCGGCCATCTTCGGGATCATCCCGGAGGCCAGGGAGGGCAGCAGCGCGCGCAGCTGGGCGGCGGTGAGCGAGCTGATGAGGGAGTCGCGGTCCGGCCAGTCGGCGTAGAGGCCTTCGACGTCGGTGAGCAGCACGAGCTTCGCGGCGCCGAGGGCGGCGGCCAGGGCCGCGGCGGCGGTGTCCGCATTGACGTTGAGGACCTGCCCGGTGGGCTCGCCGTCGTCGTTGATCTCGGGGGCGACCGACGAGACCACGGGGATCCGCCCGGACTCGATCACGTCGAGGATCGCGGTCGGGTCGACTCCGGTGACCTCTCCCACGAGGCCGAGGTCCACCTCCTGGCCGTCGACGACGGCGCCCGTGCGGCGGGCGCGCAGCAGCCCCGCGTCCTCGCCGGAGAAGCCGACGGCGTACGGGCCGTGGGAGTTCACGAGGCCGACCAGCTCGCGGCCCACCTGTCCCGTGAGCACCATGCGGACCACGTCCATGGCCTCCTCGGTGGTCACGCGCAGGCCGCCGCGGAACTCCGAGGCGATGCCGAGGCGGTCGAGCATCGCGTTGATCTGCGGGCCGCCGCCGTGCACCACCACGGGGTGGACCCCCACGTGGTGCAGGAACACGATGTCCTCGGCGAACGCCCGGCGCAGCTCCTCCGACACCATGGCGTTGCCGCCGTACTTGACGACCATGACGGTGCCGGCGAACCGCCGGATCCAGGGCAGGGCCTCGACGAGGACCTCCGCCTTGGACTCGGCGCGGTCGAGCCGGTCCGCGGTGGACAGGACGGGCGCGGCCGCCGTGGCCGGATCGGTGTGCGGGCTCATGCTGGGGGTCCTCACGTGGAGTAGGCGGAGTTCTCGTGGACGTAGTCGTGCGTCAGGTCGTTGGTCCAGACCGTGGCCTCGGCGTCGCCGGCGTGCAGGTCGACCTCGACGAGCACCTCGCGGGCCGAGAGGTCCACGCGGGAGCGGTCCTCTCCCACGCCGGAGGCGCGGCACACCTGGACGCCGTTGAAGCGCACGTCGAGGGCGTACGGGTCGAAGGCGGCGACCGACTCCGGGACCGTGCCGACGGCGGCGATCACGCGTCCCCAGTTCGGGTCCTGGCCGAAGATCGCGGTCTTGAACAGGTTGGAGCGGCCGACGGCGCGCGCGACGGCCTCGGCCGCCTCCTCGGTCTCGGCGTGGACCACGCGCACGGCGATGTCGTGCCGGGCGCCCTCGGCGTCGGCGACGAGCTGGCGGGACAGGTCCGCGCAGACCTCGTGGAGGGCCGCGGCGAACGCCTCGGGCTCGGGCGCGGTCCCGGACGCGCCCGAGGCCAGCAGGATCACGGTGTCGTTGGTGGACATGCACCCGTCCGAGTCGACCCGGTTGAAGGTGGCGCGCACGGCCTCGCGCAGGGCCGCGTCGAGGGCGGGTGCGGGGACGTCGGCGTCCGTGGTGATGACGCTGAGCATCGTGGCCATGCCGGGTGCCAGCATGCCCGCCCCTTTGGCCATGCCGCCCACGGTGAAGCCCGCGCCGCGGGCCACGGCGGTCTTGGCCACGGTGTCCGTGGTCTTGATCGCGACGGCGGCGTCCTCGCCGCCGTCCGGACTCAGGGCGGCGACCGCCTCGGCCACGCCCGCGGTGAGCGTGTCCATCGGCAGGCGCTCGCCGATGAGGCCGGTCGAGCAGACGAGCACGTCGTCGGCGGAGGTCCCGAGGGCCGCGGCCGCGTGCTCGGCGGTGCGACGGGCGTCCTCGAGGCCCTCGGCGCCGGTGGCCGCGTTGGCCCCGCCGGAGTTCAGGACGACCGCGGTCGCGCGACCGTCCCGCACGGCGCGGCGGGTCCAGACCACGGGGGCGGCCGCCACCCGGTTCTCGGTGAGGACGGCGGCGGCCGCGTCGCGCGGGCCCTCGTTGACGACGACGGCGACGTCGGGCGTGCCCGAGGCCTTCAGCCCCGCGGTGACGCCGGCCGCCCGGAACCCCTGTGCTGCGGTGACGCTCACGGCGCGACCCCCTGCTGCTCGAGCCCCGCCTGCTCCGGCAGGCCCAGGGCGATGTTCATGGACTGCACGGCGCCGCCGGCCGTGCCCTTGGTGAGGTTGTCGAGCGCCGCGCAGACGATCACGCGGCCGGCCCGCTCGTCCACGGCGAGCTGCAGCTGCACGTGGTTGGAGCCGAGGACCGCCTTCGTGGTGGGCCACTGTCCCTCGGGGAGCAGGTGCACGAAGCGTTCGCCGCCGTAGGCCGCGGCCCACGCCGCGCGTACGTCCGCGGCGGCGACGCCGGGACGCAGGCGCGCCGTGGCTGTCGCGAGGATGCCGCGCGACATCGGCGCGAGCGTGGGCGTGAAGGAGACGCGGACCGGCTCGCCGGCCGCCTGGGCCAGGCCCTGCTCGATCTCCGGGGTGTGCCGGTGCCCGCCGCCGACGCCGTACGGGCTCATCCCGCCCATGACCTCGGCGCCGAGCAGGTGCGGCTTCAGCGCCTTGCCCGCCCCGGAGGTGCCCGAGGCGGCGACGATCACCACGTCCTGCGGCTCGAGCAGCCCCGCGGCGAAGCCGGGCGCGAGGGCGAGGATCGAGGTGGTCGGGTAGCACCCGGGGACGGCGATGCGGCGGGTGCCGGCGAGTCGCTCGCGCTGACCGGGCAGCTCGGGCAGGCCGTAGGGCCAGGTCCCGGCGTGCGCGGTGCCGTAGAAGGCCTCCCAGTCCGCGGCGGACTCGAGGCGGTGGTCGGCGCCCGCGTCGATCACCAGGGTGTCCGGGGAGCGCTCGGCGATCTCGGCCGCGAGCGCCCCGGAGGCCCCGTGGGGCAGCGCGAGGATCACGACGTCGTGACCGGCGAGGACGTCCGCGGTGGTCTCGGCGAGGACGCGGTCCGCCAGGGCGTGCAGGTGCGGCTGGAGGGCGCCGAGGCGCTCCCCCGCGTTCGAGTGGGCCGTGATGGCTCCGACGGTGACGGACGGGTGGCCGGCGAGCAGGCGCAGGGCCTCTCCCCCGGCGTAGCCGCTGGCTCCGGAGACGGCGACGGTGTGGGTCATGGCCCCATCCTAGCGTAGATATGCGTTGCACGGAATATCTATGCGGTGCCTCGGGTCCCCCGGGACGGGCCGGATGTCCGGGCCCGCTCCTAGAGTGGGGCCATGACCACTGCGAACACCCCCGCCGTCCCCCGCACCCACCACGCCGTCGTCGTGTCCGCCACGGGCGGCCCCGAGGTCCTGCAGTGGACCGAGACGGAGGTGCCCTCTCCCGCACCGGGGCACGTGCTGGTGCGGACCGCCGCGGCGGGCCTGAACTTCATCGAGACGTACCAGCGCTCCGGGACCTACGCGATGGACCTGCCCTTCACCCCCGGCACGGAGGGCTCCGGCGAGGTCGTCGCGCTCGGCGAGGGCGTGGACGCCGCGCTCCTGGGGGCCCGTGTCGCCACCGCGACGGCCACCGGTGCGTACGCCGAGCACTTCACCGCCCCCGCGGATCGTCTCCTCGCCGTCCCGGAGGGCATCGACCTGGCCGAGGCCGCCGCCCTTCCGCTGCAGGGCATGACGGCCCACTACCTCTGCCGGTCCACCTTCCCGGTGGAGGAGGGCCACACGGTGGTCGTGACGGCCGGTGCCGGCGGCGTGGGGCTCCTGCTCACCCAGCTCGCGACGGCCCGCGGCGCCCGCGTGGTCACCACGGCGTCCACGGAGGAGAAGCGGGAGCTGTCCCGGGGCGCGGGCGCCGTCGCCGCGGTGGACTATCCGGACCTCGCCGCCACGGTGGCGGAGCTGACGGACGGCGAGGGCGCGCACGTCGTGTACGACGGCGTGGGGAAGGACACCTTCGACACCTCGCTCGAGGTGCTGCGCGTGCGCGGCACACTCGTGCTCTTCGGCGGGGCCTCCGGGCAGGTGCCCCCCTTCGACCTGCAGCGGCTCAACGCGGCCGGCTCGCTGTACGTCACCCGGCCCTCGCTGGTGCACTACACGCGCACGGGCGAGGAGACCCGCTGGCGTGGTGGAGAGGTGTTCGGGGCGTGGGCCTCCGGCGAGCTCGACGTACGGATCGGCGAGCGCTTCCCGCTGGCGGACGCGGCCGCCGCGCACGCCGCCCTCGAGTCCCGGTCGACGACGGGCAAGGTGCTGCTCACCCTGTCCTGAGCCGGACCCGCCCGGTGCCTTCCAGGCGCCCCGCGCGGCCGCGGGCGGGGCATAGAATGTCCCGCTGCGGCCTGGTCCGCGTCCGACCCTCGGTTTGCCGCTCACACCCCCGGAGGCCCCTGTGTCCCTTTCGTCCGCCGCGCCCACCCCGCCCTCCGTCCCCCTCGACCCCGCGGGCGCGCCGCATCGGCCGCAGCTGCCCGGCTCCGAGCGCACCCCGCCCGCCCGGACGCTCGTGGAGCTCTTCGACGCCACGGCGCGCGAGCACCCGGACGCGACCGCCCTGGACGACGGCGTCGAGCCGCTGACGTACGCGGAGCTGCGGGAGCGCGTCGACGAGACCGCCCGCCACCTGTGGGCCGCCGGCGTGCGGGCGGGAGACCGGGTCGGCGTGCGGATCGCCTCGGGCACGGCCGCGCTGTACGTCTCGATCCTCGGCGTGCTCGCCGCCGGCGCGGCCTACGTCCCCGTGGACGCGGACGATCCGGAGGAGCGCGCCCGCCTCGTGTTCGGCGAGGCGAAGGTGGCCGGCGTCCTCACCGACGAGCGGGTCTACGCCCCGCACCCCGAGCACACCGCGGACCCGGCCGCGGAGGCCCGCGCCCCCGGGCTCGAGGACGACGCGTGGATCATCTTCACCTCTGGCTCGACGGGCACCCCCAAGGGCGTGGCGGTGAGCCACCGCTCGGCCGCGGCCTTCGTGGACGCCGAGGCGCGGATCTTCCTGGCGGACGATCCGCTCGCCCCGGGCGACCGCGTGCTGGCGGGACTGTCCGTCGCGTTCGACGCCTCGTGCGAGGAGATGTGGCTCGCCTGGCGTCACGGTGCGTGCCTGGTCCCGGCCCCCCGCTCGCTCGTGCGCTCCGGCATGGACCTCGGCCCGTGGCTCGCCGAGCGGCGCATCACCGCCGTGTCCACCGTGCCGACCCTCGCCGCGATGTGGCCCACCGAGGCCATGGACAACGTCCGGCTGCTGATCTTCGGCGGCGAGGCCTGCCCGCCCGAGCTCGCCGCGCGCCTGGCGGAGGACGGCCGCGAGGTCTGGAACACCTACGGCCCCACGGAGGCCACCGTCGTCGCGTGCGCGGCCCCGCTCACGGGTCTCGGCCCGGTCCGCATCGGCCTGCCCCTGGACGGCTGGGACCTGGCCGTCGTCGACCCGCAGACCACGCTGCCCGTGGCCGAGGGCGAGACGGGCGAGCTGATCATCGGCGGCGTCGGCCTGGCCCGCTACCTCGACCCGGCCAAGGACGCCGAGAAGTACGCCCCCATGCCCTCCCTCGGCTGGGAGCGTGCCTACCGCTCCGGTGACCTCGTGGTCTTCGAGCCGGAGGGCCTGCTGTTCGTCGGCCGCGCCGACGACCAGGTGAAGCTCGGCGGCCGCCGCATCGAGCTCGGCGAGGTGGACGCGGCGCTCCAGGCCCTGCCCGGCGTCCACGGCGGCGCCGCGGCCGTGCAGACCACCCCGGCGGGCCACCAGATCCTCGTCGGCTACCTCGTCCCCGCGGACCCCGAGGCCGAGCTCGACCTGCACATGGCCCGCGAGCACCTCGCGGCGGAGCTGCCGGCCGCACTCGTGCCCCGGCTGGCCGTCGTGGACTCCCTGCCCACGAAGACCTCCGGCAAGGTGGACCGCCACGCGCTGCCGTGGCCCCTGCCCGGCGCCGAGGTGGACGAGGACGCGCCCCAGCCGAACGAGGACACCGCCGACGGCTGGGTGCTGCGCCAGTGGGCGGACGTGCTCGGCGCGCCCCCCAAGGACGCCGACACCGACTTCTTCGAGGCCGGCGGCGGCTCGCTCGCCGCTGCCCAGCTCGTGGCCCGCCTGCGCCTGCGCCACCCGGCCGTGACCGTCCAGGACGTCTACCGCAACCCCACCGCCGGGGCCCTCGTGGCCGCCGTCGTGGGCGACGACGGCCCCCGCGGCATCGAGGTGCACGACCGGCACGTCGACCGCACCCGCCACCGCACCCAGTGGGTCCAGACCCTCGTGGGACTGCCCGTGTTCGTCCTGCCCGCCCTGCGCCTGGGCGTGTGGACCGGCCTGGCCCTGAACCTGCTGACGCTCTCCGGGCTCGCGCCCGGGCTGCCCACCGTGCCGTGGTGGGTGCTGATCGTGGCCGGTCTGCTGGTGGTGACCGTGCCCGGCCGCATGCTGCTCACCGCCGCGACGGCCCGGCTGCTGCTGCGCGGCGTGAGCCCCGGGTCCTACCCGCGCGGTGGCCGCGTCCACCTGCGCCTGTGGCTCGCCCAGCAGATCAGCGACCTCGTGGACCCCTACTCGCTGGCCGGCGCCACGTGGGTGCCCGCCTACGCGCGACTGCTGGGCAACCGGATCGGCAAGGACGTGGACATGCACACCGTGCCACCGGTCACCGGCATGCTCACGGTCGAGGAGGGCGCCGCGATCGAGCCTGAGGTGGACCTGTCCGGCTACTGGGTCGACGGCGACGTCGTCCGGCTCGGCGAGGTGCGCATCGGCGCGGACGCCGTCGTGGGCGCCCGCTCCACGCTCCTGCCGGGCGCCCAGGTCGGCGCCGGGGCGCACGTCGAGGCCGGGTCCACCGTCGCCGGGCGGGTGCGCGGCGGCCAGCGCCACGCCGGCTCCCCCGCCGTCAAGGTGGGCAAGGTGAAGTCCCGCGGCCCCGCCGAGGCGCCGCGGGAGACCCCGGGCTGGCGCCTGATGGCGACCGTCCTCTCGACCCTCATCTCCCTCCTTCCGCTCGTCTCCGCCGCCGCGGCGGCCGCGGTGGCCGCGTGGTCGCTGACCTGGTGGCCGCCGGCCCCGGAGGCGGGGCCGCTGGCCGCCGTCGGGACCACCGCGGCGCGCCTGCTGGCCGCAAGCCCCCTGGTGGCCGGCGTCTGGTTCCTGACCCAGATGCTGCTCGTGCTCGTCACCGTGCGCCTGCTCGCGCTCGGCATCACGGAGGGGCACCACCCCGTGCGCTCCCGGGTCGGCTGGCAGGTGTGGGCCACCGAGCGCGTCCTCGACGCCGCCCGCGACCAGCTGTTCCCGATCTACGCCTCCCGCTTCACGCCGACGTGGCTGCGCCTGCTGGGCGCCGAGGTGGGCCGCGGCGTCGAGGCCTCCACCGTGGTGCTCCTGCCCTGCATGACCCGCGTGGGCGACGGCGCGTTCCTCGCCGACGACACGATGGTCTCCTCCTACTCCCTCGACGGCGGGTGGATGCACGTGGCCCCCGCGAAGGTCGGCAAGCGCTCGTTCGTGGGCAACTCCGGCATGGTGCCCGGCGGCCGCACCCTGCGCCGCGACTCGCTCGTGGCGGTGCTGTCCACCACCCCGGCCAAGACCAAGGCGGGCACGTCCTGGATGGGCTCCCCGCCCGTGCGCCTGCGCCGCAACGAGGTCACCGCAGACGCCGCCCTCACCTACGACCCGCCGGCCCGACTCAAGGCCGCCCGCACCGCCTGGGAGCTGCTGCGCGCGATCCCGGTGTGGCTGCACGTGGCCCTGTCCCTCGCCGTCGGCGCGACGCTGGCCGCCCTCATCGCGGTCGGCACGTGGGCGCTGGCCTTCGTCCTGGGCGGCGTCGTCCTGCTCGCGGCCGGCGCGGTCGCGGCGAGCCTGACCGTGCTCGCCAAGCGGGTCTTCGTCGGCCGGATCCGCGCGGGCGAGCACCCGCTGTGGTCCTCGTTCATCTGGCGCAACGAGGTCGCGGACACCTTCACCGAGTTCCTCGCCGCCCCGTGGTTCAGCCGGGCCGCGGCCGGCACCCCCGCCCTGGTCTGGTTCCTGCGCGCGATGGGCGCCCGCATCGGCCACGGCGCCTGGGTCGAGTCCTACTGGCTGCCCGAGGCCGACCTCGTGGAGCTCGGCGACGGCGCCACCGTGAACCGCGGCTGCGTCGTCCAGACCCACCTGTTCCACGACCGCGTGATGTCCCTGGACGCCGTCGTCCTGGAGGACGGCGCCACCCTCGGCCCCCACTCCGTGGTGCTGCCCGCCGCCCGCCTGGGCCGCGGCACCACCGTCGGTGCCGGGTCCCTCGTGATGCGCGGCGAGGAGCTGCCCGCCGGCACGTGGTGGCTCGGCAACCCGGTCTCCCCGTGGCGTCGTCCCGACGGCGACCCCGCCGCCGCGGCCACCCCCTCCCGAGAGGAAGCATGAGCACCGATCCCTACGTCCCGGGCGTCGGCACCGACGCCGCCACCGTCGAGCACATCGCACTGGACCTCGACGTGCGCCTGGCCGCGAACCGGGTCTCCGGCACCGCCGTCCTGCGCGTGCGCCTGACGAAGCAGAGCCGCCGCATCGAGCTGGACCTGCACCGGCTGCGCGTGTCCCGGGTGGCCGCCGTCGTCGACGGCCGCGCCGTCGCCTCCTCGTTCACCCAGCCGGGCCGCGCCCCGAGCCGCCTCGTCGTCGACCTGGACGAGAGCCGGCCGGAGGGCACGCTCGTGGAGCTGACCGTGGTCTACGCGGGCACGCCCACGCTGCGGCGCAGCCCGTGGGGCACGATCGGCTGGGAGGAGCTCACGGACGGCGTGCTCGTGGCCGGGCAGCCCCACGGCGCCTCCACGTGGCTGCCGTGCGTGGACTCCCCCACCTCCCGCTCGACGGCGGAGATCACCCTCACCTGCGACGCGGGCTACCTGCCCGTCGCCAACGGCGTGGGCGCGCCCGTGCGCACGCGCGGCTCGCGGGTCACGTGGCGGTGGCGGCTCGACCAGCGCGTGCCCGCCTACCTGCTCAGCGTGCAGATCGGCCGCTACCGGCTCGTGGACGCCGCCCCTCCCGCCGAGGGCCTGCCGCCGCTGCGCCTCGTGGTCTCCCCGCGGACCGAGCAGCGGGCCCTCCGGGCCCTTGCCCCCCAGCCGGCCATGATGGCCACGTTCATCGACGCCTACGGGCCATACCCATTCGAGGACTACACCGCGGTCGTGGCCGACGAGGAGCTCGAGATCCCGCTCGAGGCCGCGAGCATGTCGCTGTTCGGCACCAACCACCTGGACGGCTCGTGGGAGTCCGAGCGGCTGATCGCCCACGAGATGTCCCACCAGTGGTTCGGCAACGCCGTGACCCTGGGCCGCTGGTCCGACCTGTGGCTGCACGAGGGCTTCGCCTGCTGGTCCGAGTGGCTGTGGGCCGAGGCCTCGGGGCGGTCCAGCATCACCTCGATGGCGCGGCGGGCCTGGCAGAAGCTGGCCGCGCACCCGGTGGAGCAGGCGCTGGCCGAGCCCGGGCCGGAGGAGATGTTCGAGGACTGGGTGTACAAGCGCGGCGCGCTCACCGTGGAGGCGCTGCGGCACCTGCTGGGCACGGACCTCTTCGGCTCCATGCTGCGCGCCTGGGTGCGGGAGCACCGGTTCGGCACCGTCGACTCCCTGGGGCTGCGCACGCACGTGCACGCGTGGGCCCCGCACGCCGGGGTGAGCCGAGCGCAGGTGGACGAGCTCTTCGACGCGTGGACGCTGCGGCCCGAGCTGCCGCCGTTCCCGGGCTGAGGCGCCCGCGCGGTCGACTCAGCGGCCCCGCAGCGCCAGCGCCCCGAGGAGACCGCCCGGCAGCCGGTCGGTGAGGTCCACCAGCACGACGTCGGCCGGCACGGTCAGTGCGTCGACGGCGGCGGGGTCGCCCGTGAAGCCGGTGCCGGCGGCCTTCACGAGCGCCTCCTTCCGCGTCCACAGCCGGGCCCGCGCGGCGGGCCTCTCGGGGGCGGGAAGCTCCCGCACCCGGGCGCGCTCCGCCGTCGAGAAGCCCACCCCGCCCAGGCCGTCCTCGTCCGCGAAGGCCGCGGCGTCCGCCCGCTCGACGTCCACCCCGAGGCCGAGCCCGTCGGCGGGCCGTGCCGGCGCCCACCACGCCCCGATCCGAGCCCGGTCCTCAGTGCCGGGCATCCGGACGCGCGTGAACGAGACGAGGGCGACCCGGCCGGGGGGCAGGCCGGTCAGCGCGGGGACGCCGTGCGCGGCCGAGCCGCAGCGCGGGCAGGCGTGCCGGAGCCCGAGCGGCCCCACCGGCACGCCCCAGGCCGCCGTCAGGGCGGTGCGCACCTGACCGAGCAGCGCGGAGACGGCGTCCGCCGCCCCCGCCGAGGCGGGGACGGCCGAGGTCAGGCCCCACGGGCCGGTCGCGACGGACACGGTCAGCGCTGGACCGCCCCGTGCCGCTGCGCCGCGAGCGCGGTGGCCGCGGCGCGGGCCTCGGAGACCTCCTCCGCGGTGAGCGTGCGGTCAGGGGCGCGGAAGCGCAGGGAGAACGCGAGGGACTTCCGCCCCTCCGGCACGCCCGCGCCCCGGTAGACGTCGAACAGCTCGACGGCCTCGAGCAGCTCCCCGGCGCCCTCGGCGAGGGTCGCGCGCACGTCCCCGGCCACGACGGCCTCGTCCACCACGAGCGCCACGTCCTGCGTGCTCACGGGGAACGTGGACAGCGGTGCGGCGACCACGATCTCGGGGGCCGCGGCGCACAGCGCGTCCAGGTCCAGCTCCCACACGCTCGTGCGGGCGGGCAGGTCCTCGGCCTCGAGCCACTGCGGGTGCAGCTCGCCGGCGACGCCCACCACCCGGTCCCCGTGCTCGGTCACGACGACGAGCTCGGCCACCCGGCCCGGGTGGAACGCGTGGTGCCGGCCCTGCCGGACGGTCAGCTCGACGCCGAGGACGTCGGCCACGTCGAGGGCCCCGGCGATCGCGTCCTGCCAGTCCACCGGGCGGGGGTCGTGGTCCGGCCCGGGCGCCGAGTCGTGCCCGGCGTACAGACCGGCCACGTGCCACGGCTGAGCGGGGATGCCGGCCTCGAGGTCGGCGAGGACCTCGGCGGAGGGGTGGACCGCGCGCGGGGGGATCGTCGCCGAGCCCAGCTGCGCGCCGGGCAGGAAGACCAGCCCCATCTCGTACAGCGCCAGATCGCGGAAGCCGCGTCCGAGGTTGCGGCGCGCGGTCTCGACGAGGCCCGGCAGCAGCGACAGGCGCAGGTACCGGTACTGGGAGGCGATCGGATTGGCCAGGGCCACCATCGCCAGGGCCTGGCCCTGCGCGTCCGAGTCCGCCCCGAAACGCCGGTTCTGCTCCTCGGAGACGAACGGGTAGGCCAGCACCTCGGTGAGTCCCGCGGCCGCGAGCGCGGCCGACACGCGGCGACGCTGGGCCTGGCGGCGGGTGAAGCCGCGGCCCGGCGGGGCCACGGGCACCACGGAGGGGATCGCGTCGTAGCCGCGCAGGCGCGCGACCTCCTCGGCGAGGTCCTCGGGGATGCGCAGGTCCGTGCGCCACGACGGGGCGGTCACGGTCAGCCGCGGGGCGACGTCGGCGGCGGCCTCGGCGACGGCCACCTCGGCGCCCAGGGCGCGCAGCGTCTCCACGACCTCGTCGGTCGTGTACGCCACGCCCACCAGGGCGGAGGGGAAGTCGGCGGCCATCTCGACGACGGCCGGCTGCGGCCGCGTCCCGACGTCGGTGACCCCGGGCTCGGCGGTGCCGCCGGCGAGCTCGACGAGCAGCTGCACGGCCCGCTCGGCCGCCTCGTCGGCGATCTCCCAGTCGACGCCGCGCTCGTTGCGCTTCGACGCCTCCGAGGGCAGGCGGTGCCGGCGCCGCGTACGGGCGATCGACACGGGGTCGAAGTTCGCGGACTCGACCACGATCGTGGTGGTGGCGTCCGTGACCTCGGTGGCGGCCCCGCCCATGACGCCCGCCAGGCCGATGGGGCCGGAGTCGTCCGTGATGAGCAGGTCCTCGGGGTCGAGCTCGCGCTCCTTGCCGTCGAGGGTGGTCAGGGTCTCTCCGGCCCGCGCGCGGCGCACCACGATCTCGCCGGAGAGCGTGTCCGCGTCGTAGAAGTGCAGGGGCTGGCCCAGCTCCCACATGACGTAGTTGGAGATGTCCACCGGCAGGGAGATGGTGCGGATGCCGGCCAGGCGCAGGCGCGCGGCCAGCCACGGCGGGGTCGGGCGGGTCGCGTCCACGCCGGAGACCGTGCGGGCCACGAACCGGGTGGCCCCGGGCTCGCCGTGGATCGGCGCGTCGTCGTCGATGCGGACGGCCGGGCCGGCGTCGTCGGCCGCGGGCGGGTGGACGGCGGCGGCCGGGTCCGTGAAGGGCACGCCGGTGGCGTGCGCGTACTCGCGCGCGACGCCGCGCATCGAGAACGCGTAGCCGCGGTCGGGCGTCACGTTGATCTCGGCGGCCTCGCCGTGCAGGTCCAGGACGTCCCGGGCGTCGGTGCCCGGCTCGGGGTCGAGCCCGAGGTCGCCGAGCACGATGATCCCGTCCGTGCCGTCGTCGCCCATGCCCAGCTCCGTGCTGGAGGCGATCATGCCGGCCGAGACGTGGCCGTAGGTCTTGCGGGGGCTGATGCGGAAGTCGCCGGGCAGCACCGCGCCGGGCAGGGCCACGACGACCTTGTCCCCGACCTCGAAGTTGTGGGCGCCGCACACGATGCCCTGCACGCCGGAGGGCTCGATCCCCTCGCCGGTGAGCGGCTGTGCGGCGCCCTCGGGCACCACGCGCACGGAGCACCAGTTGATGGTCTTGCCGTTCTTCTGCGGCTCGGGCTCCTTGGAGAGCACCTGCCCGACGACGATCGGGCCCTGCAGCTCGGCAGCCGGACGGTGGACGTCCTCCTCCTCGAGGCCGACGCGGACGAGGTCGGCCATCACGTCCTCGGCACGGTGCTCCGCGGGCACGGGGACGAACTCCCGCAGCCAGTCCAGGGGGATGCGCATGGATCAGACCTCCATTCCGAAGTGCTGGGAGAAGCGGACGTCGCCCTCGATCATGTCGTGCATGTCCGGGACCTCGTTGCGGAACATGAGCGTGCGCTCCACGCCCATGCCGAACGCGAACCCGGAGTACTCCTCCGGGTCCAGGCCCGCGGCGCGCAGCACGTTCGGGTGCACCATGCCGCAGCCGCCCCACTCGATCCAGCGGGGCCCGCCCTTGGCGCCGGGGTGCCAGATGTCCAGCTCGGCGCTGGGCTCGGTGAACGGGAAGAAGTTCGGGCGCAGGCGGATGGCCGCCTCCGCCCCGAACATCTGGCGGGCGAAGTACTCGAGGGTGCCGCGCAGGTGGGCCATGGTCAGGCCCTTGTCCACGGCCAGGCCCTCGAACTGGTGGAACACCGGGGTGTGCGTGGCGTCCAGCTCGTCCGTGCGGAACGTGCGGCCCGGGCACAGCACGTAGGTGGGGGCTCCCCGCTCGAGCAGGGAGCGCATCTGCACCGGAGAGGTGTGGGTGCGCAGCAGCAGGTGGGCCTCGGCCGGGTCCACGAAGAAGGTGTCCTGCATCTCGCGGGCCGGATGATCCGGCGCGAAGTTGAGGGAGTCGAAGTTGAACCACTCGGACTCGAGCTCGGGGCCTTCCGCGATCTCCCAGCCCATGCCGACGAAGATCTCCGAGACACGGTCCATCGTCAGCGAGAGCGGGTGACGGGCGCCGACGCGGCGGCGACGGACCGCGGTGGTCACGTCCACCGTCTCCTCGCGCAGGATCCGCGCGGCCTGCTCCGCCTCGAGCACCTCGGTGCGGGCGGCCAGGGCCTTGCCCAGGCGGCCGCGTGCGGCGCCCATGAGCTTGCCGGCCTCCGCCTTGCGCTCCTTGGGCAGAGCGCCGATCGCCTTGTTCGCGAGAGTCAAGGGGGCCCGGTCGCCGGTGTGGGCCAGGCGGGCGGCCTTGAGTTCATCGAGGTCGGCCGCGGCCTCATATGCGGCGAGCGCGGCCTGCACAGCGGCCTCCACCGCCTCCGCGTCCACGGGGGAGATCTCCGCCACGGGCGCGGTGGGCTCCGCGCCGGTCTCGGGGCTGGGTGTCATCAGGGCAACGACCTTCGCATGGGGGACGGTGGGACGCCCGTCAGTCTAGTGTCCGCCCCGGGCCCGCTCGGCCTAGGCTGAGGCGCATGACCGCCCCGGACTCCCTCGACGGCACCGACCCGCTGCTGCGGGGCGTGGGCCTGGACGCGCAGACCCGCTGCGCCCATTACGCCACGGCGCGGGACGTCGTCGCCCTGCGCTTCGCCTGCTGCCCCGCGTACTGGTCCTGCCACCGCTGCCACGCGGAGCTCGCCGACCACCCGGCCGTGCCGGTGCCTGCCGGCGAGTTCGACCGGCCGCATGTGCTGTGCGGGGTGTGCCGCACCGAGCTGAGCGTGACCGCCTACCTCGCCCTCGAGGCCACCGCTGATCCTGCGTGCCCGGCCTGCGGGGCGCCGTTCAACCCGGGCTGCGCCGCCCATGCCCCGCTCTACTTCGACGTCCCCGCGTCCGGGTCCCCCGCCGGGGACGCCGATCCTGCGGCACAGCCATGACCGCGGCCCCCTCCCGGCCGTCGCCTCCGGCGCACGTGCGGGCGCGCGGGCTGTGGAACCTGCTGAACCTGGCGACGCCGCTGGGGCTGGTGGGCGCCGTCGTCGCCGGCTGCGCGCTGCGGCCCGGACCGCACGGGCTGATCGAGGCCCACGGCTGGACGCACCGGTTCCCGGGCGGGGCCGCGTTCACGGTCGGCGACGTCGTGTTCACCCGCCCCGGCCTGCGCATGACGCCCGCGCTGTGGCGGCACGAGGCCGGCCATGCGGACCAGTACGCCCTCCTGCTGGGTCTGCCCTTCCTGCCGGCGTACGCGCTGGCGGCGGCGTGGTCGATGTGGCGGACCGGGGATCCGGCCTCGCGCAACGTCTTCGAACGACGCGCGAGCCTGGCCCTGGGCGGCTACATCGAGCGGCCCGTGGTCCGCGGCCTGCGGCGCCGCCGCTGACGGGCACGGGCGATCGCGACGACACGGACCCGGGGTCCGGGGAGGTCAGTGCAGGGTGCCGCCGGGGACGTCGAGGTCGGGGCCGCCGGCCAGCGCCGTCAGGGCGGCCTCGGCCACCGCGCGCGCCAGGTCGGCCGCGGGCAGGGCCGGGGTGTCCGGCGTCGGGCGGTGCTCGGTGTCCCACGGCACGTGGATGAAGCCGGCGGCCCGGGTGGTGCCGGGGCCGTCGAGGAGCGAGTACATGACGTGGTTGCACACGAACGCGCCCGCGGACAGGGACGGCTCCGCGGCGACGCCGGCCTCCCGGATCGCGGCGACGGCACGCTTGGCGGGCAGGGTGGCGAACAGGGCCGCGGGACCGTCGGCGCGCACGGGCCGGTCCACGGGCTGCTCCCCCGCGTTGTCCGGGATCCGGGCGTCCTGCAGGTTCACGGCCACCCGTTCGACCCGGACCGTCGCCGTGCCGCCAGCCAGCCCGACGGCGATCGCCACCTCCGGCCGGACCCGGTCGAGGGCCGCGGTCAGGGCCGGCCCGGCCGCGCCGAACGCGCACGGCAGCTCGACCGCCTCGGCCGTCACACCCCGGTCCGCCAGGATGCCCACGGCGTCCCGCGCGGCGGCGATCGACGGGTTGTGGACATCGCCGCCGAAGGGCTCGAAGCCCGTGAGCAGGACGCGGGCGGCCGGGGCGGGTGCACGGGAGGTCATGGCGACCACGGTAGGCGCGTCTCGGCGCCCGCGCCACGCCCGGACTCGAACACGCTTGCGGGTCGATTCGAACATGTGTTCTACTTCTGGCCATGCGATGGGAAGCGCAGACCCTGCGGTCCGAGGGCGGAGCCCAGCGGGCGACGGCCGGCACACCGGCCGGCTCCGCCGCCCTGCTGCCGCTCTCGGACCTGCAGCGGAGTGTCACCACCCCGGAGTTCGCGGGCGTCACCTTCCATGAGGTGCTCGCCAAGACCGCACTGAACTCGGTGCCGTCCGCCTCGGCCATGCCGTTCCGCTGGACCGTGAACCCGTACCGCGGCTGCACCCACGCCTGCCGGTACTGCTACGCCCGCAGCACCCACACCTTCCTCGAGCTCGACGCCGGGGCCGACTTCGACCGGCAGATCGTCGTGAAGGTCAACGTCGCCGAGGTGCTGCGCGCCGAACTCGCCCGCCCCACGTGGGGCCGCGAGGCGGTGGCGTTGGGGACGAACACGGACCCGTATCAGCGGGCCGAGGGCCGCTACGCGCTGATGCCCGGGATCATCCGGGCCCTGGCCGATTCCGGCACCCCGTTCTCCGTGCTGACCAAGGGGACCCTGCTCGCGCGGGATGTGCCCCTGCTGCAGGCGGCCTCGCGCCAGGTGCCGGTGCAGGTCTCGCTGTCCCTGGCGATGCTCGACCCCGCCATCGCCGCCGCGGTCGAGCCGGGCACGCCGTCGCCGACCGCACGCCTGCGCCTGATCGAGCGGCTCGCCGCCGCGGGTGCGGACGTCACCGTCATGGCCATGCCCCTGCTGCCGTGGCTCACGGACGGGGACCGCGAGATCGACGCCCTCATGCGCGCGCTGGCGGACGCCGGAGCCGCGCGCGTCATGCCGGGCGCCCTGCACCTGCGGCCGGGCGCGAAGGAGTGGTACCTGGACTGGATCCGCCGCGAGCACCCGGATCTGCTGGCCGGCTACGAGCAGATGTACGCCCGGTCCGCCTACGCGCCCGAGTCGTACCGCCGCATGCTCACCCGGATGGCCGGGGAGGCCGCCGCACGGCACGGCCTGGCCCGCGGCGGCGCCCACGGCATCCGGCGCGAGGACGATCCCCCGGCCCGGCGCCGGCCGGCGTCCCGGCCCTCCGCTCCGGCGGCGCAGCCCGCGCTGTTCTGACCGGTCCGCGGGGCGCGGCCGGCCGCGTGTCGACTCAGCGCCCCGCGGAGAACGCCGTGGCGGCGCCACGGAGCACCTCGGCCACGATCGGCCGGTCCGCCGGGATCCAGTCCAGGTGCCGCACGCCCGGCCCGGCGAGCGGCAGCCACGCCAGCAGGTCGTGGTCCTGGAGGGCTCGGGGCGTCGCCCCCTCCTCCGCCAGGACGCCCCAGAACACCCGCATCCGGGCGCCGTTGGCCAGCTCCCACCCGTCCGGCTCCGGCGCCGCCACCTCGGGGCCGAGCCGCACGGCGACCCCGAGCTCCTCCCGGCACTCCCGCAGCAGCGCCTCCTGGACGCCCTCCCCCGGCTCGACCTTGCCCCCGGGGAACTCCCAGAGCCCCCGCAGCGGGGCAGGCGCGCTGCGACGGGCCGCCAGCAGGCGGGTCGGCGCGGCCACATCGTCGAGCAGCGCGAGCCCCACGACCTGCCGCGGTCGCGCACCGTCCCGGGGCGACGTCGTCGGGCGGGCGGCGGGCGCGGGGCGAGCAGGTGTGGCGGAGGTCATGAGCCCAGGCTAGCGAGGCCCCCGCCCCCGCAGACCGGAGTCCGTAGGCTGGGTCGGTGCCCATCCCCACTCCCGCCGCCGACGGCGCCCACGACCGTTCCCCCCGCGCCCCGCGTCCGACGCGCCCGGACCCGTCCATCCCACCGACCGCGCCGACGGGCCCCGGCGCGCTGCTGGGCGGCCGCCGCGTGCGTCTGCTGCCGGCCATCCTCGCGCTGGCCCTGGGCAGCTTCGCGATCGGCACCACGGAGTTCGCGATGATGGGCCTGCTGCCGCAGGCGGTGGCCGACCTCGGCATCGGTCTCGAGGCCGGCGGCGTGCTCATCTCCATGTACGCGCTGGGCGTCGTGATCGGCGCTCCCCTGCTGGCCGCGTCCTTCGCCCGCGTCGACCGGCGGGTCACGAGCATCGTGCTGATGCTGCTGTTCGTCGTGGGGCACGTGGCCGCGTTCCTCGCCCCGGACATGGGGAGCATGATGGCGGCCCGGTTCGTGTCGGGCCTGCCCCACGGCGCCTACTTCTCCGCGGCCGCCCTGGCCGCGGCGGACCTCGCCGGGCCCGCCCGCCGCGGCCAGGCCGTGGCCTGGGTGATGGCCGGGCTGTCCGTGGCCAACGTGCTGGGCGTGCCGGGCGCGACGGCGCTCGGGCAGGCCGTCGGCTGGCGCTGGATGTTCGTCATCGTGGCGGTCTGCGCGGCCCTGTGCGTCGGGGCGACCGCGTGGCTCGTCCCGTCCGTGCCGGCCCCCGCGGGCGCCTCGGTCGGCCGCGAGCTGCGCGGTCTGGCCTCCGGCCGCCTGTGGGCGACGGTGGCCGTGGGCGTGATCGGCTTCGCCGGCATGTTCGCGCTCTACACCTACATCGCGCCGCTGCTCACGGAGGTCGCGGGCCTCGAGGAACGGTGGGTCCCCGCCGTGCTGGCCCTCTACGGCGTCGGCATGGTGATCGGCACGCTCGTCAGCGGCGCCCTCACGGACCGCGACCCGGTGGGCACCCTGCGCCTGAGCTTCGGGCTCAGCGCGGTCTCGCTGGCCGCCGTCGCGCTGACGGCCTCGTGGGCTCCGGTGATGATCGTGTTCCTCTTCTGCGTGGCCGTCAGCGGCTCCGGGATCGCCCCGTCCCTGCAGGTGCTGCTCGTGGACTCCGCGCCCACCGCACCCCAGCTGGCCGGTTCGCTCAACCACTCCGCGCTGAACATGGCCAACGCGATGGGCGCGTGGGTCGGGGCCGCCGCGATCGGGGCCGGTGCGTCGCTGCGGACCCCGCCGCTGGTCGGCGCGGGCATCGCCCTGGCGGGCCTGGTGCTGGCGTTCCTGCTCGTGCGCCGCGACGTCGCGGCGCGGCCCGGCGTCCAGGCTGACGACGGCGGCTCGCCCCGCTGATCGGCCCGCTCCCGGCCGGGGCGATCCTCGTGCGGCCGGGAAATCCCGAAAAAGCCGGGGCGCCAGAGGTGGCCCCGGACGAAAACCCCTTGCTACGTTCGTTCTCGTACGTCAGATTCGCAACCTGAAAGGAATCACTATCATGGGCTTCATTGGCTGGATCGTTCTCGGCCTCATCGCCGGTGCCATCGCTCGCGCCATCCTCCCCGGACGTCAGGGCGGCGGCTGGCTCGGCGCCCTCCTCACCGGCATTGTCGGTGCTCTCCTCGGCGGCTGGATTGCCTCCCTGGTGTTCAACATCAACGTGAACGAGAAGTTCTTCAGTCTGGGCACCTGGATCTTCGCGATCATCGGTGGTGTCATCGTCGCGGCCGTGTGGCAGGCCATCACCCGCCGCACCGGCACCCGCGCCTGAGCGAGCTGAGCGGCCCGGTTTCGACCCGGGAACGCGCAGAAGGGGCGGGGATCCACTCGGATCCCCGCCCCATCTGCGTCTCCGGACGGCTGGCGCCGCCTCGTGCGCCCCGTCAGCCGGCGCGCCGTGCCCCCGCCATCGCGGACGAGTACAGGCACACCGTGGCGGCGGTCCCCACGTTCAGGGACTCCGCGGCCCCATACAGCGGCACCGCCACCCGGCGGTCCGCCAGCGCGAGCTCGCCGCCGTCCAGGCCCTGGGCCTCGTTGCCGAACAGCCACGCGGTCGGCGCGGCGACCACGCCGGGGGCGAGGGCGTCGAGCCGATCCGAGCCGTAGCCGTCGGCGGCCCACACCTGCAGGCCTGCGGCCCGGGCGGCGGCCGCGGCCGCCTCTACGGGGACGGCGGTGACCACGGGCAGGTGGAACAGCGACCCTGCGGTGGACCGGACCACCTTGGGGTTGAACGGGTCGACGGAGCCCGGCGTGAGGACCACCGCGTCCGCCCCGGCCGCGTCCGCGGCCCGGATGACGGTGCCGGCGTTCCCCGGGTCCTGCACGCGGCACAGCACGGCGGCCAGGCGCGCCTCCTCGAGGACCGTTTCGACGGCCTGCGGCGGCGGCATCCGCGCCACGGCAACGATGTCCTGCCCCGTCACGGCGTCGGCCATGGCGGTGAGCACCTCGTCGCTGGCCTCGCGCACCAGGACGCGCTCACCACCCGGCGTCGGGCGGTCCCGGACGCGCGCCACGAGCTCGGCGAGCGCGGGATCCCGGTCCACGAGACCGACGGACACGTACACCTGGGTCAGCACCCGCCCCGCCCGCCACTGCCCCGCGGCAGCCGCCGGCCCCTCCCCCAGGTGGGCACGCAACGCCTCGCGGCAGGCCTGCGGCCCCTCGACGAGGAACGTGTCCGTCCGGCGTCGGGCGGAGCGGCCCGCCAGGGCTGCCACCGCGCGCACGCGCTCGGCACGGGGATGGGTCATCGGCTCGGCGTGCGGTGTCATGGGGTCTTTCTGGTCGGGGCTCGGCTGCGGGTGTGCAGACGCCGACGGGGCGGGCCTCGGTGGAGGACCCGCCCCGTCGGCGGTGGTGTTCACGCCTGGGGCGTGGTGATGGGGCCCTCAGGGCCCCTGAGCCGGCTCAGCGGGAGGCGGCGGGGGCGTTCACGTCTGCGGGCAGCGCCTCGCGGGCGGTCTTCACCAGCACGGCGAAGGTCGCGGCGTCGGAGACGGCGATCTCGGCCAGCATGCGGCGGTCCACCTCGACGCCGGCCAGCTTGAGGCCCTGCATGAAGCGGTTGTAGGTCATGCCGTTGGCGCGGGCGGCCGCGTTGATGCGGGTGATCCACAGGCGACGGAAGTCACCCTTGCGCTTGTGGCGATGCTGGTAGTTGTAGGTGAACGAGTGGAGCATCTGCTCCTTCGCCTTGCGGTACAGGCGAGACCGCTGGCCGCGGTAGCCGGAGGCGCGCTCCAGCATGGTCCGACGCTTCTTGTGGGCGTTCACTGCCCGCTTCACACGTGCCACGTGCGTACTCCAATCTGTGTGGTCCCCGGGGCGCGCACTGGCGCGTCACGGTCGAGGAGGAAGGGGTTCCGGCGAGGCCGGGGGGGTGTCAGATGCCGAGCATCCGCTTGATCTGCTTGATGCTGCCCTTGGAGACGAGCTGGTCGCCCTTGAGACGGCGGGTCAGGCGCGAGGACTTGTGCTCCAGGTAGTGGCGGCGGTTCGCCTGCTGGCGCATGATCTTGCCGGAGCCGGTCACGCGGAAGCGCTTCTTGGCACCGCTGTGGGTCTTCATCTTCGGCATGGCTGCCGTTCTCCTTCACTCATCGCTGCCGTGCGCGGCGCGCACGGCAGTGCTGGTCACCCCGGTCCGTCCGGACCGGGCTGGTCTGTGGCGACCCCGGGGGGTCAGGCCCGAGGACCGGACTTGGGGGCACCGCCGCGGGGGGCGGCGGGCTTGGGCGGGGCCGGCATCGGCTTGGCCGCCGGCTTCGGAGCCGACGACGGCGCGGCCGGCTTGGCGGCGGACCGCGGCTTCGGCGTGGCAGCCGGCGCAGCCGAGGACTGCGGCTTCGGCGTCGCGGCCGGCTTCGGGGCCGATGCGGGCGTGGCGCTGGAGGCCGGCTTCGCAGCCGGGGCGGCCGCGGCCGGGCGGGGAGCCGCCGGGGCCGGGGTCTTCGGCGCCTGCGTCGTCTCGGCCGGGGCCGCGGAGGCGTTCTCCTGCGTCCGGGCGGCCATGGCCTTCAGCTGCTCGGGGAACGCATCCCCGACCGAATTCCGCACCGGGGCGGAGTCGGACGCCGCCTTCTGCGCGGCGCGCTCCTTGGCCTCGCGGGCGGCCTGGTCGCGACGCGAACCGCCGCCCTGACGCTCGCGGTGGCTCTCGGCCGAGTTCTTGCGCTGGTCCGCCCGCGCATCGGCCTTGGTGCGCAGCGGGCCGACCACCATCACCATGTTGCGGCCGTCCTGGCGCGGCTGCGATTCGACGGTGCCCAGCTCGGCGACGTCCTCGGCGAACTGCTGCAGCAGCTTGATGCCGAGTTCGGGACGCTGCTGCTCACGGCCGCGGAACTGGATGATGGCCTTGACCTTGTCGCCCTGGCTCAGGAACTTCTTGGCGTGGCCGGTCTTGGTCTCGTAGTCGTGCTTGTCGATCTTCAGGCGGAAGCGGACCTCCTTGAGGACCGTGTTCACCTGGTTCTTGCGCGACTCACGGGCCTTCACCGCGGCCTCGTACTTGTACTTGCCGAAATCCATCAGCTTGCACACCGGAGGCTTGGCCGTGGGGGCCACCTCCACGAGATCCAGGTCCGCCTCGGCGGCGAGCCGGAGGGCGTCCTCGACGCGGACGATGCCGACCTGTTCGCCGTTCGGGCCGACCAGGCGGACTTCCGGAACGCGGATACGCTCGTTGATGCGGGGATCGCTGATGGTGGTACTCCTCTGTGTGAGACGACGGGTGACCCCGCGCCCACCGGAGGGGCCCTCGGAAACGAGGAAGGCCTCCCCTGCGCGGACGCAGACGGAGGCCTCGACACGATCCCGTCGGACGGGACCCTCGGTGCGGGCTGCGCGCCACGACGCGGCGGTCCCGACCGGCGACCCGGCAACTCGGCCCGGGGCGAACCGGACATCCTGCTGACGCGGGTGGGAGAGAGGCCTCCACTTTGCTGCTCCTGGCCCGTGCATGCCCGCCCCGGGGTCACCGGATGACGAGGTCTTGCGCGGACCACGAGTGGTCTATGGGAAGCTTACCACCATGACAGACGAACGTCAGGCCCAGGACGCCACCCCCATGGACGCCCCCGCCGAGATCCGCGACATCCACGAGGTCCCCGCCGTCGAGGTCATCACGACCACCGCCGTGCACCTGATGACCGCCGCCGCCGTCAAGTGCGGCCTGGCCGACTCCCCCGACGCCCGCGAGCTCATCGATCTCGACGAGGCCCGCAAGCTCATCACGGCCCTCGCCGGGCTGGTCACGGCCGCGGCCCCCGAGATCGGCAGCCAGCACGCCGGCCCGCTGCGCGACGGCCTGCGCTCGCTGCAGCTGGCGTTCCGTGAGGCCTCCCCGTTCCCGGACGCCCCGGGCAAGGGCCCCGGCGAGAAGTTCACCGGCCCGGTGAACTGACCACGCCCCCCGATGACGACGACGGCGCGCCCCCGACCGGGGGCGCGCCGTCGTCGTCGGAGCCGGGCTCAGGCGTCCGTCGAGGCCTCCGGGGCGGGGGTGAGATGCCGGGTGACCGGCGTCGTGAAGAGGGTGAGCAGCGCGACGCCGGAGACCGCGAGCAGCGGCCCACCCAGAGCGGCGGCGTCCACGCTGAAGAGCCATGACGACAGGAGCACACCGAAGAGCTGGATCGCGACGGCGGCGCCGCGGCTCCACGCCCGACCGCGCAGCAGGGCGACGGCGGTCGCAAGGATCCACAGGGTGAGCAGCGCGTAGATGACGACCAGCATCACGCGGGCGCCGGCCGGGAGCACCCCGTCCGCCGCATGCACCACCGCGTCCACGGCGAGCCAGAGGAGCGCGCCCGCCTCGAGCACGAGCGCCGCGGCGACCACGAGGACGGCCACCGGCAGGCCCCGGCCGGGGCGGGGCGGGACCGTCGTCGCGTCGGCGCCCGACGACTCGGACGGGGCGACGGGGTCGGGGCGGCGGGACTGTGCCATGGGGCCTCTCCTGCGGGACGGCTGCGGGGACGGACGTGTCCCCCACCGTACGCCGGGCGGTGCGCGGGCCAGGTCCGCGGCGACGCGCCGCCCCGGGCATGGGTGTGACCAAGGACTCACTGGGAGGTGCGGTGATGCACCTCATTCACCTCTTGTTCACTCGTGAGGGCCGTGCGAGGATGGCACGCGAAAGATTTCCGGGGGCCGCGTTCGTACGAAAGCGGTCCCCGTTGCAATGACCAGGGTCGCCCTCCGTATCGGTCGTGCCGCGCGTCGTCCGCGCAGGCCCCCGCGCCCGCCGCCGGCGGAGGCCGTGACCACCGGCGCCCGCGGGCTCCGGCTCTTCCGACAGAAAGTGAGCGGACCGATGGATTGGCGCAGTAAAGCAGCGTGCCTGGACAAGGACCCGGAGCTGTTCTTCCCCGTGGGCAACACCGGCCCCGCCCTCCTGCAGATCGAGGAGGCCAAGGCGGTGTGCCGTTCGTGTGAGGTCGTGGACACGTGCCTGAAGTGGGCCATGGAGTCCGGCCAGGACTCGGGCGTCTGGGGCGGCATGAGCGAGGACGAGCGGCGCGCCATGAAGCGCCGCGCGGCGCGCGCCCGCCGCGCCTCCTGACCCACCCGGACCACCGGCCCCGTCGACCTCGTCGACGGGGCCGTCGTCATGCCCGGCCGGGCTCACGTCAGGGGCAGTCGCAGCACGACGCGCGTGCCGCCGTCGTCGGACCGCTCCCAGCGCAGGGTGCCGCGCAGGTCCCCCTCCACGAGCGAGTGCACGATGCGCAGGCCGAGCCCCGATCCCTCGCCCGCGCGGGGAGACTCCCCCGGCACCCATCCGTCGGGGGCGGCGGGGCCGCCGTCCGTCACGGACACGACCAGCACCGTTCCCGCGGGGGTCGACTCGCGGTCGGCGTGCAGGCCCACGCAGCCACCGCCCGGCGCCGTGCCGTGCTCGACGGCGTTGGCCGCCAGCTCATTGAGCACCAGCGCCAGCGGCGTGGTCACGTGGGAGGGCAGTTCACCGAACTCGCCCGTGACCGCGACCTGCAGCGGCCGCCCGTCCCCGGCCACCTCGACGGCCAGGCGGAACTGCCGCTGCAGCAGACCGTCCACGGGGACCTGGTCCTCGATCTCCTCGCTCAGCGTCTGGTGGACGAGGGCGATCGTGTCCACCCGCTGCATCGCCTGACGCAGCGCACGCTCCGCCTCGGGCGAGGACGTGCGCCGCGCCTGCATGCGCAGCAGCGATCCCACGGTCTGCAGGTTGTTCTTGACGCGGTGGTGGATCTCGCGGATGGTCGCGTCCTTGGTGAGCAGACGCTGCTCCTGGCGGCGCAGCTCGGTCACGTCGCGCAGCAGCAGCAGCGCCCCCTGCCAGCCGTCCGGACCGAGCAGGGGGACGGAGCGCACCGTGAGGGACGCCCCGCCGGACTGCACCTCCCGCCGTCCGGCACGCAGGCCGGTGAGCACGGCCCACGTCCCCTCGTCGGTGGGAACGCGGGCGGCGTCGGTGCTGGCCAGGACGTCGGTGAGCCGGTGCCCCTCGAGGGTCGAGGCGATGCCCAGCCGGCGCAGGGCGGAGACCGCGTTGGGACTGGTGAACTCGGCGACCGAGTCCGGCCCGAGCACGACGAGGCCGTCCCCCACCCGCGGCGTGCCGCCCGCCCAGAGGCCGGAGGGCTCCTCGGGCGCCGGCCAGCGGCCGTGCTGCATCATGTCCAGCAGGGTGCTGGCCGTCCGGCTGTAGTTCTCCTCGATCACCGAGCGCGCCGGCCGGCCGTTCGGGTCCGCGTGCGCGGAGACGACCGCGATGACCCTCCCGGCGCGGACCACCGGCCACAGACGCACCTGCAGCGTGCCGCCCGGGGCCTCGACGGGGCCGGCCCCCTCGGCCCGCTCCCCGCCATGCCACGTCTGCCCGACGACGGCCCGCAGGTCCGCGCGGGCGCGCGAGCCCACGATGTCGCGGTGGAAGAGGGTGGGAGCGGTGAAGGGCCGGACCTGGGCGAGCGCGACGAACCCTCCGGCCTCGTCGCGGCGGGGCACGGGGCACCAGAGCACGAGGTCCGCGAGCGCCAGGTCTGCCACGAGCTGCCAGTCCCCCACGAGCCGCTGCAGCCAGGCGCGGTCCTCGTCTCCGATGTCCGGGTGCGACGTCAGGGGGTCCTGCGCGAGCGAACTGACCATGGGATCAGGGTACGGCGACGTGCCGGGCGGCCCGGGTCCGTGGCGTCGCGGGCGTCGTCGGAGGACGCGGCGGCGATGGTCTGCGAGGGCCGTGCGCGGTGCCGTCCGCGGCGGGCGGGGCGGGCAGGGACGCCGGCCAGCGTGGCGAGGGCGCGACGCAGCGGGCTGTTCGGAGCGGCCTCGGCGAGCACCTGGCCGGCGAGCAGCGCGGGGTCCGCGGCGGCCGGGTCCCACGGCAGGAACGCCTCCAGCGGCGTGGCGGGCGAGGCGTAGCGGTTCCAGACGGCCTCGACCTGGCCTCGCGGGGCGACGCCGGCGGCCGCGGGCCGGAGCCGGTTGACCACGACGCGCAGCCGTGCCGCCGGGGCCGCCTCCGCCAGGTCCTCGACCCCGCGGACCAGGCGGGGCAGTGCGACGGCGTCCGGCCCGCCGACCGCGATGACCTCGTCGGCCGCGGCGAGCGCCGCCAGGGTCGCACCGTTGCGCTGTGGGGCGGGCACGTCGAAGGACAACTCCTCGTCCTGCTCGAGACCGAACCCGACGTCGACGACCACGCGGTCCCAGTGTTCCCTGGCGGCCGCGATCAGCGCGGAGACGGCGGCGGGGCGCAGCTCGGGCCACCGGTCCACGCGGGTGAGTCCCGTCAGAACCGTCAGGTCCGCGCCGGCGACGCGGACGCGGACGCCCGCGGCCGCCAGGTCGGCGGCGCCCAGCCGGCCGTGGTCGGCCCGCCGCACGGCCCGCGCCACGCCGGCCGACTCCTCCGTCAGCCCCAGGTGCACACCGACGGCGGGGCCGTACGTGTCCAGGTCGATCAACAGCGTGTTCCGGCCGGCCACGGCGTGCTCGGCGGCGAGGTTCACGGCGACGGTGGTGCGTCCCGGAGCGCCGGTGGGGCCCCACACCACGGTCACCAGGGACTCCCGCGCGGGTCCGGCCGGTTCGCCCTCCTCCGGAGAGGGTGCGGGGTCGGCTCCCTCGTCCGCCGTGGCGGGGCCGCCGTCGGGCGTGGCCGCGGCGGGGGCGGCACCCGGCCCGGCGTCGTCGGGCTCGTCGGCGTCGCGCCAGGGGTCCGTGAGGCCGGGCACCTCGTCCGCGCCGAGCGTCTCCAGGGTGATCGGCAGGTCGTCGAGGTCCTCGGCGTGATCCCGGGCGTGGTCGGCGTCCTCCCCGTGCGAGGTCTCCGGCCGGCGGCCCTCCGCGGCGGCGCTCGCGGACTCCACGACGACGGCCGCGATCTGCTCGGGGTCGGCGTCGGCGCGCACGCAGGGCACCCCCATGCTGCGGAGGCGACGGCGCTCGGTGCGAACCTCGCTGAGCGCCGCCACGCCCACGGGTCGGGGCAGCCGGGCCGTCTCCTCCAGGAAGGCGGCGGTGAGGGACTCGGTGTCCCCGGCTACGAGGACCGCGTCCACGAGACCGGAGCGGGCGATCGCGAGCAGCTCGGCGAGGTCCTCGGCCCGGCGGAGGACCGTGATGTCCGTCTGGTGCCGCTCGAGCGGGCCGATGTGGTCCAGGCCCGGCTGGACGGTGGTGGCCAGGGCGATGCGCACGGTCAGCGCACCCCGTGGGCCGGCACGAGGGTGACCCGCGCGTCCTTGACCTTCGCGTCCACGATGCGCGGCAGGGTCTCCTCCGGTGCCAGCAGCTGTACCCGGGTGGTGCCCGAGCCGCCGAAGCCGTTCTGCTCCGCCGTGACCTCGGAGATCTCGAGCGCCTCGGCCAGCCGGGCCGGGTCCGCATGGCCGCGGCCTCCCTCCGCGGGCATGGCCACCCAGACGTCCACGCGGTCTCCCACGCCCACGCCGGACGGCAGCGGCTCGTCCAGGGCCACCCCGACGGGACGACGGCCGTCCGGGTCCGCGTCCACCAGTGCCGCCGCCGGCAGCAGCTCGCCGGCCCGGACCGTCCCGGAGACCATCCGCCCCTCGGGCGCCGGAGCATCGGCGCTGAGGTACCGCTCGCCGGCCTCGCTGAGGTTCACCTCCACGGGCCGCAGGTCCCCGGCCGCGATGGGTGTGCCCGGGGGCAGGTCCTCCGCAGCCGTCCAGTACGCGGCGGTCCGCTGGGAGGAGGCGACCAGCGCCACGACGCCGGCGATCGAGGCGAGGACGAGCATGAGACCGACGAGGAGCCGGGGATCCCGCCAGCGGGGCCGGCGCAGACGGCCGCCCTCGGCGGACGCGGACATGGTCGTGGACACCGGATGTTCCCCCCTTCGGACCGGCCTCTCGGGCCGCCGCGGCCCCGGCACCCCGTCGGTGTCGGCCCCTCCGCGCTGCGCCCAGAGTAACCACAGGGGCCGTGGATCGCCGGATCCGCCGCGTACGCTGTGGAAAAGTGTCGCCTCCGGGTGTTCCCGGGGTTGAATGGGTCGACGTCGTGGGCCGCCCGCGACCGTCCTGGACGCCTCGACCGAAGGAGCACCGTGCAGCGCTTTCTCACCCTGACCGACGTGGCGGAGACCCTGAACATCTCCGGTCAGGCCGCCCGTGCCCTGGTCCGCTCGGGTGAGCTGCAGGCCATCCAGGTCGGGGGCCGCGGTCAGTGGCGCATCGAGGTGTCCTGGCTCGAGGACTACGTGGAGCGTCAGAAGGAAGTGACGCGCGCCCGCGTCCGGGAGTGGACCGAGGCGGACGCGCAGGCCCGCTGAGCCCACACGGTCTGCTCAGGCGGGGCGCAGCGCGGTCCGGACCGTCCCCAGCGCCCCGAACGGGATGACGAGCCGCCCGCGGACGGCGGCGGCCCGCCGGGCCTCGTCCCGCGGGTGGCGGGCGATGTCGAGGTGGTCGCCGCCGACCCGGTCCACGGTGCCCTCTGCCAGTGCCGCGCCGAGGCGCCCCGTCACCGCCACCGGCTGGCGCGTCCGCGCGATGCCGCGCAGCACCGTCCCCCAGCCGGCCGCGGCGAGCTCGGGCGCGACCGCGGCCCGGGTCAGGTCGGCCTCCACGGCCGCCACGCAGTCCACCGCGACGATCGCCGACCCCGAGCCGTCGACGTGCACGCCGACCCAGCCCTGGCCCACCGTGTGCACCACGCCGTCCACGACCTCGCCCCAGGCCAGGTGCAGCCGGACCTGCCGCCCTCGAGCTCCGCGCAGGCGGTCGGCCAGGGACAGCGCCATCCACTCCGCTCGGGTCAGCTCCGCGGCCTCGGCCACCGTCTCCTGCCAGCCGAGGTCGGCCCAGTGCGCCTCCAGGTCGTCGAAGAGTCCGTTCCACCGCATGCGCTCAGCATAGGAGGCTCAGCGCCGGACATCGGTCGTCATCAAACATCATCAAACATCACTCTTGACACCTATCGGCCCGTGCAGTTCACTGTGATCATCATCACCGGCCTGATCGCGGGATCCCGGCCGGACGGACGCACAGGAGGGGAATCCATGGAGCGCTCGACATCACCGGCCGGCCCGGCCCCGACCCGTCCGGTCGACGCGGCGGACGCCGTCGGCCTCACCGTCCTGCTTCTGGCCGGTCCCGGTCTGCTCGCCTGTGCCGCGGCGCTGCTGCAGACGGGCACCAGCGCGCCCGGGGCGGAACTGACCCGCGTGCTGGGCCTCGGTGCCGGTCTCGCCGGGCTCGGACTGCTCGCATGGTGGGCGGTGGGCCTGATCGGGCTGGCGCTCGTCGCGCTGGGGCGCCGCGCGGGTCGGCCGGCCTGGGCCCGCCTGGGCCGGAGCCTCACTCCCGCCCTGCTCGGACGCGTGGCAGGCGCCGTCGTCGGTGCCCAGCTGCTCGCGGCACCGGCCGCGTGGGCGGACGCGGCTCATCCCGTGCCGGACGCCTCCTGGACCGTGGCTGCGGTGCCTGCGCACGCCACCGGCGTCGAGGCCCCTGCGCCGGACGCCGCGTGGACGCCCCGGCCCCCGGCGCCGGCCCCACCGGGCGCCGGCACCGGCCGTGCGGATCCGGACCACCCGACCGTCACCGTCCGGCGCGGCGACTGCCTGTGGCACCTCGCCGCCGCCGAGCTCGGCCCGGACGCGACCCCCCGAGAGATCGACGCCCGCTGGCGCCGCTGGTACGAGGCCAACCGACGGGTGATCGGCGACGACCCGCACCTGCTGCTGCCCGGCACCGTGCTGACCTCCCCCGTGTTCACCCCGCACGCCGGCGTGGACGGACCACGGCCATGACATCCACGACCCTGCACTCCCCCGCTTCGCCTCGTCCTCAGGAGACCGCCATGACCACCCTCGCCACCCGCCCCCGCGCCGCTTCCGACCGGCGCACCGCCGACACCCTCCTCCACGGGCCCGCCCACAGCCCCGCAGTCCTGCCCCGCGGTGAGGAGATCGCCCGGCGGGCCCGCACCGAACAGGGGCGCGAGGAGCTGCGCCGCGTCCGCTCGCTCGCCGCCGTGATCGCCGTCGCCTGCGTCGAGGTCGAGACGGGCCGCCGTGCCCTGCGGGACCTCTCCGCCTGGCTCTCGCCCGAGGTCCTGGACAAGTTGACCCGTCGCATGGAGCTGCTGGGCGCCGTCGCGCCGACCGGGCCCGGTCGACGGCCCTCCGCGGCCGTCCCGCCCCGGACGCCCGCGTCCGCACCCCGCCCGGTGGGTGCCCGCGTGTGCGAGGTCGCGCCCGGCCGGGTGGAGGCCAGCGCGACGGTGCTGTGGGAGGGCCGGGCCCGGGCCTTCGCGCTCCGACTCGAGCGGCGGCTCAGCCGGTGGAAGGTGACGTCGGTCGAGATCGGCTGAGCCGGATCGTCCCGTCGGACCGACGATCGAGGGCCCGGAGACCTGGAGGTCTGCGGGCCCTCGTCCTGCGTCGTGGCGGGATGCCGGTCAGCCGCGGCGGCCGCGGCGCTCCGCCTGACGGCGGGAGCGGCGGTTCGTGCCCGCCGCGACCGTGGCGCCGGAGTCCGTGCCGCTGCGGGTGACCGCGCTCTGCCCGTCCTCGGACGGACCGGTGAAACGCAGCTGCGCCGGCTGCTGCGGGGCGTCGATGCCCTCCACGGAGATCTGCGGGGCCATCGTCACGGCGCGGGCGTCCTGGACGCCGGGCAGCGACGTCGGCGCGGGGGCCGCACTGATCTGCGCCTGGAACAGCGTGCGCACGGCGTCCTCGCGGATGGCGGCGAGCATGTTCTGGAACATCGTGTAGCCCTCGCGCTGGTACTCCACGAGGGGCTCGCGCTGGGCCATCGCGCGCAGCCCGATGCCCTCCTTGAGGTAGTCCATCTCGTAGAGATGCTCCTGCCAGCGGCGCCCGATGGTGGCGAGCACCACGCGACGCTCCGCCTCCCGCAGCGCCTCGGACCCCACCTGCGCCTCCCGGTCCTCGTACGCCAGGAGCGCATCGGAGACGAGTTCGCGCTTGAGGACCTCGGCCTTGAGCCGGCCCCGGCCGCCGACCTCGTCGAGGACGTCCTCCTGCGAGATGCCCACGGGGTAGAGCTCTGCCAGGTCCCGCCACAGCTGGTCGAGGTCCCAGTCGGTGGCGTGGCCCTCCTCGGTGGCCGCGTCCACGATGTTCCCGACGGCGTCCTCCACGAAGCGGCGCACCCGGTCCTGCAGGTCCTCCCCCTCGAGGATGGAACGGCGGTCCGTGTAGATGGCCTCGCGCTGGCGGTTCATCACGTCGTCGTACTTGAGCACGTTCTTGCGCTGCTCGGCGTTGCGCCCCTCGACCTGCGCCTGCGCGTTCTGGATCGCCTTCGAGACGAAGCCGAACTCGAGCGCCATGTCGTCCGGGATCGACGGGCTGTTCATGATCCGCTGGGCCACGCCCGGGTTGAAGTTGCGCATGAGCTCGTCCGTGAGGGAGAGGTAGAACCGGGACTCGCCCGGGTCGCCCTGACGGCCGGAACGACCGCGCAGCTGGTTGTCGATGCGGCGCGAGTCGTGGCGCTCGGTGCCCACCACGTACAGGCCGCCGGCCTCGATGACCGCGCGGTGCGCGTCCTCCACGGCGGCCTCGGCCTCCGCCAGCACCTCGGGCCAGCGGGCCTCGTACGCCTCCGGGTCCTCGGCGGCGTCGAGGCCCAGTTCCTGCATGCGGGCCACCGCCGTGAACTCGGCGTTGCCGCCGAGCATGATGTCGGTGCCGCGGCCGGCCATGTTGGTGGCCACGGTGACGGCGCCCGGGCGGCCCGCCTGCGCCACGATGGCGGCCTCGCGGGCGTGGTTCTTCGCGTTCAGGACCTCGTGGCGGATGCCGCGCTTGGCCAGCAGCGTGGAGAGGTACTCGGACTTCTCCACGGAGGTGGTGCCCACCAGGACCGGCTGGCCCTTCGCGTGCCGCTCGGCGATGTCGTCGACGACGGCGTCGAACTTGACCTTCTCGTTCTTGTACACCACGTCGTTGCGGTCCACACGCTGTGGCTCCCGGTTCGGCGGGATCACGACGACGCCGAGGCCGTAGGTCGACGTGAACTCGGCGGCCTCCGTCTCGGCGGTGCCCGTCATGCCGGCGAGCTTCTCGTAGCCGCGGAAGTAGTTCTGCAGGGTCACCGTGGCCAGCGTCTGGTTCTCGGGCTTGACCTCCACGCCCTCCTTGGCCTCGATGGCCTGGTGGAGCCCCTCGTTGTAGCGGCGTCCCTTGAGCACGCGGCCCGTGTGCTCGTCGACGATCTGCACCTCGCCGTCGAGGACCACGTAGTCCTTGTCCCGCTTGAACAGCTCCTTGGCCTTGACCGCGTTGTTCAGGAACTGGATGAGCGTGGTGTTCTGCGTCTCGTACAGGTTCGTGATGCCGAGGTGGTCCTCGACCTTCTCGATGCCGGGGCCGAGGATGCCGACGGTGCGCTTCTTGTGGTCCACCTCGTAGTCCGTGTTCGCCTCGAGGCGGCGCACCAGCCGGGCGAACTCGCCGTACCACCGGTTGGCCTCGCCCTGGGCGGGGCCGGAGATGATCAGCGGGGTGCGGGCCTCGTCGATGAGGATCGAGTCCACCTCGTCGACGATCGCGTAGTGGTGCTCACGCTGCACGAGCTCGTCGAGGGACCAGGCCATGTTGTCGCGGAGGAAGTCGAAGCCGAACTCGTTGTTCGTGCCGTAGGTGATGTCCGCGGCGTACTGCTCGCGCCGTACGGCCGGGGTCTGGCCCGCCACGATGACGCCCGTCTGCATGCCGAGGAAGCGGAACACGCGGCCCATGAGGTCGGCCTGGTAGGAGGCGAGGAAGTCGTTGACCGTCACCACGTGCACGCCCCTGCCGGACAGCGCGTTGAGGTAGGCCGGAGCGGTGGCCACGAGGGTCTTGCCCTCGCCGGTCTTCATCTCCGCGATGTTGCCCTGGTGCAGCGCGATGCCGCCGAGCAGCTGGACGTCGTAGTGCCGCTGGCCGAGCGTGCGTCCCGCGGCCTCGCGGACCGCGGCGAAGGCCTCCGGCAGGAGCAGGTCCAACGACTCGCCGTCCGCATGCCGGGCCCGGAGCGTGTCCGTCTCGGCACGCAGCTCCGCGTCGCTGAGCGCCCGGAAGTCGTCCTCGAGGAGGTTCACGGCGTCCACCGTGGCCTGCATGCGCTTGAGGACGCGGTTGTCCGAGATCTTCAGGACGCGGTCGATGATCGAAGGCACTGGTTCTCTGCTCCCTTGCGGTGTGGCCGGGGCGGGACGGGATGCCCCTCGCGCGCGGCCGTGGCGCGGTCTCCGGGACAGTGTACGGGCCGAGTCCGGACGGGCCGCGGCGCCCGTCCCGGAGGGGAGGGGCGTCGCGGCGTCAGCAGGTCGTGGTCGACGTCGGCGGGGCGGTCAGTCCTCCCGCGTCTGGTATGCCTGCTCCCCCTCGGAGGCGGAGACGTGATCCTGAGGGAGGGACTCGTCCAGGCGGATCACGCCGTAGCTCCAGCCTCGGCGGCGGTAGACGACGGAGGGCACGCCGGTCTCGGCGTTCTGGAAGAGGTAGAAGTCGTGGCCGACCAGCTCCATCGCGTCCACGGCGTCGTCCACGCTCATGGGGGTCGCGGGGAACGCCTTCTGCCGGATGCGCACCGGGGTGCCCGCCTCGGGGGCGTCCTGCGCGGAGGCGTCCTCCGCGGCCAGCGCGGCGCCCGACGGCGGCAGCGGTGGCACGAAGCCGACCTCGCCCGCGCCGCGGGAGGCGCCGAGCTTGCCGCGGCGACGGTCCTTGCGCCGGTCGCGCAGGCGCCGCAGGCGCTCGGTCAGTCGGGCGGCGGCTTTGTCGAAGGCTGCCAGCTCGTCGTCCGCGGCGGCCTCAGCCCGCACGACGTCCCGCGGGCCGCGGACCGTCAGTTCCACGCGGACCGCCTCGTCTGAGTGCTTGTGGTGGGATTCCTTCGTCACGCGGACCTCGAGCGTGTCGGCGCCCTCGGCGAGCCGCTGGAGGCGCTCGGTGCGCTCGACGACGTGGTCGCGGAAGCTCTCCGAGAGGCTGATGTTGCGGGCGATGTAGCTGACATCCATGGTCATGGCGTCCTCCTGGTCCGACTCTCACGGGTCCGGCCTCGGGAGGGGAGGTGCGCCTCGGTGTCGCGTCCGCAGGGGGGCGTCGGGTCCGAGGGGGCGACCTCCTTCCAGCCGTCGGCAGGACGGGAACCGTAGGGGCGATTCCGTGCCGTTCACCCTACCCGGGGGCCTGGCCGGGGGCCAGGCTCGGCGGGGTCCCGCGGCGGGGCCACCGCCGCGAGCACGACGGCCCCGACGGGGTGCCCGCCGGCGCGGCGCACCGCCTCCGCGAGCGCGGCGAGGGTGGCGCCGGTGGTGAGGACGTCGTCCACGAGCAGGACGGGCGCGCCGGCCGGCAGCCGTGCGGCGAGGACGCGCCAGTCCCGGGCCCGCCGGCGGCGCTGGCCCGCCCCGGTGCCCGCATGGGACGGGCCGCCGCCCCGGAGTGTGCTCGCGCGGGGCAGCAGCCGAGCGCGGACGGCGTCGGAGACCAGCCACGGCGCCGGCAGCGCCCGGGTGAGCTCGGCGAGCGGGTCGTAGCCGCGCCGTCGGAATCCGACCGCGCCGCCCGGGACCGGAACGAGCAGGGCGTGCGGTGCCCCGGGCAGGTCCGGCTCGAGGCGCGCCGCGGCGACGGTCCGGCAGAGGGCCTCGCCCAGCACGCCGCGCAGGTGCAGCGCGTGATGGTCCTTGAACGCGAGCACGGCGGCCGCCAGCGGGTCTGCGTAGCGGCCGGCCGCCATCACCGGCAGGGGAGCGCCGCCGGGGCCCACGGGCAGGGCCGGGGCGTCCTGTTCCGCCCGGAAGGGCCGGGACAGGGCGGCGGTCAGTCCCTCCGCGCAGGCCGGGCAGAGCCGGTGGCCCGGCGCCGCGCACACCGCGCACTCGGCGGGCAGGACCAGGTCGGCCAGGGCCCGACCGAGGGCGCCGAACGCCGGGGACGGGGAGGACGGCGGGGAATGCATGGCGATGAGTCCACCGCACGCCACCGCCGTCCGGGCGCCGGGGCGGGCCACTGTGCGGGACGGGGCGGCTGTGCAGGAATGGACGATGGGCGCCCGGCGCCGGCCCGGCTCAGTCCGGGAACGAGAGGTCGCGTACCCCGCGGTCGAGCTCCTGCGCCCGCCACGAGGAGCCCACCAGCAGGAACACGAACTCCTCCGTCTCCGCGTAATAGGCGCCGTCGTCGCCGGCGGAGATCCCCCGCAGGCCGCCCAGTGGGTTGAGCTCCCGGACGGTGCCATCGACCGAGACGATCCGCGGCACCACGCGCTCGTCGGGCTTCGCGGCGTACGCCGAGACGAGCAGGTTCGTGTCGCCGGCCCACTCCACCGAGTCCTCCGACCCGGAGGAGGGCAGCAGGATCGGCTCGGTCAGGGCGTTCGGCACCCCGTCCGAACCGCGCACGACGCCGGACACGCGCAGGGTGGTCCGCTGGCCGTCGTCGACGAGCATCGCGGCCCGGGCCCCGCTCCGGGCCAACCGCAGGTCGACGATCCGCTCGCCGGGGCGCAGCCAGGTGGCCGTCACGATGCGCTCCTGCCCGCCGGGCTGGGCCGAGACGGCGCGGATCCGCGAGGTCGTGCCCCGGTCGGCCGCCCACACCCAGCCCAGGAGGTCCAGCGACGGGACGGTGAGCCCGGTGCCGCGCAGCACCTCCCGCAGGGAGCCGTCCGTGCCGGCGACGTGGACCGCCGTCCGGTCACGGGTGACGAACGCGAAGCGGCTGCGGTCGCCGGACATGGTCGGGCGGACCGGATCGAGCGCGGTGACGTCCGGGGCGCCGCCCACCGGCGTGACGCTGGTCCCCTGCACGTACACGAGTCCGCCCGTCGCCGTGTCGATGCCCACCTGGACTGAGCCGACGGCGGGGTCGGTCTGGACCGGGGCGGGGCCGTCGTCTCCCGACGTGGACAGCTGGGCGCCGGCGACGGTCACCTCGACCTCCTTGACCGATTGGAGGCCCGTCAGGGTCAGCTCCAGCTGCTCCCGCATGCGGTGCCGCCGGTCGGCGTCGGCCCCCTCGGCGGCCGCCTGGGTGAGGTCGACGTGGGCCACGCCGTCGTCGTCGACGGGCACCGTGGGTGCGGCCAGGTCGGTGCCGGTGCGCAGCGGGAAGGCCGTGTCCACCGCCCCGGCCAGATACGGTGCCGGCCCGCGCAGCAGCGCTCGCGTCACCGCGGTCACGGTGGTGCCCCGATTGACGAACCACCGCACGTCCGGCACGACGTAGCGCTTCGCGGTGTCGTAGAAGGCGAGCTCGTGCGGGGCGAACAGCTGTCCGAACTGCGCCTGGGAGAGCAGCGTGCCGTTCTCCGTGGACGTGATCCGCATGCCCTGCGGCCGTTCCTGCACCGTGACCGCCCAGGCCTGCGTGGTCCCCGGCGGCGCGATGGTCCGCAGGCCGTACTCGTCGATCTCCGAGTCGACCTCGACCTGGATCTGGTAGTCCCCGGCGCCGTCGCCCCGGGTGATGCGCGGCTCCGCCGAGTACACGAGGGTGCGCTGCCCGGGCGTCCACTGGGTGGCCGCGGGCCCGTCGAGGAACTGGCGCGCCACCGCGTAGTCGTCCTGCGGGCTCGTGCCCGCGAGCAGGAAGCCCCGGATGGCCTCCTCCGCCGTGTCCGACTCGGCCGGTCCCGGCGGATGGAACTGCGGCGCGTCGGCGTCTGCGGTGGCCCCGTCGACCGGGTCGGCGCTGCGCACCTCGGAGCTCTGGGGGATCTGGGTGCAGCCGCTGAGGGCGAGCATCAGGGCGACGATCACGCCGACGACGGCGACCCGCGGCGGGCGGGGCGGCTGCGGATCCACGGTGGTCATCGGGCCTCCTCGGCCGGGTCGTCGCCGGTCGGGTCCCCGGGGGCCGACCCGTGGGCGGGATCCTCCGCAGGGACCACGCGCACCGGCCGGGTCGGTGCGGTCAGGGCCTGCTCGGTCTGGCGCGCGGACGGCGGGGCGGCCGCGGCCGCCGCGGCGACGTCCGCGACCGTGCCGACGGCGTCGGCGTCCGCCTCCTGCGGGACGGGCCGGGACAGGTCATCGGCGTACCGGCGGTCCGCCGTGCTGTAGCGGGGCGGAATGGGCAGCACGGAGCGGCCGATCGGCTCGGGGGCCTCGGCGCCCTGCGTGGCCGGGCGCGGCGCCCGCGGCAGGGTCACCATGAAGGTGGACCCCTCCCCCAGCTCGCCCCACGCCTCGAGCCGACCGCCGTGCAGCCGGGTGTCCTCGGTGGCGATCGCCAGACCCAGTCCGGACCCGCCGGTGGTGCGCTTGCGTGAGGGGTCGGCGCGCCAGAACCGGTCGAACACGCGCTGCACCTGCTCGGGGCTCATGCCGATGCCGTGGTCCACGACGGCGAACGTGACGGCCCCCTCGTCGGCCGCCACGAGCACGTCCACCGGCCGGCCCTCGGCGTGCTCGATCGCGTTGTTCACCAGGTTGCGCAGGATCCGTTCGATCCGCCGCGGGTCGACCCAGGCGACGTGGCCGTCGGCGCGGTCCCGGTCCATGGGCACCATGTACACGGGCACGCCGATCTGATCGGCCAGCGGCTGAGAGGTGAGCACGACGTCGCGGGCCAGCTCGAGCATGTCCGTGGCCTCGAGGGCCGGGGTGGCGGCGCCGGCGTCGAACCGGGTGATCTCCAGCAGGTCCGCGAGCATGGCCTGGAAGCGGTCCACCTGGTGGTAGAGCAGCTCGGTCGAGCGTCGGCTGACCGGGTCGAAGTCCTCGCGTGAGCCGTGCAGCACGTCGGCCGCCATCCGCACGGTCGTCAGCGGCGTGCGCAGCTCATGGGAGACGTCCGAGACGAACCGCTGCTGCATCTGGGACAGCTGGGCGAGCTGGCCGATCTGGTCCTGGATGCTGTCCGCCATCCGGTTGAAGGACATGCCCAGGCGGGCCATCTCGTCCTCACCGTCGACCGGCATCCGCACGGCCAGGTTGCCGCTCGAGAGGGACTCGGCCGCCCGGGCCGCCTGCTGCACGGGCAGGGTCACACGCCGCGAGACCCACCACGAGACCAGCACGTTGATCACCAGGAAGCCGACGCCGAACACCAGCAGCACCCTGAGCACCGAGTCGAGCGAGCTCTGGACGTCCGCGAGGTCGTAGACGAGGTAGAGCCCGTAGTTGGCACCCGGGGGCAGCACCATCTGGGCGCCGAACACGAGGCCGGGCCGGGTGCCACCGCCGGGGTTCGGCAGCGCCACGCTCGCGTCGTACACGCCCGGCCCGGAGGCGACCGCGTCCTGCAGCTCCTGGGGGATCACTGCGGGATCGAGCCCGGCGGAGGAGATCGTCCCCACGTACGCGGACTCGGAGTCCGGCAGCGGGGCGAGGTGGTAGCGGCGGCGGATCGTCGTGCCGGAGTCGCCTTCGAGGGCGCGCAGGGTCTGGGTCACCAGCACGTCCGTGCTCTGCGCGTCCGTGGCGGTGGTCTGCGCGAACGTCTCGCGCACCTGGCTCAGGCCACGGCGTGCCTCGGACTGGACCTGCTCGTAGCGGGCCTCGAAGAGGGCCTGGGTGATCTGCTGCGTGAGGAACGCGGCGACCACGAGGCCCGCGAGGATCGAGAGCAGGGCCGCGAGCACCGCCGTGCGCAGCCGCAGGGACCGACGCCACCGGCGGCGCAGCGCACGCCACGCGGGGCCGGGGCCCCACGACCGTGGGCGGGCGGCGGCGGGCTCGACCGGCTCGGCACCGGACTCGGCCGCCGGGGCCGCGCTCAGACCCGGGCCGGACACCGTCATGCCCTCAGCCCTGGCCGGCCTTGTACCCGACGCCGCGGACGGTCAGCACGACGCACGGGTTCTCGGGATCCGGCTCGACCTTCGAGCGCAGGCGCTGGACGTGGACGTTCACGAGCCGGGTGTCGGCCTGGTGCCGGTACCCCCAGACCTCCTCCAGCAGCATCTCGCGGGTGAAGACGTGGCGCGGCCGCCGGGCGAGGGCCACGAGGAGGTCGAACTCCAGCGGGGTGAGGGCGATGCCGACGCCGCCGCGGGTGACCTCGTGGCCCGCCACGTCGATCTCGAGGTCCCCGATGTGCAGGACCTCCGCCGGCTTGGCCTCCCCCTCACGCAGGCGGGCCCGGACGCGGGCCACGAGCTCGGCCGGCTTGAACGGCTTGGGCACGTAGTCGTCCGCACCCGACTCGAGGCCGCGCACCACGTCCGCCGTGTCCGACTTGGCCGTGAGCATCACGATCGGCACGTCCGACTCGGCTCGGATGAGCCTGCAGACCTCGATGCCGTCGATGCCGGGGAGCATGAGGTCCAGCAGCACGAGATCGGGGCGCTCGCGGTGGAACGCGGGCAGTGCGGAGGTGCCGTCCGCGGCGAACGCCGGCTCGAAGCCGTCATTGCGCAGGACGATGCCGATCATCTCGGCCAGCGCCTCGTCGTCGTCCACCACCAGGATCTTGGCCTTGCCCATCCTGACCTCCTCGTCAGCGCTCCCCCCGGCGCCGCGAGCGGGACCGGCCCCGGGCACAGGAAATTTTCAGGATCAGCCCGATGATACCCGCCGGGCGGGCCCGTCCACGGCGGACGACGCCGGAGGTCGCCCCGGTCCGTCGGGGCGCCGGCTCAGCCGCGCAGTTCGGCGAGCCGTGCGGCCAGCTCCTCCGCGTCCCGCCGCAGAGTGCGGAGCACGGCGGGGTCGTGCGACCCCGCCGCCGTGAGGCCGACGTCGCCCACCCGTCCGGGGTCCACCCCCAGCCGTTCCCACGTGCGGACGACGTCGACCGGGCGCACGCCCGGCTCGGGGGCCAGGGTCAGCCCGCGCCCGACGTCGGCCCAGCCGGCCGCGGCCTCCCACGCCTCGCGGGTGCCGGGCGTGCCGTCCGTGCCGTCGTCGAGGGCGCCCACGCCCACCACGAGCGAGACCGGGGCCCGGGCAGGCGCGTCCGCGGCTGCGTCGGGCCTGGGCAGGGACTCTCCCGTCAGCGCCGCCAGCGCGGCGGGCCCGGGCAGCTCGGCCCCCGGGGAGGCGGTGCGGCGGCCCGGCGCAAGCCACACCCGGGCGACGTCGGGCAGGGCGGTGAGCCCGTCGAGAGCGGCGCGCCACAGGCCGCGGGCCTCCTCGCGCGGCAGCGACCGGACGGTGCGGTACCCGCTCGCGGTGGGCAGGGTCCCGGCGAGGACGGCCGCCGCCCACGGCTCGTCGACGACGACGCCGAGGCGGGCCGCCCCGGTGGCCCTCCGGAGGCGGGGCAGGGCGTCCTGCAGTCCCTCGAGATAGGACTCGGCGACGTCGCGGCGGGCGCCGTGGTCGCCGAGGACGCGCTCTCCCCCGGGCAGCCAGAGGCCGGCGAGCAGGCTGAGCGGGCCGCGCACCCGCACGGCCAGACGTTCGACGACGGCGCCCTCGGCCCCCGCGGTGTCCGCCCAGCGGTGCGCGTCCTCGCGCCAGAGGGAGACGGCCCGGCGTCGGTCTCGGCCGGAGCCGGCGGCCCCGGGCGGGCTGACCCGCCAGCCGTGCGGCTGCAGGTCGACGGCCAGCTCCTGCAGGAGGGCGGCCGAGCGGCCGGTGGCGTCGGCGCCGGGTCCGCGATCGGGCAGCTCGGGGAGCACCGGCCAGTGGTCCGCGCCGAGCTCGCCGAGCGTGACGCGCTGCGCCTCGGCGACGTCGGTGCCGCGCCACGGCGTGCCGCCGAGGGCGACGGGGCCGGTGGCGCCGTCGTCGTGGGCGGCCTCAGTCATCCGCGTCCCCGGAGCCCGCCCCCGGCTCCGCCTCGGCGTCCGACCGGCCCTCGGCCGCCAGCGCGCGGTGGTGGCGGATGACCTCGGCGATGATGAAGTTCAGGAACTTCTCGGCGAACGCGGGCTCGAGGTCCGCCTCGAGCGCGAGCCGGTGCAGCCGCGCGATCTGGGCGGCCTCACGCCCGGGGTCCGAGGGCGGCAGGTCGTGCCGGGCCTTCAGCGCGCCGACCCGCTGCGTGAACTTGAACCGCTCGGCCAGCAGGTAGACGAGCGAGGCGTCGATGTTGTCGATGCTGCCGCGGATCGCGAAGAGCTCGTCGAGGACCGCCGGGTCCGCGGTGCCGGGCAGCGAGCTGGCGTGGGGGTCGTAGTCCGGGCTCATGGCCGAAGCCTACGCATCCGCGGGGGCCGACAGCCGGGCATTGCGGGCGGTGTCGATGGTGGCCTGGCCGAGCACGCGGGTGCCCCGGTACAGGACGGCCGTCTGACCGGGAGCCACGCCGCGCAGGGGGCGCCCCGGCTCGATCTCCCACCCCGGATGCCCCGCCGCGTCGGCGCGCTGGCGGGCGCGGGCCTCGACGATCTCGCCGTGGGCCCGGAACTGCAGCGCGCAGTCGAACCAGGCGCCCGTGCGGGCTTCGGGCACCGGGGCGCCGGCCCACGACGGGCGGATGCCGGTGATGCGGTCGACGTCGAGCAGCTCGCGGCCGCCGACGACCACCGTGTTCTCCTTCGGCCGCACCTCGAGCACGAACCGGGGCTTGCCGTCGGGCGCGGGACGGCCGATGGCCAGGCCCTTGCGCTGGCCGACCGTGAACGCCTGGGCGCCCGCGTGGGTGCCGAGCTCCCGCCCCTCCGGGTCCACGATGGGGCCGGGGGCCAGGTCGATGCGCTCGGCCAGCCAGCCGCGGGTGTCGCCGTCGGGGATGAAGCAGATGTCGTGGGAGTCCGGCTTCGCCGCCACGGACAGGCCGCGCTCGGCCGCCTCGGCGCGCACGAGCTCCTTGGACGGCGTGTCCGCGAGCGGGAAGAGGCAGTGGGCGAGCTGATCCGCGGTCAGCACGCCGAGCACGTAGGACTGGTCCTTCGCGTCGTCCGCGGCGCGGTGCAGCTCCAGCGAGCCGTCCGGACCGGGCCGCACGGCGGCGTAGTGGCCGGTGCAGACGGCGTCGAAGCCCAGCTCGAGGGCGCGCTCGAGCAGCGCCGCGAACTTGATGCGCTCGTTGCAGCGCATGCACGGGTTGGGCGTGCGGCCGGCCTCGTACTCGGCCACGAAGTCGTCCACGACGTCCTCCGCGAACCGCTCGGAGAAGTCCCACGTGTAGAAGGGGATGCCGAGCCGCTCGCACGCGCGCCACGCGTCCGAGGCGTCCTCGATGGTGCAGCAGCCACGCGAGCCGGTGCGCAGGGTGCCGGGCATGCGGGACAGGGCCAGGTGGACGCCGACGACGTCGTGCCCGGCGTCCACGGCACGCGCCGCGGCGACGGCGGAGTCGACTCCCCCGGACATGGCGGCCAGGACCTTCACGGGCGGACTCCTCTCTCGACGACGGACGGGCGCTCCAGTCTAGACGCCCGGCCCCAGCAGCGTCCGCAGCGCGTCGATGAGCGCGGCCGTCTCGGCCAGCGTCGTCGTCCGGCCGAGGGTGAACCGCTGGGTGGCCCGCGCGTCGGCCTCCGTCCGCCCCGGCAGGGCCGCGACCACGTGCGACGGCTCGGCCACCCCGGCGGTGCACGCCGACCCGGACGAGGTGTCCAGTCCGGCCATGTCGAAGGAGAACAGCAGCGCGTCCGCCGTCCGGCCCGGCACGGTGATGTGGACGTTGCCGGGCAGTCGGCGCGTCCCCGGCGGCAGCGGCTCCCCCGTCGCCGGGTCGAGGTCCCGCGGCCCGGTCAGGCGCACCCCGTCCAGGGCGTCGACGGCGGCGATCACCTCGTCCCGCAGCCCGCCCAGGCGGGCGGCCTCGGCGGGCTGCTCCGCGACGGCCTCCGCCACGGCGGCCGCCAGCGCGGCGGCCAGCGCCACCGACACCGTGCCCGAGCGCAGGCGGCGTTCCTGACCGCCGCCGTGCACCACGGCCTCCAGGGTGACGTCCCGGCGCACGAACAGGGCGCCGACACCCACGGGGGCACCGACCTTGTGCCCCGAGACGGCCAGGGTCGCGGCCCCGGACGCGGCGAAGTCCACGGGCACCGCCCCGAGGGCCTGGACGGCGTCGGTGTGCAACGGGATCCCGTGGTCGGCCGCGAGCCGGGCGGCCTCCGCGACGGGCTGGACCGTGCCGATCTCGTTGTTGGCCCACATCAGCGTGGCCAGGGCGGTCCGCTCGGGCGCGGCCGCCAGCGCGGCCCCCCATGCGGCGAGGTCGACCCGCCCGTCGTCGTCGACCGGGACGAGCACCGGCTCGGCACCCTCGTGCGCAGCGAGCCAGTCCACCACGTCGAGGACCGCGTGGTGCTCGATGCCGGTCAGCACGATCCGGGTGCGCTCCGGCGCGACCGCGCGGCGGGCCCGGTACAGCCCCTGGACGGCGAGGTTGTCCGCCTCGGTGCCCCCGGACGTGAGGATCACCTCGGGGGGGTGCGCCCCGAGCGCCGCGGCGATGCGCTCCCGCGCCTCCTCGAGGTGCAGCTTGGCCCGGCGGCCGGAGGCGTGGAGGGAGGCCGGGTTGCCCGGCAGCGCGGCCGCCTCGGCCAGGGCCGCGAGCGCGGTGGGGCGCACCGTCGTGGTGGCGGCGTGGTCCAGGTGCACGCGGTCCGGGGTGGTCACCCGGCCAGTCTAGGAGCCGCGCCGGATGTGCCCGGATCAGTCCCGGGCGAGGAACCGCTCGACGTCGCGGGTCGGGCCCACCAGGAGGATCGTGTCCTCGGGCTCGAGGACGTAGTGACTCGGCGGGTAGAGCCACGTGCCGCGGCTGCGGACCGCGACCACGCGCATGCCCCGCTCCCCCGCGAGCCCGGTGGCTCGCAGGTCCCTGCCCAGCAGGCGCGACGGCGGCGTGGCCCGGACCATGGCCAGGCCCGGCTCGACCTCGACGAAGTCCTGGAAGGACGTGCTGACCAGGTGCGCCACGCGGCGGCCCATGTCCCGCTCCGGGTGGACCACGTGCTCCACGCCGAGCTGACGCAGGATCTCGCCGTGGCGGTCGTCATTGGCCTTGGCCCAGAGCTGGTGCGTCCCGAACCGCCGCATCAGCGAGACGGTGAGGATCGAGTCCGCGAGGTCGCCGCCGATGGCGACGACGACGTGGTCCATCTCGTGGACCGAGAGCTGGCGCATCGCCTCCTCGTCCGTGCTGTCCGCGCGGACGACGTGGGTCAGCCGGCCGTTGAGCGCCTGGACGGCCTCGGCATCGGCGTCGACCCCCAGCACGTGGCAGTCGGACTCCATGAGCTCGCGGGCGACCCCTGAGCCGAACCGGCCGAGCCCGAGGACGGCCACGGTGGGGCGGTCGCCCCGGCGGGGGGCGAACAGGGAACGGGTGAGATCAGCCAATGAGGGGTCTCTCCTTCGGGTACTCGAAGTGGCGGGTGCGGTCGGTCAGGGCCAGGCTGCCGGCGACGGTGGCGGGGCCGATGCGGCCGACGAACATGAGGAGCATCAGGATGCCCTGCGCGGCCGGCGGCAGCTGGGCGGTGATGCCGGTGGACAGGCCCACCGTGCTGAACGCGGACACGCACTCGAACAGGATCTGGTCGGTCGTGAACGAGGACAGGCCCATGAGCGCCATCGTGGCGACGGCGATCGCGGTCGCGGAGAGCATGATCACGGTGATCGCCTCGCGGTGCGTGGTCCGGGAGAGCCGGCGGCCGAACGCATGGACGGCGCCCTCCCCCCGGATCTCCGCGAGCACGATGAACAGCAGGACGCTCGCCGTCGTGATCTTCACGCCCGAGGCGGTGCCGGCGGGGCCGCCGCCGATGAACATGAGCACGTCGGTGGCGAAGAGCGTCACGGGGTGCATCTGCCCGTAGTCCAGGGTGTTGAAGCCGGCGGTGCGGGTCGTGACGGACTGGAAGAACGCCGCGAGCACGCGCGAGGCCGGGTCCAGACCGCCCAGGGTCCGCGGGTTGGACCACTCGAGGACGAGGTACATGAGCGTGCCGCCCACCAGCAGCACCGCGGTGCCCACGAGCACGAGCCGGACCGTGAGGTTCCACCGCTCGGGTCGGCGCAGGTCTCGCCGCAGGGTCAGCACGACCGGCAGGCCCAGGCCGCCCAAGATGATCGCCGCCGCGATCGGCAGGCAGATGAACGGGTCCGAGACGAAGCCCATGAGGTTGTCGCTGAACAGCGCGAACCCGGCGTTGTTGAATGCGGAGACCGCGTGGAAGACCCCCTGCCACAGTGCCTGGCCCGGGGACATTCCCGCGCCCAGCCAGAAGCGCAGGCTCAGCAGCAGCGCCACCGAGGCCTCGACGGCCGTGGAGTACAGGATCAGGGCCCGCAGCACCCGGGGCAGGTCCCCGATCCCCTCGGCCCGGGTGGAGGCCGCGGCGTCGAGGCGCTGGGTGAGGCCGAGCCGCCGGAGGATCACCAGCCCCAGCAGCGACGTGAACGTCATGACGCCCAGGCCACCGAGCTTGATGAGCGTGAGGATCACGAGCTGACCCAGGGGTGTCCAGAACGTCTGGGTGTCCACGACGCCGAGGCCCGTCACCGTGGTGGCGCTGGTCGCCGTGAACGCGGCCTCCAGCGGGGTGGGCGCGCGGCCCTGATACGAGGCGGGCAGCAGCAGTGCGCCGGTGCCCGTCACGATGGCGACGAGGAAGGACCCGACCACGAGCTGGGTCGGACGGATGCGGGGCCGGCGCGGGCCGACCCGCGGCGACGAGGTAAATGTCACGGGAGGGAAACATAGTCCTTCCGGGGCGCACTGTCACCGTGCGGCGCCGGTGGTTGAATGGCCGGGTGCCGACCCCCTCCGTCCCGCTCGTCCACCCGGTGCACCGGTTCGCCCACCACGAGATCGACTTCCGCCGCCGGATCGTCACGATGGCCGTGGTCAACCGCACCCCGGACTCCTTCTACGACGACGGCGCCGGCGCCGTCCTGGAGGACGCCCTCGCCCAGGCCCACGCCGCGGCGGACGCCGGAGCCGAGTGGGTCGACGTCGGCGGCGTGCCGTTCGCGCCCGGGGCGGAGCTCGACCCGACCGAGGAGGCGGCGCGGGTGGTCCCCCTGATCGCGGCCCTGCGGAGCGGGGACGGAGCCGGGTCGTCCGAGGCATCGCGCCGGCTGATCCTCTCGGCGGACACGTTCCAGCCGGCCGTGGCCGAGGCGGCCCTGGCGGCGGGGGCGGACGTCGTCAACGACACCACGGGACTGTTCCACGCGGACCTGGGCCGGGTGGTGGCCGCCGCGGGCGCGCACCTCGTGGTCACCCACTCCCTCGCCCACGTGCGCGGACCCCGGGCCGTGGTCCCCCGGCCGACCTACGGCGACGTCGTCAGGGAGGTCCGCGACCACCTGCGGCGCACCGTCGACCGGGCCGTGGCGCTCGGCGTCCCCGAGGAGAGGATCATCGTGGACCCCGGCCACGATCTGAACAAGAACACCCGGCACACCCTCGAGATCACGCGGCGGCTGGACGAAATCGCCACCCTGGGGCTGCCCGTGCTGGCCGCGGTCTCGAACAAGGACTTCATCGGCGAGAGCCTGGACCGGCACCGGCACGAGCGCCTGCCCGGCTCGCTGGCCGCGGCCGCGGCCTGCGTGTACGGCGGCGCCCGGATCCTGCGCATGCACGACGCCGACGCCTCCGTCTCGGCGGCCCGCATGCTCGAGTGCGTGTTCGGGTGGCGCGAGCCGGCGCGCCTGGTCCACAACATGGGCGCGGAGAACCCGCCGCCGGACCGCAGCACCCTGGCCGGACACCGCGCCCACCGCGGGGGGCGGGCATGAGACGGCTGACCGAGACCGGCCCCGGCCTGGACGACGACGCCCTCCGCGCCGCCCTCGCGGCCCCGGCGGCCGAGGACACCGGCCCCGGACCCTGGGTCCGCGTCGTGTTCATCGCCTCCGCCGACGGTGCGGCCACCCTGGACGGCCGTGCGGGCGGGCTCGGCTCCCCCGCGGACCAGCGGCTGCTCTCGCTGTCCCGGCACGACGCCGACGTCGTCCTCGTGGGGGCCGGGACCATCCGCGCCGAAGGCTACGAGGGACCGCTCCTCTCCGAGGAGGACCGGCGTCGACGCGCGGCGGCCGACCGGCCTGCCGACCCGCCCGTGGCCGTGGTCAGCGGCAGCCTGGACCTGGACCCGGCGTCCGCGTTCTTCACGGCCGCCCCGGTCCGCCCCTGGATCCTCACGTCCCGGGCCGGCCTCGCGGCCGAGCCGGAGCGGGCGACGGCGCTGGCCGCGCACGCGGACGTGCTGGCGGTCGGCGAGGAGCACGTGGACCCCCAGACCGTGGTGGCGACCCTGCACGCGCGCGGCGCCCGCGTCGTCCACTGCGAGGGCGGACCGCGCCTGTTCGGCAGCCTCGCGGCGGCCGGCCTCGTGGACGAGGTGCACCTCACCGTGGCGCCGCTGCTGGCCGGACCCGCCGCCGGCCGCGTCCTGACCGGCGAGGACGGCCCCGGCCTCCCCGCCCGGCTGCAGCTGGTCCAGGTGCTCCACGACGACGGCATGCTGTTCCTGCGCCTGCACCACGAGCGGCACGCCTCCCCCGGCCCGGACGCCACGTCGTGAGCGCGGCCGAGGAGCACCGCACCGCCTACGAGGTCCTCGGCGTGCCCCGCGACGCGACCGCCGAGGAGGTCCGGCGGGCCTACCGCCGCGCGGCCCGGGCCGCGCACCCCGACGTCGGTGGCGACCCCGCCGCCTTCCGGGCCGTGACGCGGGCGTGGGACCTGCTCGGCGACGCCGAGGCCCGGCGCCGGTACGACCTCTCGCTGCCCGGCCCGGACGTCGGTCCCCGCAGCCCCCGCGCGACGGCCGGATCAGGGCCGGCGAGACCGTCGGGACGGTCCGGACCCGGCGGACGTGCCGCCCGCCCCGTGCGCTACGAGCCCCCGCCCGGCGAGGCGGAGACGGACCCGACCGTGCTGGACCTGCCGCGATCGAGCCAACGCGTCCACGGGGCGCCGCGGCCGCGCGGCATCCTGCCGGACGAGCACCGGGTGCTGCGGCAGGCCCGCACCCTCGACGTGCTGCTGCGCCACGTGGCGGACGCGCTCCCGGCCGCCCGGGTCCTGACCGGGCTGCGGCTGGGCGGGCGCTGGGGACGGCACCTCGACGTGGACCACGCGGTGCTGTGCGGCCACCGCCTGGCGCTGATCGGCTCCGTCATGGTCCCGGAAGGGACCTACACCTGGGACGGGGCGGACCTGCGCTCCCGGGGCCGCCCCGTGGCCCCGCCGCTGCTCGGCCCCGCGATGATGGCGTGGCAGCAGGCCCTGCCCCAAGTCACCGTCGGCGGATTCGTGCACGTGATGACGGACCGCGACGCGCGGCACGCACCCGTGATCCGCCACACGCGCGGCGCCGACGCGCCGGAGGCGCAGGCCGACCTGCTCACCGCCCCGCCCGCACCCGGGATCGCGTTCGCGCGCGAGGTCGCGCTCTTCCTGGGCACCGGCACGGACCCGGACCTCGTGGACCGGCGCGCGCTCGGCGCGCTGGTCGACCGGCTCCACTGAGGCACGCCCCCGCCCGGCGGCGCCCCACTAGGCTGGGCGCGTGCCCGACTCCCCCACCCCACCCCGACCGAACCCGCACGAGGGCGCCGACCGCGCCCCGGCGCCCGGCACCCCCGGCTTCCGGATCCTGCTGCTCACCCCGGAGATCCCCGGCAACACCGGCAACGCGATCCGGCTCGCCGCCCTCACGGGGGCCGAGCTGCACCTCGTGGAGCCGCTGGGCTTCGGGTTCGAGGACGCCCACCTGCGCCGCGCCGGCCTGGACTACCACGACCTCGCGGTGGTGACGGTGCACCCGGACCTCGACGCGGCGCTCGCGGCCCTCGCCCCCGCCCGTGTGCTGGCCTTCACCGCGCGCGGGTCCGTGCGGCACGACCGGGTCGCCTACCGGCCCGGCGACGTGCTGCTCTTCGGCCGCGAGTCCACCGGCCTGCCCGAGGAGGTGCTGACCGATCCGCGGGTCACCGAGACCGTCTGCCTGCCCATGCAGCCGGCCCGTCGGTCCCTGAACCTGGCGAACGCCGTCTCCATCGCCGTGTACGAGGCCTGGCGCCAGCACGACTTCGCCGGGTCCGCTGCCCGCCCCGATTCCCTAGACTGAGGCCACCATGCAGACTCCTGACGCGTCCGAGCCCCACGCCGACCGCCCCGATGACGCCGGCCAGCCCGCCCTGGACACCCTCCTGCGCCGCAGCGCCGAGGGTGACCGGGCCGCGTTCTCCGCGTTCTACGACGCCACGGTCCCGTGGGTGCACGGCCTGGCCGAAGCGATGTTCGGCCCCGGCGACGACGCCGCCGCGGCCACGGTCCGCACCTACCTGACGGCATGGGAGGAGGCCTCCGAGGCCGGGCTCGACCTGAGCGAGCGTGACGACGCGACCCACCGCGAGCGCCAGGTGTTCACGTGGCTCGAGGTCCTCGCCCACCGTGTGATGACCTCGCTGCGCCGCGCCGGCGGCTCCGCGGCGGAACGTGGGCGTCGTCCCGGCCCGGCCGGGCCCGCGCCGTTGCCCGAGGACCTCGTCGACCGCGTGGCCCCGGACGCCTACGAGGCCGTGCGACTGGCGTGGCTGGGCGGCTGCACCGACCGGGAGGTCGCCGATCGGCTGGGTCTGCCGGCCGACCAGGCCCGCACCCTCCTGCGTGACGGCGTGCGGCAGGTCGTGGCGGCCCGCCGCGACCTCACGCAGGACGCCGCCCGGCCGTCCGCGCCGGCCCCGGCGACCGGCCCGGCACTCGGCGCGGACGTGCGCGAGGACGTGGACGCCGGCCGCGCACTCGAGCTGGCCGACCTCTCGGCCGTGCACGCCCTCGACACGGCCGGGCACACCGCGGCCTTCTCCGCCGTGCAGCGGCGGGGCGGCGAGCTGGCCCGGTGGCGCTCCCGGGTGGACGGTGCGCGCCAGGCGGTGGCCTGGGCGTTCCGGTCCGTGACGGCCGAGCCGCCGTCGGCCCTGCTCGACGAGGTCCTGCGTCGCCTGCCCGCCCAGGACGTGGGCATGGACCTGATCGGCGACGAGTCCGCCCCCGCCGGCCCGCCGCGGGACCGCCTGCGCTGGCTCAAGGTGACCGCCCTCCTGCTGCTCGCGGCCCTCGTGCTCGGCGTCGGCGGGTGGACGGTGTGGAGTCAGTTCACGCGGCCGGGCATCGTGCACCGCATCGACCAGTCGAAGGACCTGTTCACGACCTCGGAGTACCCGGCCCAGGACGGCGGCACGGTCCAGGCGTTCCTGTCCCGGGAGCAGAACAGCGGCTACCTGACGATCAGCGGGATGCCCCAGCTGCCGGAGGGTCAGTCCTACCAGCTGTGGCTCTACCCCTCGGACGGCACGGCCCCGGCCTCGCTCGGCACGTTCGACGCCAACGGCTTCGGCGAGCCCGTCACCTTCCGGGGGCTGGACCGCTTCGCGGCGATGGGCATCTCCGTGGAGCCCAGCTCGGGCTCGGAGGTGCCGACGTCGGAGCCCGTCGTCGGCGTGGACCTCGACCCCACCGCGCAGACCGGCCCGCGCTACGGCGGTCGGCCGAGCACCAACTGAGATCCCCCGCAGGGGGGCGGTTCAGAACCCGGCGATGGTGCTCGGACCGTTGACCGTGACCAGGTGGAACGCCTCGGCGTGACCCGGCGCGGCGGCCGGGCCGGCGGCGCGCCGGTGATGTTCGGCCATCTGGGCGAGCACGTGCCGCCGCATCGCGTCGACGTCCGGGTGCTGGGAGAGGTGGGCGTCGAGGGCGCGCAGCTTCTGCTCCGCCAGGCCCGTGACGTCCACGACCGTGTTCCGGCGCGCGGCGGGGGCGGCGTACAGCAGCAGGTTCCGGACCTTGAACGCCTCGAGCCCCTCCGCCGCGAGCTCCGGGTACGCGTACGGGTTCTCGGCCGCCGGGTACGCGGCGCGCACCACGGCCTCGCCGCAGGCGAGGTGGTCCGGGTGGGCGGCCTGCATCCGCTCCCAGTCCCGCTCCGGGTGGGTGCTGAGCACCACGTCCGGGCGGACGCGGCGCATCAGCGCCACGAGCTTGCGGCGCACGCCGTGGTCCGGCTCGAGGTGTCCGTCGCGCTCGCCGAGGAAGTGGACCTCGGCGGCACCGACGACGGCGGCGGCCGCGCGCTGTTCGGCGTGCCGGCGGGCGGTCATCGCCTCCGGGCCCTCCGAGTCGAAGCCGCCGGCGTCCCCGTCCGTCACGATGCACAGCTCGATGTGCAGCCCGGCCGCGCGGAAGCCGGCCAGGGTGGCGGCGGCCCCGAAGTCGAGGTCGTCCGGGTGGGCGCCGACGGCCAGGACCCGGCGCCAGCCGTGGTGGGCCGCGAGCGCGGCGGGGGTGGTGAGCGTGGTGGTCACGAGCGGGTGTCCTCCGTGAACGTCACCTCGGTCGTCTGCTCCGCGCCGTCGCGGAGGTAGGTGACGTCCACCGAGTCTCCCACGCGGTGCTCGCGGACGACGGCGGTGAGGGACTCGGAGTCGATCACCGCGCGGTCGCCGACGGCGGTGATCACGTCGCCCTCCTTCAGCCCGGCCGCGTCGGCCGCCGACTCTCCCACGACCTGCTGGACGCGGGCGCCGTCGCTGAACACGGTCCGGGCGTTCTCGCTGCCGCCCTGCACCTCGGCGGGCTCCGGGGTGACGCTCACGCCGAGCATGGCATGCGTGGCCTTGCCGTGGTCGATCAGGTCCTGTGCGACCCGCTGGGCGTAGTCCACGGGGATGGCGAAGCCGACCCCGATGTTGCCCGCCTCGCTCGGGTCCTGGCCGGCCGAGGCGATCGCGACGTTCACGCCCACCAGGCGACCCTCGGCGTCGACGAGCGCGCCTCCGGAGTTGCCGGGGTTGATGGCCGCGTCGGTCTGCAGCACGTTGATGTACACCTCGCCCCGGGTGCCCTGCGGGGTGCCCGGCAGCTGGAAACGGTACTGATCGGTGCCGGAGGACGAGCCGGAGCTCTCGCCCTGCGGCTCGGGCGCCTCGGAGGACGCCACCGCGATGGTCCGGTCCAGGGTGGAGATGATCCCGTCGGTCACGGTGTTCGGCAGGCCCAGGGGGGCGCCGATGGCGACGGCCTCGTCCCCGACCTTCAAATCCCCGGACCGGCCGATCTGGATGGGGGTGAGGTCCGGGGCGTCGATCTTGATGACGGCCAGGTCGGACAGCGGGTCGGTGCCCACGACGGTGGCAGCGTAGACCTCCCCGTCCGAGGTGCGCACCGTCAGCTCGGCGTCGTTGGCCTGGCCGCCGAGGGTGACCACGTGGGTGTTCGTGAGGATGTGCCCCTCCGTGTCCAGGATCGACCCGGAACCGGAACCGGAGGCGGAGCTCGACGTCGCGGAGATGGTCACCACGGAGGGCAGCGCGGTCCTCGCGGCGTTCCCGACGGCGGTGTCCGCCACGGGCTGTCCCCCGGCCTCGGCCGAGGTGTCCGTCGCCTGCGAGGAGGAGGAGCTCGCGGCCTCGGACGCGGCCTCGCCGCCGTCCTCCGCGACCGCGCAACCGGAGAGCCCCACCATGAGCACGGCTGCGGCGAGCAGGCCCGCCCCGGCACGGGCGCGGGACTGGGGCCGGGGACGCGCGACGGTGCGGGCCGTCGGCACGGGGGGCTGGGTGGGGGCGGCGGTCTGGTCCACGGGGTCCTCGCTTCGGGTCGGGCCCCGGGCGGTCGACACAGACGCCCGTCGTCTTGCGGACGCGCGCCCCGGGGCACGTCCACGCTAGCGTGCATGACTGAACGCCGCCTAGAGGCCGAACGTCCGCTCCTCCCACGGTCCCGGCCGCGCCGGATCCCTGGTGCCCGATTCCCACGCCGCCCTACACTCAACCCCAGGATCCGGCGGGTCCGCCCGGTGCGGCGGCTCGCCTCCGCCGTCGAAGGAGACCCCGCATGACCGTGCCCACCCGCCCCGCCGATGTCGGCCGTCTGGCGCGCGCCGTGACCGCCGCGGGTCTGGGAGGCCTGGGCCTCCTGGTGGCGGCACCCGCCTCGCACGCCGTGACGGTGCCGCCGGGCGTGTACGTGGTGGACGAGGCCGGGGTGCTCTCGACCTCCGATGAGCAGCGGCTGACCCAGGAGATCCAGGACCTGCGCCGGGACACCGGGCAGGGGCTGTACGTCGTCTACGTGGATGAGTTCAGCACGGACGCCCAGACGCTGGCCCAGGACGTGGCGCGCCAGCGCGGGCTCGGGACGAACGACTCGGTCCTGGCGATCGCGGTCGAGGACCGCGCCTATGGGCTGGACAGCGGCGGGGACGCGGACCTGCAGAACCAGGTGACGCGCACCTACGTGGGCCCGGAGCTGTCCAAGATCGGCACGGACCCCGGCTCGGCGGAATGGCTCGCGGCGGGCACCGCCGCGGTGCAGGGGCTCGACGACGCCGCCGACGGCACGCTCGACGGCACGGGGGCCAGCGGGGCCGAGTACGATCCGGCCGGTGCCCTGCCGGCCGGCACCGCGGGCGACGGGAGCACGGCCCAGGGCGCCTCCGGCGGCGGGGCCCTGACGGCGGTGCTCGGCGCGGGCGCGGTGGCCGCGGCCGTGGGCGGCGGCGTGCTCGTGGCCCGCAGCCGGAAGCGCACGCAGGGCGGCGCGGTCGAAGGGGGCCGCACCGAGGAGGTCCGCCGCGACCCCCTCGACGAGCTCAGCGTGGAGCAGCTGCGCACCCAGGCCGGCTCGAAGCTCGTGGCCGCGGACGACGCCATCCGCTCCTCGGAGCAGGAGCTGGGCTTCGCCGAGGCGTCCTACGGGGAGAAGTCCGTGGCGACGTTCCGCGAGGACATCGATCGGGCCAAGGAGCACATGCGGGCCTCGTTCCAGCTCCAGCACCAGCTCGACGACGAGATCCCGGACACCGAGGCCGAGCAGCGCGCCTGGCTCAAGGAGATCATCCAGCGCAGCGAGGCCGTGGGTGCGGCCCTCGCGGCGCACAAGAAGGAGTTCGACTCCCTGCGCGACCTCGAGAACCAGGTGCCCGAGGCCCTGGAGCGCGTCGACGCCCGCCTGCCCGAGGCGCGGTCCCGGGTGCAGGAGTCCGAGTCGGCGATCGCCGCGCTGCACGGCCAGTACGCGGAGTCCGCCCTCGCCGAGGTCGCGGACAACGCGGCGCAGGCCCGGGAGCGGCTCGAGTTCGTGGAGACCGCCGTCGCGAAGGCGCGGAGCGCGTGGGACGCCCAGGACCGCTCCACGGCGGCGCTGGCCGTGCGTGCCGCCGAGGAGGCGCTCAGCCAGGTGGACACGCTCACGGAGGCGGTGGGCAAGGCCGAGGGGTCCCTGCGGGCCATGCTGGGCAACCTGCAGACGGGCCTCGCCCAGTCCGAGCAGGACGTCGCCGAGGCCGAGGCGCTCGTGGCCAACGGGTCGAACCCCGAGCTGGCCGGCCCGGTGGCGGGGATGAAGAACGCTGTGAACGCGGTGCGCCGAGCCCTCGCGGCCGGCCGCCCGGACCCCCTGGAGCTGCTGCACCAGCTCGAGGCCGCGCACCGCCAGCTCAACACCCCGCTGGCCGGCGTCCGCGACGCTCGGGAGCAGGCCCGCCAGGCCTCCCAGGTGCTCACCTCCACGATCGCCCAGGCCCAGGCGCAGATCGACGGCACGGCCGACTTCATCGGCGCCCGGCGCGGTGCGGTGGGCTCGGAGGCCCGGACCCGGCTCGCGGAGGCCGACCACACGCTGCGTTCGGCGATCAGCCTCGGCCGCACCGACCCCGTGGCCGCCCTCCAGCAGGCGCAGCGCGCCTCCCAGCTGGCCGAGCGCGCGAGCGAGCTGGCCCGCGCGGACGTCGAGGGCTTCGGCTACGGCCCCGGCATGGTGGGCGGCATGTACGGTGCACGCCCGCGCGCCGGAGTGGGCGGCAGCTTCGGCGGCGGCCTCGGCGGCGCACTGCTCGGCGGCATCCTGATGAACTCGATCCTGAACAGCGGCAGCTGGGGCGGCGGTGGCTTCGGCGGGTTCGACGGCGGCGGCCTCGGCGGCGGCGACTTCGGCGGGTTCGGCGACATCTCCGGCGGCGGCTTCTGACCGCCGCCCCATGAACTCCGGCGCCCCGGGCGCCGGCCCGGCCCGCACGCGCGGGACGGGGTGGACGCAGGCCGACGGTCTGCGCTGACGTGAAAGACCGACGAAAGGCAGACACCATGGTCAAGCAGTCCATCTTCGGCCGCATCAGCACGCTGGCGAAGGCCAACATCAACGCGATGCTGGACAAGGCCGAGGACCCCCAGAAGATGCTGGACCAGATGGTCCGCGACTACACGAACAACATCGCGGAGGCCGAGGCCGCCGTCGCCCAGACGATCGGCAACCTGCGAATGATCGAGGACGACTACCGCGAGGACCAGGACGCGTCCCGCAGCTGGGGCCAGAAGGCGCTGGCCGCCTCCCAGAAGGCCGACGACTTCCGCACCAAGGGTGACACCGCCTCGGCGGACAAGTTCGACAACCTCGCCAAGGTGGCCATCGAGCGCCAGATGGACTTCGAGCGCCAGGCGAAGTCCGCGGAGCCGACCATCGCCTCGCAGCGCGAGATCGTGGAGCGCCTGAAGACCGGTCTGGACCAGATGAAGGTCAAGCGTCAGCAGCTGGTCGCCAAGCGCGACGAGCTGACCGCCCGCGCCAAGTCCGCCCACGCCCAGTCCGCGGTGGCCGACGCCGTGAAGTCGATCGACCTGCTGGACCCGACCTCCGAGGTCTCCCGCTTCGAAGAGAAGGTCCGTCGCGAGGAGGCCCGCGTGCGCGGCCAGCAGGAGATCGCCGCCTCCTCCCTCGACGCCCAGTTCGAGTCCCTCGAGGACCTCGGCGAGAAGACCGAGGTGGAGGCCCGCCTCGCCGCCCTCAAGGCCGGCGGCGCCGGCCAGGCCGCCCTCACCTCGGGCGACGTCGACGCCGATGAGACCCTGACCCTCGACTACGCGGCCGAGGGGACCGCCGAGGAGACCGGCACCGCGCGCGGCTGACCCCGCCCCTCCCCACGGCCCGTCGCCCGGCCCACGCCGGCGCGGCGGGCCGTCCTCGTGCGCCCCGGCCCGGTGCTCCTCCCGGACGCGCCCCGGCCCCCGCGCTCCTTTGGTACTGTCCCGGGGTCCCTCGGCACGCTCCGCGGGACGCCCCCGTCCCCGCACAGAGGAAGAACCCCATGCAAGAGCAGTTCACGGCCTGGTCCGTGCTGGTCGACGCCGGCCTCATCGGCGCGCTCCTGGCCGTGGGCACGCTGGCCCGTGCCGTCATCACGCCCCTCCAGACCCTGATGATCCCGGCCTCCGTCATCGCCGGCATCCTGGGCCTGGTCCTCGGCCCGAACGGCCTGGGCTGGCTGCCGTTCAGCTCCCAGCTGGGCACGTACGGCTCGATCCTGATCGTCATCGTGTTCGTGTGCATCGCGCTCACCGACGACTTCGACGTCCGCAAGATCGGCCGCCCCGTGGGTGCGTTCGCGTCCTACGGCGTGCTGATCTACGCCTCCCAGGTGGCCATCGGCGCCCTCGTCACGCTGGTCCTCCTGCAGCCGCTGTTCGACGCGCCCGACTCGTTCGCCGCCCTGCTGTTCGCCGGCTGGGCGGGCGGCTTCGGCTCCGCGGCCGCCGTGGGCCAGGCATACGCGGCCAACGGTGATGCGACCGTCACCTCGCTGGCCTACACCTCGGCCACCGTCGGCATGATCGTCGGCGTGGTGGGTGGCATCATCCAGGCCAAGATCGGCGCGCAGCGCGGCCACGCGCGGGAGTTCGCGGGCCTGACCTCCATCCCGGAGGAGCTGCGCACCGGGGTGCTGAACCAGGTGGAGGAACGCCCGGTCATCGGCCGGCACACCTTCTCGGCGGCCTCGGTGGAGTCACTGGCCTTCCAGGTCGGCGTCGTCGCGATGATCGCGGCGGCCGCGCACGGCGTGGTCTCCTGGATCACGTCCGTGTGGCCGAGCGTCGTGGGCGAGGACGGACCCCAGCTGATCATCCCCGCGTTCGCGATCGCGTTCCTCCTCGGCCTGATCGCTCGCGTCCTGTTCCAGGCCACGAAGACGGCGAAGTTCCTCGACCCGGGCTCGCTGAACTCGGTGTCCGGCACCGCCACGGACATCCTCATCGTCTGCGGCATCGCCGCGATCGCCCCGACCGTGGTCGTGGACTACTGGCAGCCGCTGCTGCTCCTGTTCGTGATCGGCCTCGCGCTGGCCCTGTTCCTGGGGATCGTCGTGGCGCCGCGCGTCATGACCGACGCGTGGTTCGAGAAGCAGCTGTTCACGTGGGGCTGGGCCACCGGCGCCGTCGCCACGGGCGTGGCCATGCTGCGCATCGTGGACCCGAAGCTGAAGTCCGGGACCATGGAGCAGTTCGGCGTGGCCTACATCCCGGTGGTGCCCGTGGAGATCGCGGCCGTGTCCTTCGTGCCGCTGCTGCTCCTCGCGGGCCTGTCCTGGGCCGTCGTCGGCATCTGGGGCGCCATCGCGGTCATCGCGATCATCGCTGCCGTCTGGCTGCGCCGCACCGACCCGGGCCGCCGCACCCCGGCCCAGCAGGCGGTCCGGGCCTCGAGCCGCTGACGCTCCCGCTCCCCCGCGTTGATCGCCCGAGGGCGGTCGGCTCGCCCGCCGGCACCGTGCCGGCGGGCCGGGGCGACCGGGTCCGGACATGCGAGAAGGCCCCCAGCAGATGCTGGGGGCCTTCTCCTTCTCGTTGCGGGGGCAGGATTTGAACCTGCGACCTCCGGGTTATGAGCCCGGCGAGCTACCGAACTGCTCCACCCCGCGGCGACTTCTAGAACTATACACACCTGTTCCGTCGAGTTCAAATCGGCGTCAGCACCCCGCCACCCGGCGGCCATGCGGCGGCCACCTGCCCCGAGACGACAGCGGCCCCGACCACGCGCGGTGCGTGGCCGGGGCCGTCGTCGACGGTCCGGCGGGCCCGGCCCGCCGGCGCCGACTCAGCCGCTCGGCGTCGGGCTGGGGCTCGACGACGGCGCGGGGCTCGCCTCGGCCGGGGCCTGCTCCTGGGCAGGCGCGTCGCCGCCCAGGGCGTCGTCGGCGGCGGTGGCACGCTTCAGGGCCTCGTTGAGACGCTTCTGCTGCTCGCCGTAGCCGGCCCAGTCGCCCTCGGCCAGACGCTCCTGGCCCTGGGTCAGGGCGTCCTGAGCCTCCTCGAGGGCCGCCGAGAGCTCCTCCTCGACGGTGCCCGGAGCCGTCGGCTCCTCGCCCGGCGCGGGCGCCTCCGCCTGCTTCTCCTCCGGGGTGACCGCGCCCGAGTCCCCGTCGAACACCTGGTCCAGGGCCTCCTGGAGGGTGTCCGCGAAGCCGACCTTGTCGCCGAAGGAGACGAGCACCTTGCGCAGCGTCGGGTAGGTGGTGCCGCCCGAGGAGCGGACGTACACCGGCTGGACGTAGAGGATGCCGCCGGCCACCGGCAGGGTGATCATGTTGCCGTTGAGCACCTCGGACGCGCCCTGGCGCAGCAGGTTCAGCTCCCGCGAGACGTCCGCGTTCGAGTCGAAGTTGGCCTGCGCCTGGCCCGGGCCGGGCACCGTGGTGGACCGCGGCAGCTCGAGCAGTCGGAGCTGCCCGTAGCCCTCGGCCTTCACGCCGTCCTCCCCCGTGCCGGCGTCGCCGGCGGCGGAGAGGAACCCGTAGAGCACGTTGCGCTGCTGGGCACCGTCCGTGATCTGCGGTATGTAGCTGCTGGTGAGGGAGAACGCCGGCTCGTCCTGGCCGGGCATCTGCAGCGTCATGTAGTACGGCGGCTGCTTGACGTCCTCCTCGCGCGTGGGGTCCGACGGCACGGACCACGCGTCGTTGTTCTCGTAGAAGTCGTCCGCGTCGGTCACGTGGTAGCGGCCGAGCAGCTCGCGCTGGACCTTGAACATGTCCTCCGGGTAGCGGACGTGGTCCAGGAGTCCGGCGCTCATCTCCGAGTACGGGCGCAGCGAGGACGGGTAGACGTTCTGCCAGGCCTGCAGCAGCGGATCCTGGTCGTCCCACGCGTAGAGAGACACCGAGCCGTCGTACGCGTCCACCGTCGCCTTCACCGAGTTGCGGATGTAGTTCACCCGGCCCTGGAGCGCCGGGTTCTGGCCCTGGCTCAGGGAGTCCACCGTGACCTCGCCCAGCTGCTGCGCGGTGGAGTACGGGAACTGGTCCGAGGTCGTGTAGGCGTCCACGATCCACTGCACGCGGCCGTCGACGATCGCCGGGTAGGGGGCGGTGTCCACCGTCAGGTAGGGCGCGACCTTGCGGACGCGCTCGGCCGGGTCGCGGTCGTAGAGGATCTGCGAGGCCTCGTTCACGTCCGAGGACAGCACCAGCTCGGGCGAGCCGAACTTCACCGCGTACGCGAGCCGGTTGAACAGGTTGCCCACCGAGGGGCCGCCGTCGCCGGAGAAGGTGTACGCCGTGTCCTCCTGGGAGTCGGCCGTCTGCGGCCGGTCGCGTTCGACGGCCGGCGCGCCCTCGGGCGCACCCACCACCGAGTACGAGGGCGAGTTGAGCCCGAAGTAGATGCGCGGCTCGTAGTCCTGGTCGGAGGCCAGCGGCCCGCGCGTCGGGATCTCGGAGAGCAGCCACTGGGGCCGGCCGCCGGCCGCGACCTCGGAGGCGTCGGCCACGACCATGCCGTAGCCGTGCGTGTAGATGGTGTGGCGGTTCACCCACGACTGCATGTCGTCCACGTTGACGTCACGGGCCGCCAGGATGGTGTCCCGCGTCTGGCCGTCCACCTCGTAGCGGTCCACGTGCAGCGTGGTGGGGAACGAGTAGTACGGACGGAACTGCTGGAGCTGCCCGAAGGTCTGGGAGATCAGGTTCGGGTCCATGAGACGGACGTTGGCCGTGTTGGCCTCCTCGCCCGCCAGGGCCCCGGCCTCGGGGTCCGTGGCGCCCTCATAGTTCGTCACCTCGACGTCGTCCAGGCCGTACGCCTCGCGCGTCATGGCGATGTTCCGCTCGATGTACTGGGATTCGAGCGTGCGCTCGGACGGCTTCACCTGGTACTCCTGCACGATGAAGGGGTACGCCGTGCCCACCACGAGCGCCGTGATGACCAGGACCGCGGTGCCGATCAGCGACAGCCGCCACCGGCCCGAGACCACCGTCCACACGAACAGGCCGGCCACGATCACGGCCGTGACCGCCAGGATCGCCGACGTCGGGATGACCGCGTTCACGTCCGTGTAGAGCGCGCCGGCCCAGTTGCCGGTCTGCGACTGCGTGGTGCGGTAGCGGTTGAGCCAGAAGTTGACGCCCTGCAGCAGCAGGAACACGGCCAGGGTGATGCCGATGTGGGCGCGCGCCGCCGGGGTGATCCGCACGCTGCCGCCCTCCTCCACGCGCACCGCGCCGTACAGGTAGTGCACGAGCAGACCGGTGATGCCGGAGACCAGGACCACCGAGATCAGGTACCCGACCATGAGCGTCAGGAACGGCAGGGTGGCCATGAAGAACATGAGGTCCAGGCCGAACTCCGGGTCCGCCTGGCCGTAGGGCACCTGGTTCAGGAACAGCAGGACCGTGTTCCAGCCGTTCATCGCGGTGGAGCCGGCGAACACGCCGAGCACGAGCGGGACACCCAGGAACACCAGGCGGCGGATGGGCTCGAGCTGGCGCTGGGCCTGGCTGAGCGAGTCCCGCGCGGCCGCGGACGCGTCCGCGGGACGGTGGCGCCAGGCCGTGCGGATCGCCAGCCACACGGCGAGGGCCATCCCGAGCCCGGCGATCAGGAACAGCGCGGCCTTGGCGAGGACCTCGGTCCAGAAGACCTCGGTGAAGCCCAGCTGCGAGAACCACAGCACGTCCGTGTAGACGTTCGTGAACACCACGAACAGCCCCACGAGCACGGCCACCGCGATGATGGTCAGCACGAGCGCGCTCGGCCGGCCCGGCCGGCCCCTGCCGCGCGCGGCGGAGGACCCGCCCCCGCCGAACGGGCCACCAGGACCGCGGTCGCCGTCGTCGCCCGGGCCGCGCGGGGCGCCGCCGAAGGGGCCGAACGCCCCGAACGGGCCGGACTGGCCCCCGGCGGTCCCGCCGCCGTCACGGGGCGGGCCGCCGAACGGTCCGCCGCCTCCCTGTCCGAAGCTCACTGCTCTGTCCTCTTCCCTCCCGCGTCCGCGGGGCTCTGCTCCGGTCCGGGGCGCTGCGCCCCGGACATGTCGTCCGGTCTGGTGGTCTGGTGGTCTGGTGGTCTGGTGGTCCTGGTGTGCGTCGGCTCAGCCGCACGTCCGGGCGGCGGCCGGGCTCTCCCCCCGGGCCACCGCCTCGACGATGTCGCGGGCCTGGCCCAGCGTGTCCACGGGGTACACCGTCAGACCCTCGGGCACACGGCCGGCCAGCTCCTCGCAGTTCGCCGTGGGGGCGAGGAACGTCGTGGCCCCCGCCTCGGCGGCGCCGCGCACCTTCTGCGGGATCCCGCCGATGGGACCCACGACGCCGTCCCCCGTGATCGTGCCCGTTCCGGCGATCGAGGCGCCCCCCGTCATCGCCCCCGGGGTCAGCCGCTCGATCACGGTGAGCGCGAACATCAGACCCGCCGAAGGTCCGCCGATGTCCGGCACGGTCAGCTCGACGTCCACCGGGACGTCGTAGGCGGTCTCGATCAGGGCCCCCATCTGCCACGGCTGGGGCGCGCCCTCGGGGGCGGCCGCCACCGGCACCTCGAGGTCCTGCTCCACGCCGTCGCGGCGGACCGTCAGCGTGACCGGGTCGGGCCCCGCGGCCCCGACGGCGGCGCGCACGGCCTCCAGGTCGGCCACGGGCCGTCCCTCGGCGGCGATCACCTCGTCCCCGGCCCGCAGGACGCCCTCGGCGGGCCCGCCGGGCACGAGCTGCTGCACGACGAGCCGCTGGGGCACCTCGCGTCCGAGCTCGTGCAGGGCCGCGGCGGTCGCGGTCTGCTGGGAGTCCGACATGGCCGCCGAATTGGCCTCGCCGACCTCGTCGGAGGTGACGCCGGTGGGGTACATCAGCTCGCGCGGGACCACGTCCACGGCGGGGTCCGTCAGGCCGCGGCCGAGGTCGAGCAGGGAGGTGGTGCCGATGGGAGGACCCCCGACCATCACGGTGGTCATGTGCAGGGTCCCCTCACCCGGGTCCGCCTCGCCGCCCTCGACGCGCAGCACGGGTCGACCCTCGCGTTCGCCCAGCAGGTCCACGGCGGGGCCGGGGCCCTCGAGGATGTAGGGGGTGGGGGCCAGCAGTGCCAGCCCGGCGCTGCCCAGGGCGAGCCATCCGGAGAAGGGCACGCGGGCGGCGCGGGTGGTCCTCGAGGGCACTGCGCGCACGCGACACCGTCTTTCCTGGGGGTCCTGATCGGGCCGTCCTCGCCGCCGGGCACGGGCCGCGCGGCGACGGTCACACCAGTCTACGCGGGGCCGCGACCCCCGCCTGCCCCGCGCGACGCCGTGCGCCATGGGCGAACCGCGCCGCCGCGACGTCGGGAGGGCGGGCGCGCCGCGCCGACGCGGATACGCTGGAGACATGAGCAACGACGCGCGCACGCCCGGATCCGACGACGGCCGCGACCCCCTGGAGGAGATGCTGCGGCAGCTCTTCGGCGGCCAGGGCCCCGACCCGGACGAAGTCCGACGCGCCATGGAGGGCCTGGGCGGCCCCGGCGGGGTGCCCTTCGACCCGTCCCAGCTGAATCCGGCCATGATGCAGCAGGCCATGGCCCAGTTCCAGGCGATGATGAGCTCCGGCTCCGGCTCGGACGGCCCCGTGAACTGGGCTCTGGCGAAGCAGGCCGCCCGCCAGGCCGTGGCCGGCGAGGACCCGGCCGTCGGCTCGTTCGCGCGACGCGAGGTGGACGAGGCGCTGCGGCTGGCCGAGCTGTGGCTCGACGGCGTCACGCAGACCGAGCCCGTCGGCAGCGTCGGCGTGGCCTGGTCCCGTGCCGAGTGGGTCGAGGCGACCATGGACCAGTGGCGCCGGCTCACCGAGCCCGTGGCCGTCTCGATGTCCCGCGCGATGTCCGCGGCCATCGAGCAGCAGCTGCCGGGCCAGCTCCCCGAGGGCATGGACGCCTCCCTGCTCGGCGGGCTGCAGCCCATGCTGAAGAACATGGGCGGCACGATGTTCGGCCTGCAGCTCGGCGGCGCCGTGGGCGCCCTGGGCAAGGAGGTGCTCTCGGGCACGGACATCGGCCTGCCCGTCGCCGGCCACCGTCTCGCCCTCGTCCCCGTGAACATCGAGGAGTTCGGCGACGGGCTCTCGGTGCCGGACGACCAGATCCGCATCTACCTGGCCCTGCGCGAGGCCGCACGCATGCGCCTGTTCCTGCACTCGCCGTGGCTCGAGCGGGACCTGTACGCCGCCGTCGAGCAGTACGCCGCGGGCATCCGCCTGGACACCGAGGGCATCGAGCGGGCCGCGCAGTCGGTGGACCCGATGGACCCCGGTTCCCTGCAGGCCGTGTTCGACGGGGCGTCCTTCATCGCCGCCCCGGACGCCACCCAGCAGGCCGCGCTGGACCAGCTGGAGCTGCTCGTCGCCCTCGTGGAGGGCTGGGTGGACGTGGTGGTCGCCGAGGCCGCGCGCCCGCTCGAGTCGGCGGCCGCCCTGCGCGAGACCATGAACCGCCGCCGCGCCTCGGGTGGCCCGGCCGAACAGGCCTTCGCCGCCCTCGTGGGCCTCGAGCTGCGCCCGCGCCGCCTGCGCGAGGCCGCCGCGTTCTGGGAGCACGTCACGGCCGAGCACGGCACGGAGTATCGCGAGGAGATCTGGCGCCATCCCGAGCGTCAGCCCACGGCGGAGGACCTCGAGGACCCCGCCGGGTACACCGGGCGCCGCTCCGCCGCGGACGCCAGCACCGAGTCCCTCGACGACGAGCTGCGCAAGCTCCTCGAGGGCGGCTTCGGCGACGCGCCGCGCGAGGGCTGAGCCCCTTTCGGCACGACGGCCGCGGGCGGCCCGGCACCTCGGGTGCGGGCCGCCCGCCGTCGTGTCAACCCGCGTCCTCGTCCTCCGCCCACCGGTCCGGCGCCGTGCGACCGCGGCCCTCGGCGAAGGTGACCCCGTCGAGGAAGGCCATCGCCTCGGCGTAGCGCGGGTACCGGTCCACGAGGCGTCGGAAGGCCGGGCCGTGTCCGGACTCCAGCAGGTGGGCCAGCTCGTGGACGAGCACCGCCGCCACCACCCAGTCCGGCATGCCGCGCAGCTGCGTCGAGAGCCGGATGGTGCCGCGCCCCGGCGTGCACGAGCCCCAGCGGCGGCGCTGCCGGGCCGACCACGTGACCGAGACCGGACGGGCCCGCCCGCCCAGGTGTGCCGCCGAGAGCCGTCCCGCCCAGGCCAGGAGCGCGTCGTCGGAGCGGGCGTCGGCGGGGCGGCCGTCCGGGTCGGCCGCGGGCTGCCCCGTCCCACCGCGTGCGCCCACCTTCGCGACCATCCGGCCGATCCACTCGCGCTCCTGCGCGGCCGAGAGACGGGCCGGGACGTTGACCTGCAGGCGGCCGTCGCGCCACGCCGCCGAGACGGTGCGGGTGCGGGCCGTGGAGCGCACGAGCCGCACGGGCGTGCCCTCCCAGTCCAGGTCGGTGCTCTCGCGGGCGGGACCGCGGTGGGCGGCCGGGACGGCACGCGGAGGGCGGCCGGGGGCGGGCGGGACAGGGCGCATCGGGCCATTCTCCGGCATGGGCCGCAGGCTGTGGACAATCCGGCGCGGTCCGGGGGCGCCCTGGCAGGGTGGGAGGCACCGAGCCGAGAGGAGAGCCGTGCGCACCGTCGCCGAGACCGTCACCACCGTCCCTCATGACACCGCCGCGTCAGCGCCGGAGCCGGGGGTGTGGGCCCCGCCGACCGACGTCCATGTGGCGGGCCTCGACGCGGTGGGCGCGGCGATCGCCCACGCCCTGGCGGGGGCCGGGGCGCTGCGCCTGGCCCTGTGGGATCCGCGGCCCGTCGACGCCGCGGACCTGGGGACCGGCCTGCTGCCCGGGGACCTCGGTCGGCCCCGGGCGGGTGCGCTCGAGCGCCGGCTGGGCGACGTGGCCCCCGGGCTGCGCCTCTACGCGCACCACGGCCCGGTGCCGGTGCTCGTGGGGCAGGCGACGGTGGCGGTGGGGTCCGTGCTCGACGCGGACCTGGCCGCGCAGGCCCTGGCCGCCGACCACCCGCTGCTGCCGGTCACGGTGGGACCGAAGGCGGTCACGGTCGGACCGTGGTGCGCCCCCGGGGTGCGCGGGTGCCCGCTGTGCCGATGGCCCGCGGATCCGACGGGCGTCCCCGATGCCCCGACGGCGCCCGGCCCGTCGGCGCACCGGGGACAGGTGGACGGGCTCGCGGCGCTGCGGGCCGCCGTGCTGACCGTGGACGCGCTGCGGGCCGGACCGGCCCCCGGCGTGCTGCGGGCCGATCGGGTGACGGGACGCACGCGCCGGGTGCGGGTCCGCCCCCGGCCCGGCTGTGCCTGCGACCCGGACGCGCTCGGCTGGGCGTTCTGAGGGGGTCGGCGCCGCCGGCGGAACGGAGCGCGGGTCCGCGGCTCAGGCCGCCGGGGTGCCGTGCAGCAGCTCGAGCAGCTCCGGTCCGTGCTTCTCCAGCTTGGACTTGCCGAGGCCGGGCACCTTCAGCAGCTCTGCCGGGGTCTTCGGCATGGCCTCGGCGATGGCCACGAGGGTGGCGTCCGTGAACACCACGAACGCGGGCATCCGCATCTCGGCGGCCGTGCGGGTGCGCCAGTCGCGCAGCTCCTCGAGCACCGCCTCGTCGTAGGTGGCGGGGCAGTCCAGGCAGCGGCCGACCTTGCGCTCGGCTCCCGTCTCGAGGGGCTTGCCGCACGTGCGGCACACGGCGACCTTCGCGCCCCGGCGCCGCGGCGCCGTCGGGCCCGCCGCGGAACCACGGGCCGGGGCGTGCTCGCGGGTGCCGCCGAGGGTCGGGTCGATGGCCCACAGGAACCGGGAGGGCCGCCGGGTGGAGCGCCCGCCCGTGCCCCGCGAGAGCGTCCACGTCAGCGACAGGTGCTGGCGGGCACGCGTGATGCCCACGTAGAGCAGGCGCCGTTCCTCGTCCACCTCGGCCTGGGTCTCCGCGAAGGAGATCGGCATGAGCCCCTCGGACAGGCCCACGAGGAACACCGCGTCCCACTCGAGGCCCTTGGCCGAGTGCAGCGAGGCCAGGGTGATGCCCTGCACCGTCGGCGCGTGCTGGTGCTGGGCACGCTCGTCGAGCTCGGCCACGAGCTCGGTCAACGTGAACTCGGCCCCGCGCGTCGTGGCGAGCTGGTCGGCGAGGTTGACGAGGGCGTGCAGGGACTCCCACCGTTCACGGGCCGCGCCGGAGGCCGCCGGCGGTTCGGCGGAGTAGCCGAGCGAGGAGAGCACGTCCCGCACCCGGTCCGTGACGTCGTCGCCCGTCAGGTCCTGGGCGGCGCGGGCGGCGGCCCGCAGCTGCAGGATGCCGTCGCGCACCTCGCGCCGGGAGAAGAACCGCTCGCCGCCGCGCAGCTGGTAGCCGATGCCCGCCGAGGACAGCGCCGTCTCGAAGGCCTGGGACTGGCCGTTGGTGCGGAACAGGACGGCGATCTCGGAGGCCGGCACGCCGTCGTCGATCAGCGCCGCGATCCGGTCTGCGACCCAGCCGGCCTCGGCCTCGTCGTCGGTGCACTCCGCGAACACGAGGTCGGGGCCGGCCGGCCGCTGGGAGACGAGCTCGAGGGGGTCGGGCCAGCGCGGCATCGTGCGGTCCCGCTCCCCCGCCTTGGTGCGGTCCGCCAGCAGGCGGTTGGCCGCCTCCACGATCTGCGGGCTGGACCGGTAGTCACGCACGAGACGGACCACCGTGGCCGCGGGATACCGCTCACGGAAGTCGGTGAGGAAGCGGGAGGTCGCGCCCGTGAACGAGTAGATCGTCTGAGAGGCGTCGCCGACGACGCACAGGTCACCGCGGTCGCCGAGCCAGAGGTCGAGCAGGCGGTGCTGCAGCGGCGAGACGTCCTGGTACTCGTCCACCACGAACACGCGGTACTGGTCCCGGATCGTGGCCGCGATCTGCGGCTCGGTGGACAGGATCCCCACGAGGATCAGCAGCACGTCCTCGAAGTCGATCATGTTCCGGGCTGTCTTGGCCTCCTCGTAGCCGGTGTAGAGACGGGCGACGGTGGTGGCGGTCCAGCCGGCGGGCATCTCCCGCTCCTTCGCGGCCTCGGCGTAGCCCTCGGGGGCGTGCAGGGAGACCTTGGCCCATTCGATCTCGCCGGCGAGGTCGCGCAGGCCGGCCCGGTCCACGGTCATGCGCATGCGCTGGGCGACCTCCGTGAGCAGGCGCACCTTGTTCTCGATCAGCGAGGGCATGGGCCCGCCCACGGCCTGGGGCCAGAAGTACTGCAGCTGGCGCAGGGCCGCCGAGTGGAACGTGCGGGCCTGGACGCCGGCCACGCCGAGGTCGCGCAGGCGGGTGCGCATCTCCGCGGCGGCGCGCGCCGTGAAGGTCAGGGCGAGGGTGCGGTGCGGGTCGAAGACGCCGGAGGCCACGCCGTAGGCGATGCGGTGCGTGATGGCGCGGGTCTTGCCGGTGCCGGCGCCGGCCAGGATGCAGACGGGCCCGTGCAGGGCCGTGGCGGCCCGGCGCTGCTCCGGGTCGAGGCCGCGGAGGATCTCGTCGGGAGTGCTCATGCGGGACGAGTCCTCCTAGGTGATCAGGGTCTGCGCATCGGGCAGCATCCCACCGTACCAATCCTCGATGAGCGCCCGCGCGATGGACACGGCCCCGGGCAGGGTGACGTCGCCCTCGCGGGCCAGATGCGCGAGCTCCTTCCGCTCGAACCAGCGCACGGAGAGGATCTCCTCGCCGTCCGGAACCGGCTCGACGCCGGCCGGGGCCAGGGCGGTGAACCCGAGCATGAGCGAGCGTGGGAACGGCCACGGCTGGGAGCCGCGGTAGCGCGGGTGCGTCACCGTGATCCCGGACTCCTCCGCGATCTCCCGGACCACCGCGTGCTCCAGGGACTCCCCCGGCTCCACGAACCCGGCCAGGCAGGAGTACAGCCCCTCGGGCCACGCCGCGTTGCGGCCCAACAGGATCCGCCCGGCCGGGTCGATGACGGCCACGATCACCGCCGGGTCCGTGCGCGGGAACTGCTCCCGGGAGCAGTCGCGGCAGCGACGCACCCAGCCGGCCGCCTCGACGTCCGTGACGCCGCCGCAGAACGCGCAGAAGCGGTGGGTGGCGTGCCAGTTGGCGTTCGCGACGGCGGCCACGAACAGCCCGGTGTCCGCGTCGCTGAGGGCGGCGGCCGCATCGCGGAGGCCGACCCACACGGCGTCGGCGAGCGCGGCGGCCGCGTCCTCGGGCAGGGCCGCCGGCGGCTCGACGGCGACGGAGACCACCTCGCGCTCCCGCCCGTGCGGGCCCCGGTCCGCCGCGGTGCCGCGGCCCAGATACGCGGCCTCGGCCGGCACGGGACCGGAGGGCGCGGTGAAGACGAGCCGGCCGTCCGCGACCGGTGCGCGGCCGCCCTGCAGCCACAGGACCTCCGTCCCCTCGCGCGCCCAGGACGCCGCCAGGTGGCCCGGGTCGAGGCGGGCCACGGCACCGCGGTCCAGCTCCTCGCGGGCCAGCGGCAGGGCCAGGGGTGGTGCGGCGGTGGGGTCGGACGACGACGGGGGGCAGGAGGCCATGCGTCCAGGCTAGCGACCCGTCTCCGGTGCGCCCGACGACGGGGGAGGGCGTTCCGCGCCTAGGTGTAGGAGGGCATGACGTTGTTGACTCGGGCCGGTGCCAACGAGGTCGGAGGAGCGTCTCCGCAGGAGGTATGAGGCCGATGGTAGTTGTAGTGGTTCACCCACACCGCCAGGGCCTCACG
>NZ_JAPVLT010000011.1:0-76600 GCF_027158145.1 Micrococcus sp. H39-S4
GCGTGAGGCCCTGGCCGTGTGGGTGAACCACTACAACTACCATCGGCCTCATACCTCCTGCGGGAACGCCCCGCCGGCCTCGTTGGCCCCGGCCCGAGTCAACAACGTCATGACCTCCTACAGCTAGGGCGGATGCTCCGCGCTCTGCGCTTTCCCCTTCGGTTGAGGGGGGTTGGGATGACCAGCCAGTTGCCCGGCTGGACATGCCCACACCCTGGGGTGCGGGCTTGACGCTTCCACGCCCCTGCCCCGCGGCCCCGCCAGATGGCGGGCCCGAGACAGCAGCTCCACGTCCGTTTCGACTCTCCCGACGGCCTCGGGCGAGCCCGACCCCTGCTCCACGCTCCTCCTGCACAGCCCACGCCCGGATGTTGATCGCGGCGTTCACGTCGCGGTCGATCACCAGGTGGCAGGCCTCGCACTCGAAGGTCCGCTCGGCCAGGGACAGCGTGGATTTGACTGTCCCGCAGCGCGAGCACGCCTTCGAGGAGGGTGCGAATCGGTCGATCATCTTCACCTGGGACCCTGCCCAGGAGGTCTTGTAGTCCAGCTGCCGGCGCAGCATCCCCAGCCCGGCATCCAGGATCGCCCGGTTCAACCCGGACTTGGCGGCCACGTTCCTACCCGGCGCCTCGAGCGTCCCGCGGGCCGAACGGGTCATCCCCGCCACGTTCAGGTCCTCCAGGGCGACCACCGCGAAGTCCGTCGCCAGTCTCGTGGACACCTGATGCAGCAGCCCCGCCCGACGTAGGGCGATCCCGTGCTGGAGTGCCGCGATCTGCCGGCGCACGCGCTCGCGGCGGTTCGAGCCGGGCTGGGTGCGGGCGTAGGCGCGCTGGAGGCGGGTCAGGCGGGCGGCCTGGCGGGCACCGGGGCGGCCGTTGTCGATGACCTCGCCGGTGGAGAGGGCGGCCAGGTGCTTGACGCCCAGGTCCACGCCGACGGCTCCGTTGGCGCGCTGGCGACGGCTGGGCCCGGTCCGGATGGGGGTGGGGTCGGCAACGAGGATCGAGGCGTACCACCGTCCGCCGGCCTGGGAGATGGTCATGGACCGGATCTGGGCGCCGCGGCGGCAGGCGCGGACCAGGCGGCTGGTCTTGTCGTAGGTGCGGATGGTCCCCAGGGAGGCCAGGCGCAGGTGCCGGTGGTCGGTGATCACCCCGCGGCGGGGCTCGCCGCGCTTGTAGGGGGTGCCCGCGGCGCCGATGACCTCGGGGGCGGGGATGGTGAAGCTGTCCCGGGACCGGCCCTTCTTCTTGAACCGCGGCAGGCCGACGCGCGCGCCGGCGCGCGTGCCGGCGCGCGTGCCGGAGGCGGAGGCCATCCAGTTCTCGGTGGCCTTCGCGGCGTTCTGGAGGCCGGAGACCAGGACGCGGCGGGGCACGGTGTGCATCCAGGGCTCGGCGTATCGCTCGTCGGTCCATGCCTCGGCCGGGTCGGCGCCGGCGGCGATCGCGGCGGCGGCCTCACGGTGGCGGCGGATCAGCGGGGTCAGGTGGGCCGTGGAGTACGACTGGTAGCTGGCCACGCGGAGGGTGGGGTCGGCGGCGCGCTCGGCCTTCATGCGTGCGGCCAGCTCGGGGCCGGCCAGCCCGGTCTCGGCCAGCTCGGTGCGACGGGCGGCACCGGCGGCCAGGGCGGCCCGGTTGTGGGCGATGAGCATGTTGTAGGCGACGCGCGCGGCGCCGGCGTACTGGGCCAGCAGGGTGGCCTGGGCGGGGTTGGGGTCCAGGCGGTGCTTGAACGCGCGCAGCCTCGGGGCCAGGTCGGTACCCGTAGTAGTCGTCATCGCTCACACCTCCTCCTGCGCCAGCATCGTCCATCCGTTCAGGGGCATGGTCACCCACCCCCCGGACACGTTACGGCCTCGCTCACCCAGACGGGCAGGAGGCCAACACCCTGCGCATCGCCGCGCGCTCGCGCTCGGTGACGCTCAGCCCCCACTTGGCCTTCACCACCACCTGGTGCTCCACGAGCTCACATCGGCCCGCAACGGTGTCCGGCAGCCAGTCCGCCGCGGTCGCATCCGACTTCGAGGTGTTCGCCGGCCCATCCACGGCCAGCAGATTCGCCGGGTCGTTGGCGAACGCCGTGCGCTGGGACTCGTCCCACGCCCACGCCCCGGAGGCCCAGGCATCGGCAAGGGAGACCGTGTGGTCGATATGCACGGCCTGGGAGTCCTGGGAGGAGAAGGGGATCGTAGCGCCGCTGTAGGGGTCCACGAGCTGGCCGGAGAGCACCTTGCACCCCTGCGTGCCGGGCTTGATCTGCACCTGTGTCAGGTCGCGCCGCAGCACGTCGTTGCGGGTGTCACAGCCGTTGCGGTCCACGTCCGCCCAGCGCTGGCCGAATGCGTCTCGCGTGTAGGCGCTGGCCGGTGCCGCGGAGGTCAGGGCCAGCTGCTCGAGCTGGCCCCCGACCGGGCCGGCCGCCGGCGTCGGGGACGTGTCGCCGAGTGAGGGCAGCTCCACTCCGCTGGGCAACGCCACCTTGGGAAGCTTCACCTCTGGCACCTGGACCCCCTGCACATGTCCACCCCCGACGGCGCCAACCACACCCAGAGCGGCCACCACGGCGACGACGCTCGAGACCCATCGACGCACGCTCACGAGCCCGCCCCCTCACCCTCCTGCGGAGTGGGCACAGCCTCGATCACGGCGTGCAGCCCATGGCTCACCCGCAGCCGGCGCGCGGCCTCGGCGGTAGCCGCCCGGTGCAGCTCCACGGGAATCACCTCGATGCCATCACCCATGTCCGGCTCCTCCATCTCCGGCAACCACCTGTAGAAGGAACCGCGGGAAGCGTAGGTCAACATCAGCGCGGCACCGGCCTGCTCATGCACGCGCAAGGTCTCGGCGATCAGCTCCTCCACGAGGCGCTCGCGGTAGTCCTCCAGGCGGGTCATGGCCGAGTCGATCCAGGACCAGTCCCGCGGCGGGTTCTTGCCGAACTCCCAGCGGGTGATGCTCTTCTCCGCGACACCCAGGGTGTCGGCGAGGGCGTCGCGGGACAGACCGAGGGCCTCTCGGCGGCACTTCAGCTCGATAGCGTTCATGGCTCAGACCTCCGCCTTCTGGTCGGCCGGCTCGTCCTGGTCGGTCACGCCGTACTCCTGACGCAGGGCCTCCTCCTCGAGGCGCAAGCGGGTGATGGCCTTCATCAGGGGCTCGCGACGGGTGTGCAGCTCGTTGTTGGCGGCGTCCTCCCAGCTGTCCAGGGTCCAGCCGGCGCCCTGGATCTTGCTGACCATGACGGCGTCGGGGGCGCGCAGGTCGTTCTTGATGCGGGTCCAGGTGGAGGGCGAGGTGAAGCCGGCTTGCCGAGCCATCTCGTTGACGGAGTAGTAGAAGGTGGTCATGGGGGTGCTCTCTCAATCTGGAGGCGACAGAATCACCTCACGTAGGTCTAGCGATACACGTCAAACCATACGCGTCATTCCATACCCCCGCAACCCTTATCCACAACCTTCCCCCCGTCACCACTGCCCCTGCTACGGTTTGCACAGGTCGAACGTGAGCCCATCCCGTAGGGCCTGCGACTTAGAAGCCCTCCTGGCCATCCCCCCTCCGCGCCGGGAGGGCTTCGCTCTGCCTGGCGCCCAGAAGGGACATCACGGCCGCGCGACGGCCTTATCCACGGTGAAGGACACCCGCGGATCGGAGGAGCCATGAGTATCGAGGTCGAGCACCTGGAGGCCGCCCTGGCCGAGGCCAGCGAGGTGGTGACCGACAGCGAGCGCGCACATGCGAGCACCGCAGCCTGCCATTGGTGGCACTGCTGCCAGGTGCTACAGCGGTTCATCGACACCCCGGACGCCTTCCCGCCTGTGGCGCCGATCGCCTAGACTGGACCCCAGAAGCGCCCCGCTTTCCCGTTGATCTGACAGTCGCAGGAACCTCGCGGGGCGCTTTCGCGCGCCCAGAGCTTGTTGCCCTCCACCTGCCAGCCCACCTAGTATGTTGACGTCAGATCAACGTAAGGGTGGAGGTGTCCCTGATGATCCAGGTGTCCTGGCAAGGGCGGATGACCACGTCCCTGCCGTCCACAGATTCCGAGGTGGCCCGCTGGGTCGCCCACGACCGTCCCGAGATGGTGCGCGCCCAGACCGCCGACGGCACCGCCTACCGGCCCGACGCCGCTCAGGTCCTCGCGTTCATGCAAGCCCAGGCCCACCTGGCCCAGATGCTGCGCTTCCAGTACGCCGCCGCCCACGGGCTGGTGCCCGCGCACGCAGGCGCCGTGCTGACCGCGCCCTAGTCCCGCCACTTCTGCGGAATGGCATCCACCATCATCTCTCGAAAGGTCTCGGGAGCGTCTGCCTGGCCCCTCATGGTTGCCTTGTCCTGCACTACCACCGCGACGAGCAGAAACAACGGAGTGAGAGTACTGAGGATGTAGCCCGGAGCAGACCACATCTCCGCCGCAAGGCCCATCACCAGTAGCCACAGAGACCCGTAAAGGATCGTCGCCCATGCGGACCACGGAAACCGCTTCCATCCCGTAGGGCGAAGACTCGCCAGCACCCGCAAGCTGGTTGCCGCCAAGACCGCAAGGACAGCAGACTCCTTTACCCATGCAGGCTCGTCGGCGGTCGCGCCAGCCGCCGCCAGCAGAGCACCCCCCGCCGTTATCACGGAGGCCAACAACGTGATAACCGCCGCTCTGTATCTCCCCTTCCTCGCCCACTTCTCTTGCAGCTCCTTCGCGCGAGCAGCCACCACATCATCGGGCAGTGGGTCAGCGGGCCGTGGTGCTCGATCTTGGGCAACCACAGCGCGGAAAGCAGCTACCACTCCGCACACCCCCAGCACCCAATCGACCACGTTCAGCGATCCGCTCCTGCGCCTCGGTGCGCGCGACATCCTCAGCACCCCCTCTCGAGGACGCGGGTGTGTCGGGGCGTCTGCCCGGGACTCAGCGCCACGTGTTCAAGACCCGTGCTCTCGGTCATGGTCGTTCTCCGTTCAGGTAGTTCGGCGCCGTTTCAGTCGTCCTCGCCGCGCAGGTAAAAGCGCAACACGCCCACGATTCGCTTGTGGATCTCAGGGGTGGCCGTGACAGACATGGGTACGAGCACAAGTCCTCGAACCAGCCCCCCGGACAGACCAATGCCCACACCCGCAGCCGTCAACGTCTAGGGGATGGGCGCCATTGCGGCCGCGCAGCCTCAGTACCGGGTCACCTTAAGGGTGGTGTTCGTGCAGGAGGCGGCCTTCTTCACCAAGAACGCCTTCTCCGTGGCGTCAGCCTTCAACCCCCAGCGGATCTTCACCGCGGTCCAGTCAGCGATGTACTTGCACTGGTTCTTCGGCGGCAGCCACTGCTCCGGACCGCGGGCCTGCTTGGCCGAGTTCAACGCCGAGGTCTGCGCGTTCAGCGACCGGTCATCCCCCAAGTCGTTGTAGAACGCCACCCGCTTGGCCTTGGTCCAGTACCGAGCTCCCGAGCCCCACGCCTCATGCACGGGCACCAAGTGATCGATCTGCAGCGTCGATGCAGACGTGTGCGTGCGCAGATCCCAGCTGCTCACCCACTTGCCCGTGGCCACCGTGCACTTACGGGCCGTCGTGAACTTCGGGGTGGTCTTGGACTCCGCGATCAACACCTCCGCCCGCGTGTTCTGGCAGTCCCTGTTCGCATCCTTCCAGTCCCCGAACTGGGCGGCCCGGTCATAGCCGGCATTTTTCTCCGCCGCCACCGGCAACGACGCCACAGCCGTGCGCAACGGGGCCGAGTACGTGGTGCCGGCCGCCGCCGGGCCCGCACCCCCCAGGACAGCGGTGGCGACGAAAACAGCAGCAGTGGCCAGAGAAGCCAGAGAGCGTCGTGACATGGGCGAGTTCCTTGCTCGAGTGGATGACGCGATGCGAAGTCGCATCGCAGCTGAGCCTAAGGGGACTGGTACACGGATAGGTGACAGTTTGTCTCACGCCGCGTGTGCGGTCGTAGCCGAACAGACCAGCGGCCTCGAACGCTGACCCATCTCCGCGCCGGGAGCGCTCAGGCGCGCTCGGCGTACAGCTCCATCAGGCGCGTCTGACGGTCCTTCTCGGTCGCCCCCGCCGGCAGGCTGAGAAGGCCGTCCATGACGCGATCCAACCCGGCGTGCGCCTTCACCAGCGCAGGGTCCATCGCCAGCGGGTTGTAGTGCTGGGCCAGCGAACGCTCCGGGTGCAACGCGCGGGCCTCGAGCACCCCCTCACCTGCGGTTATGAGCTTCGACCGGTCCGTCTCGGACAGCTCCGGCAACGGCAGGGTGTTCCACACCAGCGTGTTCGAGAACCGCAAGTCCGACTTGATCTGTCCACCGACCATGCGCTGCCATGCGATGAACGCCGACGACGAGATCACTGCGAAGGCTAGGCCATCCTCGTCCGGGACGACGAAGTTTGCATCTCCCGCGATGACCTCGGGATCGAAGCGTGCGGCCGTGAAGAAAGCCCTGTTCTCCGACACGTGGCGGGGAATGCACAAGTACGCCTGGGAGGGAGCCCGGCGTTCTCCAAACAGGTGCGGCGTGGCTGCGAGCTTCCGCGTGGCCGCGCGCTTGCTCGCGGCCCGGTACTCCCGATTCCGCTCGATGCGCTCGCGCAGGAACGGAGAGCGAGCGACATCATCGGCATCGACGTCGACCAGCCACAGGCACCAACGGTCGAGGTCGTGGATGAGCTCGCGGGCGCCGACGAATCGGCGCACATATTTGGAGGCCCTCGCGTCAGCCAGCGCGGTGGCATGGCCCTCCGTGTCCAAGAGCAGGTTGCCGCCGTCGTTGGCCATGCTCCCAAACACCGCCCCCGGAAGGTCTGTGCTGAGCGGCTTGCTTCGGGGCTGCACAAACACGTCAGGCCCTTCAACCAGGTACGGGTTGATGCGGCTCACCGGCTGCATCTCCGGTGTCCCTGCGCCGGCCCGGTAGGAGAAGAGCGGCCTCGAGGAGCGCCGCTCCTTGACCATTCCGACGATCACGCAGTGCACGGCCGCGGCGTTCGCCGCTTCAGAGGTCCAAGTGAACGTGCGATGCGCGAACAGCACTGTCCACCCGTCCTCGAGCAGATCACTGAAGAGCGCAGCCACCTGCTGCCCCTGAGTGATGCTGTTCGTCGTCACGAACGCGAAGCTCGCCTGCTCGGTGTCGGCCAGGTAGGCCGCGGCCTTGGCGTACCAGCCCGCGCAGTAGTCCAGAAGCCCAGCCTTGCCACGCGGCCACAACGCGTTCGTTTCAGCCTTCTGCTCGGCCGTCATCAATCGTGCCCCGATGAACGGAGGGTTGCCCATCACCCGCACGTCCTCCGACGCCGGAAGAACCGAGTTCCAGTCCAGCTCGAGCGCGTTGCCGACCACAATGTGCGCCGACTCCGACAGGGGCAGCTGCTCCGGGGAGATGCCGATCTTCAACGACATGTCCTGGTTCGCCTGGTGGTTCACCAGGAACATCGCCGTCCGGGCGATGGTCGCCGGCCACTCCTCCAGCTCGATCCCGTGGAAGTGCGGCATGCGCACCTTCACCGTCTCGTCCTCATCCAGTACCAGCGCCGTCTGGGAGCGCTTCTTCGACAGCTCCTGCCGGCGCACCAAGATCTCCAACTCCAGGGCACGCAGCTCCCGGTAGGCCACGATCAGGAAGTTCCCGCATCCGCACGCCGTTATGTGTAGGTTCCACATATGTCTCTCGGCACGGTTGGCTCTCACGGCGACACGCGCATCCATCTGCGGTTCGCGGACGACGGTCCAGTTGCTCCCCACCCTTTACTCACGCCCTCGCTCGAGCACGCGGACTACTCTCGGCGGCTGACCCGCGGTACTCCGATCTTGTTGGACGAAACATGGCGGCCGTTGGAACCTTGGCTCGGCTACTTTCGACACCTCGCCGCAACTTCGAAGCCACTGACGCTGCGTAACTACGGATACGACGCCCTGCGATTCGCGAATTTCCTCCATCACCGCGGAAAAGACATCCTCCAGGCCACGTCCGATGACGTTCTCGCATATCGCGATCACCGGCTCAATGACCAGGAGAAGCCCGTATCGGCCGGGACTTGGCAACGAGAAACGGTCACTATCCGCGGCATCTACTCCTTCCTCCAACAGACGGGGCAACGCAACACTCCGCCGTGGCTCACCATCGGTGGCAAGTCAGCACTGGCCAGTCGATGGACCACCGAACCTGACATCCGCCCACTGACTCGGAACCAGTGGTTGGCCTTCCGGGACATCGGGCTAGGAGGCACCTTGCCCGACGGTGAACTCGACACCAGCTGGCGCGGCGACAACCCGTTGCGCTCAAAGGCCGGAGCCCAGCTCGCTCTGACCACCGGCATGCGTGTGGGCGAGTTCTCTTCCCTCATCACCGCCGAGCTCCCCGTGAACAACGCCGATGGAGCCACCCTGCTCCTGGAAGCCTGCGCGAAGTACTCCAAACGACGACGTGTCCATGTGCCGCCAGCGACCTTGCAACTGGTCGACCTCTATCGAGCCACCGAGCGCCGCAATCGTGTCGCCGCCTCACGTGGAGCCCTGTGGTCGAGACGTCGCGAGCTCTACCTAGTTACCGAAATTGACCACCACACGCAGACCGTACGAGGTGCGGTGAACGGAACCTCATCGACGTGGCGCTTCCACCAATTTCCGCCTCACCTTCGCCGCATCGCCGTCATGGACACGGAAGCCGGCATGGAGGCACTGGGACTCTTCCTCGGACGCGGTGGCCTACCCATCAGCCTGCGTGCATGGCACACCACCTTCGCGAACGCCAGCCGCCGAGTCGCCGACCTTGCACCGGTTCAGATGGGCGGACGCCGAGCAAGTGTCACGCCCCACGACCTGCGCCACACCTTCGCCGTAGTCCTCCTCAAGGTTCTTACGGCACGAGCACTGAGCCGAGAGAACGCCCGGCAGGCAGGGGATTTCGGGCCCTCGTCACTATCCGAGCACCTGACCATCAACCCACGGTTGACCGTCCAGCGCCTCCTCGGGCACTTCAACCCAGCAACGACGATGGTCTATCTGCGATACCTCGAGGACACCGATGCCCTTATCCAGGATGCCTTTGAGCAGTGGGATGACCAGGGCCGAACCTTCGCCGAGCTCGTCCTCGAGAAGCGAGAGACCACGTGACCGTCGAGGATCTTTCGCCCCGCGTCTTTGCCCGTGAGGATGGAACCGTCCTGAGGCGGCTGCGGATTGCCCCTCTGGACCACCGCCATCCTCGGCTGGCCGCGAATCTCGCAGACGCCCTGCAAACCCTGCGATCCACAACGGCTCTGAGCGACGGCACGACCTACCACTACAAGCGACTGATCATCACACTTCTCTCGGCACTGCCAACCGCCCTTCCCAGCATCGTCGACCTGAGCAGTCCAAGCGCCGCGCTCACCAACGCCTTCTACGACTGGGAAGCTTCGCTCCTGGGCCACTACGGCCATCGCAGCGCAGTCCCCCAGTCCCATGGCAAGCGCCTACGCCGCCTGGTCCGCACCACGGCGCTACAGGGAGCCCGCTCAACACCGGACTGAGAAGGTGGGCAGACAGCCCTCCCCTTCACGGCCCCGGCAGCATCAGACCCCTGGATGAGTTCTCCAACGCCGAGCGCCTAGCCATCCGCGACCACTGCCGACAGCTCATCCGGGGGCTAGAAGAACGCCGAAGCATGGGCCTTGCCCTCATGGAACAGGGTTCGGACCCCCGCATCGGCGGCTGGGACGGCCCCAACACCATGTGGGCGCTGGCGAATCTCGGACGGCCCGGGCAAGACACCATCGCCCATGAGGTGGCCGAAGCAGATGTCTTCCCCGCCGGCCCCGAGGGCACAACCCGAAACGTGAGGGCGGCTACCCGCGTCGCACTGAGCTACCTCTACCCCGACCGCATCGATCTCGTAGCCTTCCGCACCGTCCTCCAACTTGCCACGGGGGCTGCCCCCGAAGAGTGGACCGGCGTAACCCTTGCGGACATCGACGTCGAGCATGAGGTCGTGAGGGTCAGGTTGCGCAAGACGCGAGCTCACCAGTGGCGAACCCTCGTCTGCCCGGTCACGACAGACCAGCCGGGCACAGGCTGGAGGTCGGGTGACATCCTGCTACGGCTACTGAACGCCACCGCTCTCGTACGACACGAACTCTCCGACCACGGCGCCAGTCCGCTGTTCGCCACCGTCCTACGGAACCCGACGGGGAACTTGTGCGCCCGCCCCGTGAAGTTCAACCAGCAGGAGTTCAGCGAGCTCCTTGGTGCCATCGAGAGCCCGATCTCCCGACCGCACGACTCACGGCGGCTGAGGAAGACGGTCAAGAGCGTGCGAGCCGCACTGCTCCGCAGCATCGACATCGCCGCTGATGACAACACGGTTCCCGTCTTCCATCGACACTATGCCCAGAGCACGACCATCCACGTCCTCGCCGGTGAAGCCGTCACCGCCGCGCAGACCCAAGTCCTCGATCGACTCCACGCTGGCCCTACCGTCATCACCGCACCCTCACACGAACTCACCGGCGCCGCCGACCCGCAGATTGCGGCCGCCGCGACCGCTGAAACCGCAGCCTCGCCTGCTGACCGGGCCATGGGGCCGGCAACGTGCGCCGACCCCTACGCCTCTCCCTACAGCGTTGCGGGCCGCCTGTGCGAGCACCGCCCGTCAATGTGCTTCGCCTGCCCCAACGCGATCGTCTTCACCGATCACCTGCCGCGCCTGCTCGCCTATCGCGAGATCCTCGAAGGCCAGCGCCGCGAGCTAGCGCCCCAGCACTTCGCGTCCTCCCATGGGCAGCAGTTGCTCAACCTCGAGGCCGTCCTGAGCCAGTTCACCCCCGAGCAAATTGAACGCGCGGAGGGCGAACTCACTGATGCCTCCACGGCGATCCACGTCCCGATGTCTGAAAGAGGAACCCACCTATGAATCGCCGGCTCGCCCTCACCCAGAAACGGCTGCTCAGCCGGTACTGGGACGAAGCTGCTCCAGTCCAGTTGTCTCGTCCCGCCGGAACGGAGAGACCGGTCGTGCGATTCGGAGAGACCCGCCGGTGGAATCTCCTCGTGCCCGATGCAAACCCCGCTGCCGGCAGCGACGCGACCAGCCTGAACTTTGGACGACTGCACGGAGAATGGAACCTACGAGGCCGCGAGATCGCCATGGCACTCCTTAATCCCACGCATCCGACGCTCCGAGACAACGGCGTCCACCTGCGTCGACGGCCACCGTCCGTCAAGACCATCTCCAGCTACCTCTACGGTCTGCGAACCTTCGCCGCCTGGCACAACCAGCACCTCCTCGGAGAAAGCCTCTCCAATCTGAGCGACGACGATCTCGCCATGTTCCTGACATCCCTAGAGGCGTCACCGGTCAATACTCGGACCTGTGCGATCGAAGCCGTACGGCAGCTCCATCAGCTAAGTCCCGTCATCACTGGCGGCTCAGTCGCCGTCGCCCCATGGCCGGGGAAGAGCACGCAAGCCCTGACCGGACGCCGTTCCAGCGCGGAGCTCAGTACTCCGGTCATCGAACCCGCCGTGTGGTGGCCACTCCTGCGAGCGTGCTGGCAGTACATCGATGTCTTCTCTCACGACATCCTCGCTGCCAGCGCCGAGTGGGACGCGCTCAACCTCTCTCGGGAGCACCGCAGCCGGGTCAACGACCCCGACGCCCTCCTCGAGCGGTGGATGGCCAGCCCCTTGGCCACCGTCCCCACGCACCGACTCACCTACGGTCGCTTCCGAGCGGGGGAAATCCACTGGACTCTGCTCTCGCTCCTGATCACGGACGGCAACAGTCCGACTATCTTCGCCAACGTCCGATTCAATCCGGTGCGTGCCAGACGCGAGGTGATTAAGACTGCGGTGCGCAATGGCTCCCTCCGAGTGTCCCCCGGAGGACTGCGAACCAGGGCCCAGGACGTCAAGCGCGCCGACGGAAGTTCAGGCCCATGGATCTCAGGCTTCGACCCGGCCACCATCCGCCAGCAACTCACCGCCCTTCGCACGGCCTGCTACATCTTCACCGCAGCGCTGACGATGATGCGCGACTCCGAGCTCCTGAGCATCATCAAGGGCTCGCTGACCACGTTCTACGGGAGCCCGGCGGTCAACTCTCGCGTCTACAAGAAGCGTCGTCAACCCGAGCACCACCGATGGTGGATCATCGAGCCAGTCGCCCAGGCGATCACGCTCGCTGAGAAGCTCTCAAGCAACAACTACGTCTTCGCCAGCACCCGAAGTGGGCACAACCAGCGCTTTGACCGCACCGAGCAGATCCCCCACTTCATCCAGCGAGTTGCAGAACTAGGACCGGATTCCGGCCTCGAGCCGATCCCGCCGGACCACATATCTCCGCACCAGTTCCGACGAACCATGGCCGTCCTCACTGCCCAGCAGCCTGACGGTGAGATTGCTTTGGGGATTCAGCTCAAGCACGCCACGCGCCGTGCCCTCGCCAGTGTCACCACAAATGGCTACGCGGCCGAGACACCAGCATGGGCGCGCGACTTCGACCACGAGCTCCAAGACACAACCGCCGCCAAGCTTGTCGACCTGTGGGCCAACCGTTCCCCACACGACGAGCTTCCTCTCGCCGGCGCCGGAGCTGGCACGTTCCGGGACGGGATGCGCGCAGCCGCTGACGAGGCCATGGCCACCATGCAAATCGGTGACGAACGCACCCTGCGTAACCTGCTTCGACACAAGTTCTCCACACTGCGGTGGGGCACGATCAACCATTGCCTCGGGGTAACCGATCAAGCGCTCTGCCTGCAAGGACAGCCCGCAGACGCGGTAGCTCAGGGACCGATGCCAAACCGGTGCAAGCCGGGCCGTTGCCGCAACTCAGTAATCACCAGCGAGCACGCACCCGTGTGGATCGCTGAGGAGGCCGATCTGCGCAAGCACCTCAAGGATCAGCGCCTCGCTCCTCATACACGCCGGCAGCTCGAAGCCGAGCTGCACGATGTCCAACAGATCACCAAGGAGTTCCGCCGTGGCCGAGACGCCCCTCACCAGTGAAGTGAAGCTGAGGCAAGCCATGGAACGACTCCTGGCCGGAACGCCGGAGAGGACCGATGGACGCCTGATCAAGGAAAACCTCTATCGCGAGGCCGGCGTCAGCCGCGCCACCATGAACCGCTATTCCGACGTGCTCGCGGAGTGGGACTCGAGAGTGGACTCCCCCGCACCCCGCGATCGAGAGATTCAGGCACTCGAAGCCGCCCTCTCTGATCACCGAAACACCATCCGGCAGCTCCGTGCGAATGCCTCCGAGCTCGAGGCCCAGCTGACCAAGGCGGCCACGGTCATCGCCGAGCTCACCCTCGAGAATGAGGCACTTCGGGACCGAGTCGCCAGCAGCACGGTGCTGCCACTTCGCCGCCCTAGCTGTACCGACTCGGGACGTTAGTGGACCGCAGGCGGTGGGGATGGAGGACTTCTTGTCCCACTGGGAGGTTGTGCCGAAGGCGCAGCCGGATCAGTTTTTGAGAGACCCGACACGCCCGGGCATTTATGACCTCCCGCCCTAGGATGACCGTCATGGCAACCGAGCAGGTTATTGAAGTCGTCGATCGGATTCGCCGGCGAGACGCGAAACGTCCCGAAGCACAGTTGCAGGCCGAGATCTACCAGCTGCTCACGATGGGGGCCCTGAACCTAGAGACCGACGACGTCGCTCAGCTCGAGGTTCAGACTCAAGACGGCACCCGACGTCGTCTGGACGTGCAGATCGGGCACTGCTGCATCGAGGTGAAAAAGGATCTGCGCGTCGGGAATGTTCTGACTGACGCACGGGCCCAATTGGCCGGCTACGTGCTGAACCAGGCGCGGACATACGGCCAGCGATACGTTGGCATCCTCACCGACGGAGCTCGGTGGCACCTGCATCGCCTCGTCGACGGCACGCTCGTTGAGGTCGACGTTCTTGACGCTGCCTCAACCGATGCTGACGGGCTGCTCGTTTGGCTCGAGTCCGTGCTGGCCACGGCGGCACACATCATCCCTACGTCCGCGCAGATCGAAGCGCGCCTTGGAGCCGACTCCCCAGGGCACAAACTCGACCGAGATACACTCGCGAGTCTGTATGCCGCGGGGCAAGACAATCCCGAGGTTCAGGTCAAACGGGATCTATGGGCCAAGTTGTTGCGTACTGCCTTTGGCCACGGGTTCAATGACGATCCGGACCTGTTCATCAACCACACCCTGCTCGTTCTGACTGCCGAGGCTATCGCGCACGCCGTTGCCGGTTTTGATCTGACCCACGACGGTCTGACGGCCTCGGACATCGCCCGCGGCACCCGCTTCCACGAGGGACAGATCTACGGAGTTGTCGAGGAGGACTTCTTCGACTGGGTCCTCGACATCGATGGTGGCGCCGAGTTCATCACGGATCTCACCCGACGAATCGCGCGCTTCGATTGGAGCAAGACCACCGACCACGACGTCCTCAAGGCGCTCTACACGTCAGTCATCTCTCCCCGCGTCCGTGAAGCACTCGGCGAGTACTACACCCCCGATTGGCTTGCCGAAAGAATGGTTGCCGACGTCTACACCGACCCTCTGTCGATGCGCCTGCTGGAGCCCAGTTGCGGGTCCGGGACCTTCGTCATGCATGCCGTCACTGCCCACCTCGAGGCCGCCGAGCAAGCTGGTATGAGCACCGGCGAGGCCATTGCCAGCACGACGCGTCATGTGATCGGTATGGACATCCACCCCGTCGCTGTAGCTCTCGCCCGCGTCACCTACTTGATCGCGATCGGTACCCGTCGCCTGCAGGACCCCTCCCGCGGGGCGGTCTCCATCCCTGTTTATCTCGGTGACAGCATTCAGTGGGAGCAGCGTCGCGACCTGCTCACCGGAACGAACGACATCACCATCTCCACCAGCGGTGAAGATCTCATCGAGGGCGGTGGCGGCGCCCTCTTCGGCGACGACCTGCGCTTCCCTCAGAGCATCCTGGACGATGCGGGTGTCTTCGATCGCCTCGTCTCAGAGATGGCCGACGCCGCCGTGGACCCTCGCAAGGACGCCCAGCAAGCCGCCACCGTGATGAAGCCGATTTTGCGGCGTGCTCGGCTGATCGAGGATCCGGATGACGACCAGCGCGCGTCAGACCGAGCCTTGCTCATCACGACTTTTGACACCTGGCGCCGACTGCATCGCTCTGGTCGTAACCACATCTGGGGCTACTACATCCGCAACCTCATCCGCCCCCTGTGGCTGACCCGAGGCGACAACAAGGTCGACGTCTTGGTCGGCAATCCTCCGTGGCTCGCTTTCTCTAAGATGACCCCGGCGATGCAGGACCGATACCGGGCCATGGCGAAGGAGAAAAAACTACTCAGCGGGCGCGGCGTGGCCGGGCGCGATCTGTCGACCCTGTTTGTCGCCCGCGCCGCCGAGCTCTATCTACGTGAAGGTGGGGCCTACGCGTTCGTTATGCCCCACGGCGTTCTGAGCCGTCAGTCTCACGCCGCCTTTCGCACCGGATCATGGTCGTCCAGCGCGGAATCACTCCATGTGCGTTTCGACACGTCCTGGGACCTAGACGACATCACTACAGGGTTTCCCATGTCATCCTGCGTGATCCGGGGCCACAAGTCCTCTTCCTCACGTGCGCTGCCGAACACGACTCGGGCCTGGCACGGGCGCCTTCCCCACGGCGGTGACGTGCCCTGGGACGAGGCAGCATCGCGCGTGACGACAACTACGGCTCTGGTGGCAGACACATCTGCTGCGCCCGCCGCCGAGGAATCGCCGTATCGGGCCCGATTCCGACAGGGCGGAATCCTTGTGCCGCGCATGGCATTGTTGGTTATCCCGAACCGGCATACTGGCCCCTTTGGCGCGGGCGCTGGGCGAGTGGCCGTCGAATCCTTGCGGGTCGCACAGGAGAAAGAACCCTACAAGTCGATGCCGTCCTTGAGCGGCACGGTGGAGAGCAACTACGTCCGTGAGGTGCACCTCGGGGAGACCATTGCCCCCTACCGCGCTCTCTCGGCGCGCACTGGTGTCCTCCCTCTGGCCGACGACCACATTCTCACCCCCGATGAGGTCGATGACCACGACGGCCTAAGTCGCTGGTGGGCCGACGTCGAGAGCGCCTGGGAGGCCGGCCGCAAGCCCTCTGAGACCAAACCCCTTCTCGAGCGCTTTGACTACCACCAGCAGATTTCCCGCCAGCTCCCCCTCGCACCTCACCGGGTGGTGTATAGCAAGGCCGGAACAGCTCTCGCCGCGGCCCGTCTCGAGAACAGCGATGCGGTCATCGATCACAACCTCTACTGGGCCGCGACAGAGAGCGCGGAAGAAGGCCGCTATCTCGTCGCCATTCTCAATAGTGCGACTCTCCTGCAGCGGGTCCAGCCCCTCCAGACCAAGGGCCTGCTCGGACCACGTCACTTCGATAAGTACGTCTTCCACATTCCATTCTCCACTTACGATCCAAGAAACGAAAAGCACCGACGATTGGTCGACCTCGCCGCCCAGGCAGAAGGACTCGCTGCCGGCCTCGATCTTGAGGGGATCCACTCGACCAAGGCGCGATCTATAATCCGCGCGTCTTTGACCGACGCTGGGTTGACCGAGAAGATCGAAGCCGCCGTCGAGGAAATCCTGCCGCGCATCAATCCATGAGTGCTGTAGCGTCCAGGTCTTGAAGCATCCCATTGTCGATGGCGTGGGACATCGCGGATAGTCATAGGAGCACAAGTATTCATTCACCACTGGATCGCTGGCGAAGTCCTCGGCATTCGGTGAGCTCGGCGTTGCGCAGTGCACCTGTAATCGGACGGAGCACTACGCAAGGGTAGGCGGACGGTGCCTGCCCGCCGACGGCCGTGCCATCTCGGCCGCTCAGCCTTCAGGTCTCCGCAATGCTGACTCGTAGCGCCGCTTGCATAATGCGGATCACGCAGGGATCGCATGCTCCCTTGATCCGTTCCCGCGCGCACACCAATATTCCTATCGACAGCAGACACCAGACACACCCAGACAGCCTGATGAATCAATACCTCAAGGCAACGTAGCAAAACCCGGCCCGGTCATCCTCGTCCGGTCAAGGCACCCAGACCTCCAGCCCGGAACCCTGCGGCTCTGGCAATACGAAAGCCACAGAGTAACGCGCTCGAGTCACGCCGACATAGAGACGACAGGCCGAGCGGTCCGGGAGAGTGTCTACACCCTGGATAAATTTCCGTATCGGTCCAGTTGGATAAATTATGACTCGATCGAATGTCAGGCCCTTAACTTTACCGAAGTTCATAAATGGGAGATCCACTTCGCGAGCCGTAGCACCCGAGTCGCGCAGGGGTTGCGGATCAAACTCATCGATATAGGCAGCGGCATGGTATTCAGATACTGCAAACACCCCATCGTGGCCCGTTCGTTCATCCTGCTTCGAGATTGTCGAAGGAAATCCCGAGGACTGGGGAAGTATCGAGTCGGAGAAAGTCGCAATTTCCTGATTTGACCTCCACGTGTCCGAACGCTCATGAATAGCAAGATTCCCGGAGGACTCCTGTTGCTTAAACCAGTCGAGCATCCCTAGTCCCCGGTACTGCCTAAGCGCTTGATCGTGGGGATTCGTGTCAAACACGGACTGTCTGACATCACCAACCATGACGATTCTCAGATGCTTGCACTTCAATAGTGCCTCGAGTATGTGAAGGTCATTTCCAGTTAGGTCTTGCACCTCGTCAATGTAAATCTCGTCATACATCCTTGAGATCCGATCGACGACCGCACCCCTACTGCGGGTCATAACATCGCGCGCAAGCTTGGATAGGTGCATTCGAAACGCCCTACCGGAGCTATCAAAATACCGACTAGTCCCTTTCGCGTATCGACCGGGATTACCCTCGAAGTTCAAGCCCGACAACCGCACCTCTGGATAGAGCAGAGGAAGATACGGACCTATGCAATTTTGAAGGAGGAATGAATACCACCCAGTTATGGTTACTTGATTTCCATTTAACCTCGCCCGGCCCAGCCGTATCTCCAGCTCCCGTTGTCCACTAATAGTGTATGTAATAACAAGACGCCTTGCGTTACGGTCGCCCACCGTGCACGCGTCGACAATGGACTGAGTTTTTCGAGACCCAGCGACGGCCAGAGTGAGCTCATTCATTAATGAACTCGATTGCTCTCTGGATGTATTCCGGAACCTCCAGCGTGCCCGGATCCTCGGCGAGTCTCAGTGCAGCTTCGGTCTTATTCGCGGTCATCCAATCAGCCACATCTTTGCCGGCGTCCAAGCGCAGCATTTTCCGCAAGTGGCTGGTCGTGTTACTATGCATCAATTGCGGCTCAAGAGTCGCCCCAGCAGAGGGATCCCCTATAAAGAGTTGACGTTTACCGGGCACCAAGTACGACTTGAACTTATCCTTCCAGTGGGCAGGGGACTCGCCATCATTGTCCCTCAATGCCGCCACCTGTCTATCGAGTGCATGGCACAATTCCAGTGCTCGGGCTAGTGCTACGCCGTTCATGGAGAGCACGTCGACTCCATCGTTGATTGGCAACACCCCGCGAATTAAGTTGTACGCCTTCTCGAAGATCATCTCGTCGGATGGCCCTTCTACGAGAACGAGATGACGGGCTAGGACTATGCGAAGGGTATCGAACCCAGACAGCTTTTTGAAATAGCTCACCGTGTCAGGCGAGAGGCTCGCAAAATTAGTGCCTTTCCCTCCTGAGAGAAGCCGAAGACGGTCTAGTCCTAGGCGATTTATCACATAAGAACTGTGGGTGGCGATAAACACTTGACGATTTCCGGCCAGGGAGTCGATACGCGCAATAAGACGAGTTAGTGCAGTATGCGATAGATGATTCTCCGGCTCTTCCACCATTACAAACGTGGTAGAACCGGCCGAGCGAAACATTGCGAGAGAAACTTTCAGTGAGGCCTGCTCCCCCTGTCCCGCTAGGGCAAACGGGATTGATGACAAATGAGGGACGACGGTATTCTCCCAAGTCGCTGCTGAGGACTGATCCATGCCCAGACTTATTTCGTCCTCGTTGAATACTGTCTCGTCCTTCCCGATCCTGTCATTAACCGCTTTCAAGGCATTATTGGTAATCTCAGCACGGGCTGCGCGATTTGCGATGGAGACTTGGGCTCTTTCACGGGGTTCCATAAAGCCATTCAGCATTTGTCGTGTATGATAGTCAATTCCCCAACTTGACTTGACGGTCCGGGCGTCAATTGTCGACAACCCCAGTCCCTTGGGCCGTTTCCTAACCAGAGCGCCAGCGAAGGACTCCCATACCACTTCGTAGTATTCAACAGGAATCATGTCCGGCCGGCTATCGCCGTTCATATACTCGGCAATTTCGCTGAGGTAGTCAGTCGACGGGCGGATCGTGATCTTGAGCCCGGGAGCGTCGTCCCCAGCCGAATTGTGCACCCCTCGAAGAAGTTGCAGGTCGGGGTCAGCCTCTTCTCCGCTGTTCGATTTGAAATAGAGCTCTATGAGGATCTCGGGTGCAGCAGGTGCTTTGCCGAGCCTGTACTCTGCAAAGAAATCTTTTACCAAATCAGCATTGAACCAATAGGGATTCAGTTCATCCTGGGCCCACTTGCCGTTGATGTGCCCACTCAGGGCCATCGTCATGGCTTCCAAGAGCGTGGACTTTCCCGATCCGTTATCGCCGACAATGAGATTAATTCCCGGGGAGGGTGCCATGTCGAAATCACGGAATACTCTGTATCCTTGAATCCTTACCTTGTCGATCATTGTTCTTCCGCTCCTCTTGTTGCGCGTCGACTTCCGACCTGAGCTCGTCCTCCTGCGCCGGTCTATTAGCCACCGTAGCTCGGCTTTGTCCTGGTTATCATTGGTAGGTCATGTGCCGTGACCGGCCGATTAAGTTTCCTTTGCAGATTTTAACCCGTCTCCTTGCAGGTGGGCTGGCCACGACGATTCAGTCAGATTTGGTGTCATCGAGCACTTGGGCCGTGGCCCAGGCGGGACTGTCTCGTGAGACGTTCGACTTGCGTATAAAGGCCGGGTCCAAGAACCGCAGCTGCCCAAGTCGCTCGTGCAGCCGGCCCAGGGCGGCGCGGTCGTGGATGCTCCTCACGAACTCCGCGCGCAGCTCATCCAGGAACAACGGGCCGATCAGCTTCAGGATGTTCTCTTCGGTCGTGTAGTGCTCCCCCAGCTCCCGGCGCGCCTCCTTCGACTTCACCGCCTGGAACAGCGACCCGAAGATCGCCGGCGAAATCGACCCCCAGTTGAACAGGCACGCCTCGATCAGCTTCTGTCGCATGGAGGCGTTGAAGTATGGAATCGAGATGGACTCCCCGAACACGGACCCGTTCACGTACGGGAAGCGCAGCATCAGCTCGTCCGTGCCGGCCATGCGCTTGTTCACCGGACGGTTCAGCACCTGGAACAGCGCGGTCAACTGCGCGCCCAGGTCCGAACCGTCCTCCGCGGTGCGGGTCTGAATGAACTCCAAGAACAGATCCCGCTCCCACAGACCCGAATCGTCCGCGAACAGCGCGAACAACGTCCGCACGAGAAACACCGACGCCTCGTGCTCGTCGTACCCGGAGCCCTCGAGCTCCACGTAGAGGTCAGCCATCAACTGCGCGGCCTTCACGGACGCCGCGGCCTGCTCGGCCGAACCGAACTCGCGCTTCTGGTAACCGGCGATGAACCCGAACCGCTCGGCCTCCACTGGCAGCTGCTCCAGCGGGAACTCGACCACAGCCTCCTCCCCGGCCGGGGCGTCCAGGTCGCGCAGGCGGAACGTCTCGAAGTCGCAGGTGATCACGTACCGCGGCTGCTCCGCGTCGGGCACGTTCGCCAGGTACGTCAGCGCCTGATCCTCGGCGGCCGCCAAGTCCTTGCCCAGGGACTTCTGCTCCGCGATGAGCATGCCGGGCCAAAACACGTCGATGAACCCGGCTCCGCCGTCGGCCTTCTTCGCCCGGCTCTCGTACTGGGCCACCTTGCGGCGACGGATTCCGTAGACCGCGAACAGCTCCGTCCAGAACGACTGGGACTCACCCCGCTCGTAGGACTCCCCCGCCCACTCGTGCACGAACGCGGCAGCGTTCGCCCGGATCTGGTCCCAGGACAGGGGTTTGGTCTGCATGAGGGCCGGCCTTTCGACGGTGATCGATCCATCATGCCCCGCCCCTTCGGGCAGTGGAGGCAGTGGCGGGCGGCTGCAGTCGTGGCCCCACCACCCCACCCGCCGATTCAGCGCCTATGATATACTGTATTTCAGTACGACAATACCGTCATACATGAACAAGGGAGGCATCATGCCCACAATCACCATCCGACTGACCGACCAGGAGCACGTCACAGTGAAGCAAGCGGCCGAAGACGAAGGGGTGACCCTGAGCGAGTTCGTCCGGGCCGCCCTGCACACGGCCCTGCCCTCAGCGCAGCGGCCCAGTGACACGCTGGGGGGAGAAGTTCCGCCCCCTGACTCCATCCCTCTGCACGAGCGCCAGCAGCTCGCCCTGCTTCATCGCATCCTGGCCAACGTCCTGCCCAAGGACGCCAACGGCCCCGACGGTGACCGCGAGTACCAGCTGCGGCGGGCAGAAGTGCTCGAGAAGGGCTACACGGGCGAGTACCACACGGAGGTGGCCGGCTTCAGCCACGAGCTCTCCAAACCCGACTCGACCCTGTTGATGGACATCCTCGACATGTTCCGCGTCATCACCGCCAGCCGAGCCCGGCTGGATAAGGAAGAGGTCAGCCTCGATCCCAAGATCGAGTACAACCTCGTCTTCCGCGGCTTCGACTTCCACGAGCCACTGGAAGCACAGATGGCGGAGTACACCGAGTTCCTCATGAACGATGGCCGGTGGACAGACCTGCAGGAGCAGTTCAATGCAAGCGACCGGGGAAACTCACACGTGCCCATGCTCGGCGCCTACCGCCGCATGCTGAACGAGTACAGCACGATCATGGCCACCCGCCGCCCGGGTGACTACCGCGGCCGGCTCAAGCTCTCGGCCGAAGAGCTCACTCAGATCGCCCAGGCCAGCATCCACCCGTCTCACCGCCGGCACCCCTCTGGGGACCAGGCAGAGGCCACCTCACAGCAGACAGACTGAGACCCGGCCGGGGCACCCTCCTTGCGCTACGAAAGTGAGGAGGGCGCCCTAAGGATCCGACTAAGCGCCGCCCTTGTAAACCCCCCTCGGGACAGGCCTCAAAATGCCATCGATGGGATCTGGAAGTGCAGCCGGGTCGGCTTTGGATTGTCGGTTCAAACGATCTGCGCCAGCTGCAATCCTTGCTACCCGTTCCAGTGGGGACTCCTTATAGGCCCCTGACTCTGTCGGCAGTATGTCCTTGAGCTCCGGCGGTGAATGAGTGAGGCCTGGCACCGGGGAACCATCCCCCGCATGAATGCAGACTGCACCCGCCTCATGAATAATCGCGGGGAAAAATGAAGTCAAGGTAAAATCTGAAGCCGTATCTGGTAACGGGGTCGGGGAAAAAATCATGCTGATGCAGAGCAAAGTGTTGGACCCATAGCCCGACAAGTCAATTATGAACGTGGAGTCACAACTGGGAGACTGAATAATTGGCTCCCCTAGGGTCAACTGGCGCAACTGCACCTCATTGAGACTGTCCCTTCGATAAAGCACACCGGAGACGCCCAAGCTTTGAGCGATCATAAGGTCTCCCATGACGTATATCCCAATGCCTGCGTCCGATGCTGCGGGGAGACGCACGGGAAGCTTCATCATTGCCGAGAAAATTTGTACCCGGTCCACCATGTCAATCGATGGCAGACGGGCGACTTTACGATCCTGCCCGCCGGTTTTCTTCGAGGGTTGCACCGAGGTCATACCGGAACGGTGGTAATGGAGTTTAGGCCGGTCATCTGAGCTCCGGACGATTTCCGATGAGGGGTCAGAATAAAGACCGCCACCTTCCGGAACCACGAGACGAGAGTATGTAACATCTGCCCAGGTGTCCATGACGGGGAAGATCATGATCCCTCCATCCTTTTTTAGAATGGATATTGTGAAGATCTTTTTGACTTCGGTCGATCCCGCTTCCCGAAGAAAAACTGGCACGCTTCGTCCGCCTGGAAACTTTTTTCCAGGCATTATAATCCCTGAATTTGACGGGGATAGTTGGCTCATCAATTTTCTCCCATTCTCCGATTTATTACAAAGACTTGAATTACTCGCATACAGGGGCGTCCGACAAATAGATCTAATTGATGGCCCCTGCGGCCTGCGTCTGCGATCCGGAACGTCTCAAAGAGGTGTATAGGGTCTGCCGGCTCACCCCGAACGCGCGCGCCACTTCGGCCTTCGGGATCCCCATCTCGATCATCACGCGCGCCTGCTCCACGTCGGTGTCCGAGAGCTTCGGGGTCTGGACGTACTTGCCGCGGGCCTTGGCTAGGGCGATGCCCTCGGCCTGACGCTCCTTGATCCGGCGGCGCTCGAACTCAGCGAATGCCGCCAGGATGCCCAGCATGAGCCCATCGACTGGGGAGTTGCCGGACTTGTCCACGGTGATTCGCTCTGACACGAACTGCACCGCGCACCCCTTGCCGGTGAGCTCGTCCACGATTGCGTAGAGGTCCCGGGTGTCCCGGCCGAGCCGGTCCATGGAGGCGACCTTCACCAGGTCCCCCTCGCGGACGTACTTCATCAGCTCGGCCAATCCGGTGCGCTTGGCTCGGGAACTGCCGGAGATCTTGTCCTGGAAGACGCGGTCGCACTCCCCCACCGCCTCGAGCTGACGATCCAGGTTCTGCTCGGCCGAGCTGACCCGCACATAGGCTACAGTCTGTCCAACCACGTCTTAGACCCTCCGACACTTCTGTCTAACGGCCCGTTTTGGGACCGTCTCTGACGTGATGGTCTCGTGGGCGGGCAGGGTGTGTAAAGGGGTATACCCGACTGGACGGTTTCTCAGACACACCCTAGCCGTGCGTGCGCCCGTAGGGGGCGCGCCAGGCCGATTCTTCTGCCTGAATGCGGGTGACCCACCCAGCGGGCACCCATGCCTGCAACCGTTCGGTGCTGGGCGCCTCCTCCCAGGCGATCAGCACATGGGTGCTCGACCAGCGGGCAGCCATCGCATCGACCCGTCCCCGGTCGGGGAGCATGACCCGCACGTAGGGGGCGTCCTGGTAGAGCGCGGAGTGGACCTCCTCGGGGCTGCGGAAGGCCGGCGGCTCGTAGACCGGGATCACGACGCCGCGCGCGGTCCGCGGGCGGCGTCGTGGCGAGCCTTGCGGGCCGCGCGCATGCTGGCCTTCTGGGCCGGCTGCTCGTAGAGGACGAAGGCGGCCTCCCAGAGCAGCTCGGCGACGTCGGCGATCTCCTCGGGGGCGTACTGCACGCCGGCATGGATGCTGTCGTTGCCCACGACGCGGGACTCATGCAGGTCCTCCAGCACCTCGGCGTCCAGCCGCGGGGTCAGGCTGTTGATCTTGGCCTTGAGGTCCCGGCCGGTGCCGCCCTGGTCCTTGACCATCTCCTCGGTGGCCGCGCGGTAGAGGACGCCGGCGGCGCGCAGTGCCCCGGCGTCCTCGCAGATGCTGGCCTCCTCGTAGATCGAGGCGACGCCCGCTGGGGCGGCCTCGGGAAGCTGCCGCGGGGGCTTGGCCGGCACGATCATCGTCCGGGACGTCCGTTCCTCAGCGGTCATCGTCCGGTCGTCGGCCTCACGCTCCCTCGAGTGCTCGAGGAGGACGATGGTGCGATCGCAGAACTGGCAGCTGTAGACAAGGACCAAGTCCCTGGCCTGGCGCATCCTCTCGAGGTACCCGGTCGCACCCCCCTGAGCCGGGTCTGGCACGGGCTGGCGCGCGTAGTACGGATCCCAGGTCGGGCTCACCTGCGCCTGGCCGACGAGGTGGGCTGCCACGTGGTGTCCGCAGTGGGGGCAGAGGCCGGTGCCGTCGGTGAAGTCCTCGCTCATGCCGGTCAGTCTAGGGGCGGGCTCCGCGCGGCTGGGCCTGCTCACGCTGGGCCACACGCGCGCTGTGCAGCGCTCCGGGGCGGGGGGAGGTCTCGTGCTTGAAGGCCAGGTAGTCGACGACGTCAGGCTCGCACCAGAGCCGTCCGCGGGTGACCGGCTCGGGGAACTGGCGGTCGCGCTGGCGCAGGGAGCGGGCCGAGCGCTCGGCCACGCCCAGCAGCTCGTTGACCCGCGGCTCGGCGATCAGGCCGATCACCCGCGGGTCCAGGCCCGCCTCGTGCAGCTCGGTGGCCGCACTGGCCGCGCGGTGGCGCACGGCGGTGGTGGCCGCCTCGTAGGAGTTGGCCCCGGCCGCGCGGGCGAGGATGTCCAGCAGTGCCGCGGGGGGCCGGTAGGGGCCCTGGTGGGCGTGGGGGTCCAGGGCCTCGTCCCACCGGCGTGCCGGCGGGGCCGGCTTCTCGTGCTGATTCATCCCCATCGGGTGCGTCCTCCTCGTCGTCCCCACCGGCGGGCGCCGGCCTCATCCTGGGCCACGCGTTCCTCCTTGGAGCGCACGGCGTTGAAGCTGGTCACGGACAGTCCCACCAGCTGGCCCTGCGTGACGGCGTCGCGGGCGTAGCGGTCGCCCATCTGGGAGGCGATCCAGCCGCCCATGTCCCCGCCGTTGCGGTCGCGCACGTCGGAGACGACGTCGGCGGCCAGGTAGCCGCCCTTGGAGCCGACGTCGAAGGTGCGGGTGCGGCCGCCGCCGATGTCCACGGTGGCGCGGATGTGCACGCGCTTGTCCTGGTGACGGGCGCCGCGGGCGACGTTGACGATCGACATGCGGGCCGCGTGCAGGCCGGCCCCGCGCTCGGGCGATCCGACGGTCTTGGGCAGCTGGATCCGCACGATCCGGTTGCCGTCGGGCAGGTGGGTGGTCGTGGTGGAGTGGCGGGTCAGGGAGGGCCCGCGCCGGGTGTCCCTGGGGACCACGGTGGGCTTCTTGGCTCCGCGCTTGGCGCGCACGGGCACGATCTTGCCGGCCGCGTTGCGCCGGCGCCGGGGCGCCTTAGAGACGGCGCCGGTCTCGTGCAGCTCGGTCAGCGCGTCCCGGTAGGACTCGCCCGAGGTCTCCCCGCGGGCGATCTTCTGCATCATGCGCGGGGAGCGGTTCATGGCCGCGCCGAGTTCGGCCCAGGTGAGTCCGTAGGCCGAGCGCACCCGGGTGACGAGCTCGGCGGGGCTCAGCTGTGCCGGGTCACTCACCGTCGGCCTCCTGCTCGTCGTCGCCGGGCAGGTAGTCCGTCCCGTCGACGGGGGCGGCCTGCATCTCGTATTCGGAGTAGGCGGCGTCCACGCCCAGGCGCGCGGCCTTGGCGCGCAGCCTGTTGCGGGCGGTCTCGTCGGCGGGAATCTTCAGCGGTCCGGGGACGTAGCCCTGGAGGCGCATGCGTCCCACCCGGCCGTCATCACCGCCGCCACGCTCCTCGGTCAGGGACCAGGAGGGGACCTCGGTGGTGTAGATCGCGTCGCCGCGCACGCCCAGCAGGGTGTGGGCCGGCACGTGCAGGGCCCCGCCCTGGAAGCCATCGGCCATGGGTCCGGAGAGCATGCGCGCCCGGGCCCGGCCCCAGACCTGCACGGCGAACTCGGGGTGGTAGTAGCGCTGAGCCTGGCCGTCGAAGCGCGGCTTGGTGGTCCAGATGAAGGCCTTGCCGTGCTGCTTGACGTCGGGGGCGTTGGCCGGGACCTCCTTGGGGTCGAAGGTGATGTGGGTCTGCACGCGCCCGCGGGCCGCGAAGTTGCCGATCGTGTTGATCAGGATCGAGCGCAGTGCCGCGGAGACGGCGGTCTTGATGACCTCGTCCATCAGCGGGTCGCCGGCGACGGCGGCGCGAGCCTTGACCAGGTTGTCCTTCCAGGTGTCCAGCGGGCGTGCGCGCACGCGCCGGTCGCGGTCGCGGGCGCCGGGGACATCGGTGGTGAACGCGACGGACTCGATGGGGTCCAGCTGCCAGCCGTGGCGGGCGGCGACGAAGAACTCGGCGGCGTCGATCCAGGCGCTCCCGGTGGCGCCGGGGCGGTTGGGCCAGTACCAGCCCTCGGAGGCCTTCTCGTGCTGGACGCCGATCAGGCCGATGTGGTCCCAGGTGTCGGGGACCTTGAACTGCACGTGCACGCGAGCGCGGGCGTAGGGGTTCTCCCGGAGCATGTCCGCGGTGTCGTCGCGGCGCAGCCGGTACCCGGGGCCGATGCCCAGCTCACTGCACATGGCTCCGTACATGAAGCGGCCGTCGACGTAGGCGAAGCCGTCGATTTTGGGGGTCTTCACCGGGTCGTGCAGGGGGATGCAGTCCGGGTGAGTGTCCGAGGAGGATCCGGCCACAAGGTGCTCGACGTGGTGCTGGCCGGAGGTGCGGTGCAGCTCCTCGGCGATGTCCTCGGTCAGCGGGTACGGCTCGAGGTTCTTCGGCAGGGTCAGGGCCCAGAGGTTGGCGCCGGTGGCGGTGGGGCTGTCCATGAGCTTGGCTCCGCGGAAGTGCGCACCGATGATGCCTTCGGTGGCCTGCCAGGCCAGGCGGGCCTGCTCCGGGCTCAGCGGGGCGTCGCCGAACCACCCGGAGACGAACTGCACCAGCATGCGCTTGCCGGTCTGGCGGTGCTCGAAACGGCCGGTGGCCGGGGAGCCGAGGTTGTGTCCTCCGTCGATCCAGCCGGGAGTCTGCACCAGCAGCCAGTGGCGCTTGCCCGGCGCGGCCACCGGGGTCTTGCCCGTGAAGAAGATCCGGTCCACACCGACGGCGGCCGCAGTGTCGAGCATGTCGGTGAGGTTCGGGTTCTTCCGACGCGGGCCGATCTTCGGCGGCACCGCCTGCCCGTTGTCCAACACGCCCCGGCCCGTGGTGTAGTCCGCCCACAGGTTCTTGCGGGCGGCGAGGTTGCGGTAGGCCACAGGGCGGAACGTGGTGGGGGTGTTGTCGCGCAGGCCAGCGCGCCCTCCGGGACGCTCGCGGTTGGAGTAGGCCATGGGGACCTCCGGTCGATCTGACAGTTAGGACAACCCTACATTGCGCTAAACCTCCTCGGTAGGGAGCAGGTCCAGCGCGTCGAGCTGGCCGGGCAGCACCGCGGGCGGGGACGTGTCGTGGAGATCGTCGGTGCCGGCCTCCGGGGTCGGCTGGCCGGCGCGGGCCAGCAGGGCGAGCTCGGCGGCCAGGGTGTGGGCACCGCCGTGGCGGCTGCGGTGGCGGGCCAGGCGGCGACGGTCACCTGGCATGGGCCATCTCCGTCTCCAGGGAGCTGCGCCAGAGCGAGGTGTGCACCACGGTGGAGCCGGCGGCCATGGTCTGGCCCAGGTGGTGGGCGATGCCGCGGCAGGAGACGGACAGGTGGATGCCGACGGAGCGGCCCAGGCGGTGGATGCCCAGCAGGAGGTTCTCGGCGTCGTCGGCCTCGTGCTCCCCGGCCGGGGCGAGGTCGGCCCAGCGCTGGCGCAGATGGGCGTAGCCGTCCAGGACGAGAACGATGGGCTGGAAGGGCTCGGGGCGCTCCTTGGCGAGGGAGGCGACCTCCACCAGGTGGTAGCGCTCGCGCATCAGCTCGCTGGCGGCACGGATGCGCTCGAGCTGGTCGCTGACGTCGGCGGTGACCACCTGCGCATACCGATGGTCCTCGACCTTGTCCAGCTCCCCGGGCAGGCCCAGGCCCCAGGCCTGCCAGCCCACGGAGACCGCGGTCTCCATGATCCCGCGCTGGATCACGCTCTTGCCGCTGTCGCGGTCGCCGATGATCAGCAGGTGACCCTGGCGGGGGTCCCAGAGCACGTGCTCTCCGGCCTCGGCGGGGCCCACGTCGATCGTGGCCTGCACGTCGGCGGCCGGCGCGGCCTCCGGGGCCGGGGAGGCGTAGCGGTCGGGGAGGTAGCCGTACCAGTGCTCCCCGGTGGCCTCGTCCACGGTGACCGGCGCGCTGGAGTAGCCCATCTTGCGCAGCTTCTCGACGGCCGCGGGGTCCTGGGAGACGTCGACGAGGGTGTGCGGGATCTTGTGGGCGCGCAGGTGGGCCTTCACGGTCATGCAGGGGCCACAGCCGGGGCTGGTGTAGATCGTGTACATGGGTGCTCCTCGGTCAGGGAGATGGTCGGGGCCATGGCCGGCCCTCACTTCCCATAAGGCCGGCATCCGGCGCTGATGTCCCTCCCCGTTCCGGGGTCAGATTTCATGCGCCGGGTGCAGCAGCAACGCGTCGGCGGGGATCGTCGAGGTGTGCTCGAGGTGCCCAACCTTGAGGCCGGCGGCCAGCAGGGCCTGGACCGCGGGATGGTCCTCGGCCAGGTCCTGGAGGAGGACCAGGGGGACGTGTCGCGGAGATGCGGGCGGCGCCGCTTCCTCGGCCGGCGCGGCCGGCAGCGGCGGCTCCGTCGCACCATCCGCAGTGAGGGTGCCTTCTGGCTCGGCTTCTGGCGTGGGTTGTGGTGTGGAGTTCAGGCCGGCCTTCCGTTGCAGGCGGGCGAGGTCGGCGTGGCGGTCCGGGGGCAGCTTGGCGGTCTCGAGCAGCTCGAGGGCGCTGGTGAGTCCGGTGTGGTCGCCGCTGGCGAGCCAGGTGGCCACGATCAGGCCCACGCGGCCGGCCTTGCCGGAGTCGTGGCCGGGGTCGCCGGGAACGGGGTGGGCCGCGGTGAGGTCGTCGAGCTGGGCGTGCTTGAGCCCGGCGGTGAGCAGGCCGGTCAGTGCACGGCGGTCGCGGGCGGAGAAGGTGCGGGGCACCTGGTCAGGATGCCAGGTAGCCCAGGACGGCGAGCAAGGCGAGCACGTGCCCGGCGACGAGGTACGGGGCCATGGGCACGCGGGTCTTGCGCTGGCCGCGCAGCAGGGCCGGGACCGCGCCGAACAGGGCGGCGAGCACGTAGCTGGCCAGGATGGCCAGCACCCAGGCACCGGGGCCGTGGGCGCCGATGGCCAGGGCGGCCACGGTGACGAGCTTGACGTCGCCCATGCCGGTGCCGCCGATCAGGTGCATCACCATCAGCACGACGGCGGCGATCACGGTGACCACCAGCCCCTGGAGGGCCCAGGCGCCGTAGCCGGTGACCAGCAGGCCCACCGCGGCGCCGAGGTTGATGGTGCCCAGGGCGGCCACGGCCCAGTTCGGGATGAGCCGGTGGGCCCGGTCCACGCGCGCCATGTAGGTGCCCAGGCAGGCCAGGGCGATCAGGGCGAGCGCGGCGTGGACCATGAGCACGGGCAGCCCGGCGACCGCGGCGCCGGTGATGCCCAGCAGGGCAGCCAGGGCCGCGCCGGGGCCGATCAGGGTGCGCACCGTCCGCGGCGGCACCGTGTAGGGCGCCGGCGCGGGGTCGGTGGCCGCGGGGGACGTGTCGTGGAGATCAGGCGACACGGTAGCCATGGGCCCGCAGCTCCTCGATCAGGGCGGTGGTCTCCACCTCGGGCTCGAGGTCCTCCTCGAAGGACTCCAGGTAGGAGTAGAGCTTCTCGATCAGGCGGGTGACCTCGGTGTGGTTGCCGGCGGCGGCCTCGGTGACCAGAGCGTCGCGCCAGGCGGCCTCGTTGGCGGGGTCGATCGCGCGGCCGACGCGGGCGGCCAGCTGGGCGTGCTCGCGGTGGCCGGCGGCCAGGGAGCGGGCCACGAGCTCGTGGGCGGCGTCGCAAATGGTCTGGACCATCTCCTGGACCAGGGTCTCGGTCCAGGCGACGTTGGAGGCCTTGGCGTGCTCGAAGGGCACTCCCCTCACCAGACGCATGGCGGCGACCAGGGCGGGGGTGGAGGCCTTCACGGGGTCATCGCCGATCAGGGACTGCACGACCTGCCAGTCGGTGAGCACGTCCTCGTGGACGCGGTAGCCCTCGCTGCCCACGGCGGGCAGGTAGGGGGTGCCGTCCGCGGCCTGGCCGAGCAGGCGGCGGGTCTGGCCGGTGAGCTTGTTGCGGTTGCTGGAGGCGGACTTGCCGTCGGAGCGCTGGGTGGGCCAGAACGCGGCGTGGACGGCCTCGGCGCTCGCGCCGGGGTGCAGGGCCAGGTAGGCGGCCAGGGCGACGCAGCGGGCGGTCTGGGTCGCCGAGACCTCGCCGGTGGCTGCGGTGACGGGGGCCTGGCCCTGGGCGCCGACGAGCTTGAGCTCGCCGAGCATCAGGATCATCGGGGCCTGGGTGGTGGCCTGCTCCAGCAGGTGTGCGGCGTCCAGGTCGATCTGCTTCTGCGGGTCGGTCGAGGCCAGCTGCTCGGGGGCGGCGTCCTTCTCGTCCTCGTCCTCCGCGGGGGACGTGTCGTGGAGATCGGTGGCCGCCTCCTGCCGCGCCGGCTCGGCGGTCGCGGCCGGCTCGGGCTCGGGCTCGGACTCGGGCTCGGGCTCGGGCTCGGACTCGGGCTCGGGCTCGGGCTCGGGCTCGGGCTCGGGGGCAGTCTCGGCGGGTCCCGCGGTCTCGGTGACTGCGACGACGGCCGGGGTCTGGTCCTGGGGCTCGGGGGTGATGTCCTCGGGCTCGGTCGGCACGGCGGCCGCCGCGGCCTGGTCCTGGCTCTCCTCGTCCTCGTCCTCGTCCTCGTCCTCGTCCTCGTCCTCGTCCTCGTCCATGGTGTCGTGCGGGGCGGGCGCAGGGGTCGGGGTGTGGCGGGCGGCCTGGGCGGCGAGCACGTCCTCCTCGTTCTCCTCGGCCGGATCGGTCTCGTCCTCGGCGGTCTCAGCGGCGGGGACCGCGGGCTCGGGGGTCAGGGGCAGGTCCTGGGTGTTCTCCTCCTCGTGGAGCATCTCCTCGAGATCGGCCACCGCGCTGAGGTGGGGGCGCTCGTCCAGGACGGTGTTGATGTCGATCGTGGTGGTCGTCCCACGGCCGGTGGAGCGGGGGTTCTCCAGGGCGGTGGCCAGCAGCTCCTTGATCCGCTCGCCCTCCTCGGGGGTGATCTTCTGCGGGCGCAGGTGCTGATTGACCGGGAGCAGGTCGGCGTGGTCCTCGTCCTCGAGGTTCAGGATCCAGTCGGAGGCCAGGGGGTTGGCGGTGGTGACCGCAGCGATGCCCAGCCGCGGGATGGCGCCGGCCAGGTCGGTGAGGCGACGTGCCTGGGCGGGGGTGGGCTCCAGGCCCAGCAGGACGATCTCGGGGCCGAAGGCCTCTTCCTGGTTGGCGGCGCGGGCCTGGTCGAGGGTGGCGGCGTCCTGCTCGTCGAGGGCGCGGCGGATGTCCTTGGCCTTGCCGTCGAGCTGGCCGATCAGCTGGTCCAGGTCGTCGATCTGGCGGACGCGGCCGTCGCTGACGACCTTGGCCAGGCCGTCGGCGACTCCGACGAGCGTGATGGTGACGTTCTCGGACCAGCTGGAGGTGGCCAGCTCCACGGCCATGGCGTCGAGGACCTGGGTGGTCAGCTGGGGGTCGCCGTCGATGCCGAGGGTGCCCAGGCGCTCGAGGTCGAGCAGGACCTGGGAGCGAGTGTCGTCCTGGCCGACGGTGACCAGCGAGGGGTAGGGGGCGGCGGGCAGGTCGGGGTCGATGTCGATGGAGCCGGAGGCCAGCGTCCAGACGACGCCGTCGTCGGTCTCGGCCACGAAGGGCTCGGGCAGCTGCGCGGGGGCCATGAGGTAGAGGGCGATCTGCTCGGGCGAGACGCGCACGAGGAACAGCTCGGGCAGGTCCTGGCCGTTCTCGTGGGCCCAGCGGGCCAGCCAGCGCTGGACGACGTCGAGCTCCTCGGCCTGCTCGGGCTCGGCGACCACGCGCAGCTGGGTCTCCAGCTGCGCGGTCTGCTCCTCGGGCATGGGGACGGACTGGCCGGGCTGGCGGCGGCGGCGCTGGAGCTGGCGGCGCAGGCCGACGATGCCCAGCAGTCCGGCCGCGGCGAAGGCGCCGATGCCGCCGATGGTGGCCCATGCGGGGACCTCCTCCGGGGCAGCCTGCTCCTGGTGGGAGGACAGATCGGCGGGGGCCGGCGCGGTCTGCGTGAACGCGCCGCCGGGGACGGCGGAGGGGCCCTCCTGCTCGGCGGGGGCCGTGGAGGGTGCCGCAGACACGGCCTCGCCGGGCAGCGGGTGCTGGGCGTCCTGGGCCGGTGTGGAGTCCGAGGCGGCGCTCGGGGCGGCGGCCGCCTCGGGGGCCGCCGTGGCCGAGTCGTCGGCAGGGGCGGAGGGTTCGGCCGACGCCGATGCGGAGGGCGCCGCCGGGGCGGGGGCCGGCTGGGCGTCCGTGTCGGTCTGCGCCGGGGCGGGGGCCTGCTGGGAGGGGGCCGGTGTCGCGGAAGTGGAGCCGGCGCCGGTGGGTCCGTCGGGCAGCTCCACGGTCCAGCCGGTCATGATGAGGTCGGGATCGGTGAGGGTCTGGCCGTCGGCCTGGGGCGTGGAGCGCATCTGCTCGGCGAGCTCGCCCCACCGGCTGCCCTGGCCCAGCTCGTCCCGGGCGATGCCCCAGAGCGTGTCTCCCTCCTGCACGGTGTAGGTCCGCTCCCCCGCGGCGGCCGGGGTGTCCTGGGTGGTCTGGCCCTCCTGGGCCATGGCGACGGCGGCGGGAGCGGAGGCGGTGTCCTGCGGGGTCAGGGCGAAGGCGGGGCTGCCACCGCCGAGGGCGAGCACGGCGGCGATCAGCGCGCCGGCCAGGGCCTGCTGCGGGCGCAGCGCTCCGCCCAGGTTGGGGGTCTCGACGCGGCGGATGAGGCTGATCACCTCGACCACGAGCGAGTAGACGAAGGAGGCCCAGAAGCCCCACGCGATCAGGGGCAGCACGGTGCCCATCAGGAACGTGCCGCCGAAGTCGATGCCGGTCAGGGCCTGCTGGAGCTCGGCGGTGCTGGGGATGGGGTTGCCGGCCAGCAGGATCAGGGCGGCGGGGATGCCGACCACCAGGGCGGTCAGGGCCAGCAGGGCCGCAAGGCCTTTGAGGGTGCGCATGGGGCGTGTCTCCGCTCGCGTGGGTAGAGGTCTTCACGGGGTAGAAGGCTGGGGCGGTCCCCCGATGTCCCTTCTAAGTTGATCTGAGGTCAGTTTAGGCGGTGAGGTGGGCCGCCTCAAGGCTGTCACGCTCCGCGCCACCTTGCCGGAACAGCATCCGCATGGCCGCCAGGGCCGCGGTTCGAGCCGGAGACTCCACTCCCGCGGCCGCCGCGCGCGCTCGCGCATCCGCCTGGCGATCCCGGTGCATCGCCTCGCGCGCCGCCTCCGCCCGCTCACGAGCCCGGGCAGAGGCTGAGGCGAGCACGAGCCCGCCGGCGTCCTTCCAGTGCTCCAGGCGCCACCGCAGGTAGCCGCGAGCTCGAGCGGTGTCCTGGCCGGCGTCCAGGCTGTGGAGCCGGTGCGCGCCCTGGGGGGTGTGGTCCAGGGCGTGGAGAAGGTCGGCCGGGGTCCAGCCGGCCTCGAGGAAGGGACGGATCAGCGAGCGGACGTCCCGGGCCGAGAGCACGCGCAGACCCAGAGCGCGATCCTGGACGGTGCGGGCGGCGGCCAGCTGCTGACGACGGGTGGCCACTGCGCGGTTGCAGGGCCAGAGCTCGACGAGTCCGCGGTCGCGCGCGTGCGTGGTTCCTCTACAAGTTCTAGTAAGTGAATCCTCTAGCGAGGAAGGGTGCCAGTTTTTCTCCACAGCCCCACGGATCCGACGCTGACCTGCACGCTCCCGTGCTTCGGCCGCGGCGTCGGCACGGTGCCTGGCGAGGATCTTCTCCACGTCCAGGTGGGCGGTGCAGCACAGCACGTAGACCGCCGCCTCGTTGATCCGCTTGCCACGCTCGTCCGGGGTCGCGTAGGCGGCAGAGCGTCCGGCGGCGACGCGTCCGATCACCCCGTGTCGCATCAGCCAGGCGATGGCCGCGGTCACCGTCGAGGCGCTCCGGCCGATCATCTTCGCCAGGCGCTTGTGCCCGGGACGGGAGATCATCTTCGACCAGTCCGCGCAGGCCGCCAGCGCACCCACCAGAGATTCCATCAGCCGCCGACGGGTCCGGGAGAGGTCCTGCCAGGCAGGCAGTGCCCGCAGGGCGGGAACGGCGTCGCCCAGGTGCTCCAGACGCCGGGAGCCGGCGGGCACCGCGGCCAAGATCACGTCGATGTCGCCCTCCCGGGCACGCGAGGGCCGGCGCCAGTTCTGACGGCACGGATTCGTGATCCGACCCCGCACGGGCCGGGCTGGTTTCTGGCGATGGCGCAGCAGTCGGGCGAGGGTGGACTCCCCCAGGCACGGCGCCGAGGACACGGCCGACGGGAGGGGGGACGTGTCGCGGAGAGGGATTTTGGGTAGACTCGGGCACGACAAGAGAGACGTACCTCCTTCAGGTACACCTTGAGATCCAGCCCGTGTCGCCAAACACGGAGCCGGAACTCGAATCCAGAACCGAATGCCATGCCGGGTAAGCACTAGGGCATTCGGAACAACTTCAAACGTCAGTCACTACCTGTCGTCAGCAGGTCTTGACTCCAAGAAGCGGATCCGCGCCAACGGGTCCGCTTCTTGCTTTTTATGCGGATTTCAGGTCAAACGCCTCCTGGCCGTGCTCTTCGGGAATCTCGTGGGCGTCCAGATGCTCCGTAACCAAGGCGGTCACGTAGTCGTTGATGCTCTCGCCGGTGTACTCCACCCAGGCGTGCAACTTGGCCTCATAGCTACGGGGGATGCGCGCGGTCACATTGAAGCGGTCGCCGCGAGACGGGCGGCCGCCACGATGCCGGCGGGGCGTGGCTGTGGTGGGGCTCATGCGATCACCATACTTGTTTCAGCTTCCACAAACGGAGCGGTCCTAGCGGGACACGCCGGAGCAGATCTGCGACCTGCTCCGGCGCACGCGTCACGGGCGGACGTTCAACGCCTGGAACTCGCCGATCCGCACGTCCTGCGATGAGCGCGTGAGGGTCTCGATCACCCCGGACTGGCCCTGGGCCGTCCACTCCACAGACCACGTCGTGATCGCCGTGACCTTGTAGGTGGGGTTGGACATCTTCATGTACGTGTGCCCGCAGTCCGGGGACTCCTGCTTGCCGAAGCGGTCCTCGTAGACGGTGCCGGGACCGTCGCAGACCACCTGCGTCCCATCGCCCATGTCCCAGGTGACGTGCACCGGCCGCGCCGTGGCCTGCACGGCGATCCCGTTCACGTCCTTGGAGACCGTGTACGGCCCCCACGCCTGCGGATCGTCAGGGTTCCCGACCCACATCCACGCCGGCAGACCCACAGCACCCGTGCCGTTTTCCGCCACCGGGTACGGCACCATGCCGATCTCGATGCCCTTGAGCTGCATCTCCTTCACGACTGTCTGGGCGGCCTGGCGGATCTCCCCCGGCCCGGCCTGCGTGGAATCCATCCAGCGCGTCTTCACTGGCTGACCGAGCGTCAGCCCATCGCTCGGGTTGCACTGCTCCCACGCGCCCCGTTCCGGATCCTTGCCCGCCGGCGGAGTCGGCTGCGGCGACATGTTCACCCACACGCAGTCATTGACCGGGTCGTAGTTCACGTCACAGCGGTACGGGACGCTGTCGCCAGGCAGAGGCTCGTTGATCTCGCAGAAGTTCGCCCGCTTCGGGGCCTTCCCGTCCCGGCCCAGCACGGGCTGCGCGTTCTGTCCCTTACCCGGCACCGTGGCCTCCACCAGGCAGCTAGAACCCGTGCTGCCTGCACGGCATCGCCCATCAGCGGTCGTCCCCGCGGCCTGGGCCGCTGCCCCCGTCGCGCCGACGAGAGCGCTCGCGGTCAGAACCCCCGCGGCCGCCATGGCGGCCCACCTGTTACGGGTCAGCACGAGGTCTCCTCCGGTCCGTTCAGCGGAGGCAGCTCGCTGGAGACGACGCTCCAGACGCCGTCGTCCTCGTTCCAGAGCACCGCGTACTTCACGATGAACCGCTGCGTGGCGCCGGTGTCCACAGGCTTGCCATCCTTGCCGGTGATCTTCACACCCGAGTTGTCCTCGCACACGCGCAGGTTCACCGAGGCGTTCTCGACCAAGGTGCCATCAGCATGGACGGACGGGCCCGCCAGGCCGTCGATCAGCTCCACCTTCGAGGCGCCCCGGTAGGTGGCCCCCGTGGCGAGCGTCTTCTCCACGTTGGCCTTCTGCTGAGTCAGCTCGCCCTGCTGTGCCGCCACGGACAGGCGATCCGCGTTCTTCGCGTCACCGCTGTTCAGCACGTCCGACGAGACCGTGTAGAGCAGCTCAACCGCCTTGAACGCGCTCGCCTTCGCCTCCTCCTGGCCCCCCGGCTTCTTCGAGGTGACCGGCTTGTACTCCGGCAGCGCAGACGACGACGCGCTCGCGGACGACGAGGACGCGCTCGTCGAGCTCGAGGAAGCGGAGGACGAGGACACGTTCGCGGACGACGACACGTCCTCGATCGGCGCAAGCGAAGACTGCGAGGCGCTCGCAGACGTGGAATCGCCGCTCGGCTGGCCGCCGCCGTTGCAGCCGGTGAGCGTGAGCGCCAGAGCCAGGACGGCTCCGGTGTATGCGGTGGTCTTGGTGACGCGGCTCATGGTGTCTCCTTGCGGTCAGCGGGTGTTCGAGTGGATCTGGGCGGTGCCCTGGCCGTGGCCGGTCAGGACGCCGGTGGGGATGAAGCGTGGGGTGTAGGGGACGTCGACGTCCACAGTGACCTTGGTGGGGGTGACGTTGACGGTGCCGGTGGCTCCGGCTTCGGCGATCATCCCCTGGGCGGCGCGCGCGGCGGCCGCTCTGTCCAGGGTGATGTCCTCGCCGCGGGCGGCTCCGGCCGTGGTGCCAGCGTTGGCGCCGGCGCGGGCGGCCTGGTGGGCGATGGTGACGGCCTCCTCGGAGGCACGCACCTTGCCGTTCCAGTCGATGCCGATGCCGAAGCCGACGAGCACGATGATGGGGACGAGCATCAGGACCAGCAGGGAGGACTCTCCGTGCTCGCGGCCGAGCCAGGCGCGGAGGCGGGCGATCATGCTCAGCCCCTCTCTCGATAGGTGTCCACGGGGGACGTGGCGTCGGCGGTGATGGTCCAGGACCCGGGAGTGCCGGGGATGGCCAGGTCGGAGAGCGGCACCGTGCAGGTGATGGTGGCGGAGACGGACCCGGGGATGCCGGGGGCGTTGCGCAGGGCGGAGGTGTCCAACGTGATGTTCTGGGAGCCGCACGTGAAGTCGGTCTGGTCCAGGGTCATGCGGGCGGACTGGCGCGCATTGGACTCGGCCTGGCCGGGGTTGCGGGCCAGGGTGGCCTCGCGGGCGGCGACGCCGGCCGCCGACTCGATGGAGGTCTGTGCTGCTCCGATGCGGCCGCCCATGACGGCGAGGGCGATGAGCAGTCCGATGGCCGGAGCCACGATGAGCAGCCCGACGCCGGACTCGCCGCGCTCATCACGCAGCCAGGCCAGGGACATGTCGCGGAGGTTCACTTGACCACCCTCTCGACGGGCCCGGTCACGGACCGGGAGACGGACGGGCTGATCCACTGCCCGGTGTAGGCCGGCGCGGTGCCGGTGACGGTGACGGTCATCCGCTCCCCGGTGGTGCTGATGTTCACGGAGGCGCCCTGGAGGGTGCCGGAGTGCTGGGAGATGACCTGCTGGGCGGCCGCCTGGCCCTCGGCGCTCGAGCCGCCCATGACTCGGGAAGTTGCGTAGGCCGCGTTGGCCGCGGACTGGGCCACGGTCGAGGCCTGGTAGTAGGCGCCGGCCTGGGGGACGAGGAACACGAGCAGGAGGGCCACCGGCACGATCAGCAGCGAGGCGATGTTCGAGGAACCCGTCTCGTTGCGTGCATGGGCCTCGAGGTGCGCTCGAAGCGGTGCCGTGATGTTCATGGTGACCCCCCCTGCTCGTGGTGTTCCGTCCCTGGCTGGTCTAGTCAGCCCAGCTCGCCGACCTTGTTGGTGGCGAAGGTGTTGATGCCGGCCCAGACCAGGGCGGCCAGCACGACGGCGGCGAGCACGCCGAGGATGATCTCGATGGTCTCGGCGCCGGTCTCGTCCTTGTGCTTGTCCTGGATCCAGGCGCGGAGGATCAGGTACTGCTGCATCAGCTTGTTCATGGTGAGTCCCCTCGTGTGGTGGAGATGGCCTCGGGACGGTCCCGATGCGGGTGGGTGGGTGGATGGGAGATCACGATCTCTGGGAGGAGCTCGCGCGTCTCACGCGCTCATCAGCGTCAGCATCAGAGGGGTGAGGACGATTAGCGTGAACATCAACGCGATGAACATGATGATGTTCTTCATGCGGCCGGAAGCCTCATTCTCACGGGCTGCCTCGGCGTTGAGCATCCGCACGCGCATGTTGCGACCCAGCGCGCGCAAAGGCTCGTAGACGCTGGCCCCATTGTCTCCGCTCAGGCGCATGATGCGGGCGGCATCGGTGAGCTCGGGGACGTGGAGCTGCGTGGCCAGGGTCTCCAGGGCGGTCCAGGGCTGGACCTTGGTGAAGCGAGCCCGGACCAGTTCCTGACGGATCCGCTGGAAAGCCCAGGTGTCGCCGATGGCGGCTGCGTTTTCCAGAGCCACCGTGGGCTGGGCGTTGCGGCCGCGCTCAGAGGCCAGCAGCTCGACGAATACCGCGACCGCGCGTGCGAAGTCAGTGCGTGCCTTGGTCGCTCGCTTGCGGGCGGCCGAGTCAGGTGCCAGCCAGGCGACGGCGGCGACGAGCAGGCTGATCAGCAGGGACAGCCACAGCGGCAGGGAGTAGAGCACCTGTGCGGCCACGCTCAGGGCGAGGCAGACCACGAACACGAGTGTGGCGCCGTAGATCTTGGCCCAGGTGTGGCGGCTGCGGGTGGTGCCCAGGATGTCCAGGTCGGCGTCGGTGAGGCCGTTGACCAGGGCCGGCGGCAGCGTGCGCATCGTCCACTGCGAGGCCCGCTCCTGCCAAGAGAGCGCGCCGCCTCCGGAGGTGCTGGTCACGGTGCCGTCGAAGGCCGCCGCGCGCAGGCGCGGACGCTGGGGCAGCAGGGGCCAGATCAGCGCGGTCGCGGCCAGGCCGAACAGCATGCCGGCGATGATGATCATCATCATGACGAGCTCCTAGCGGTCAGCAGGCGGACCTGCGGCGGCGGGGCTACCACGCGGGTCATCCAGATGATGAGCCCTGCGGTGACCAGAGCCAAGACGAGGTAGAGCGCCTGGCCCAGCGGGGTCTGGTAGGCGGCCATGGGCCCGCCCATTCCGGGGACCAGGCACAGGGAAATCACCACGATGGTGATCACGATGCGGGCCTCACGGCGGGCGCCGGCGCGGTCGGCGTAGATGGCCCGGCGCTTGGAGACCTCTTCCTCCACGGAGGTGGAGAGGTCGTCCAGGGAGTTCGCCAGGCCCTGGCCGCGCTGATTGGCGGCCAGGATCAGCTGCATGACGACCAGGTCGCCGGTCTGGTCTCCCCATTCCAGGCCCAGGCGCTTGAGGGCGTCTGCGGTAGGCCAGCCGGCCTTGATGCGGGCATTCATCGTGGCGATCTCGTCCCGGATCAGGTCGCCGGCGTTGGGCATGGAAGCGGCCAGTGCGGTCTCCAGGGAGGTTCCTGCGACGATCAGGCCGGAGAGCGAGCGCGTCCACATCTCCATCTGCGCCAGCTTCTCGATCTGGGCCGATCCCCCGCCGGAGCCGAAGGCCAAGCGCAGGAGGATGACGGCGCCGGGCAGGGCGACGAGGTAGACGAGCAGGCCGGTGAACAGCGCAATGAAGAAGCCCGCGGCGGCGGCGATGCCCACCATGATCCACGTGTTGCGGTCCATGCGGCGGCCGAGTTCCTTGAGGGCGGTGAGCCAGCGCGGATCGGGTGCAGGGGCCTTGGGAGGGGCGGGCCAGAGCCAGTTCACGGCAGCCATGCCCAGGCCGAGGATGCCCAGGGCAAAGCTCAGAGGGAGCAGGAGCGAGCTCATCGGGCACCTCCGGCCAGGCGCAGCAGGTCGAAGCCGGTGCGCTCGAGATCGTTGCGCAGGCGGTTGTCCACGGGAGGGGCCACGGGCACGGCGTTCTCGTCGCCGGGACCCATGCGGAACAGGTCGGCCACCGAAATGCCCTTGTCGGTGTCGCCGGGCAGCACCTCGGAGATCGAGATGATCTTGCGCTTCACCGAACCATCGGGCTGAGGCACCTTGCGCATCTGCACGACGACGTCGATGTGGTAGCCCAGCTGGCGAGCCATGTAGGTCTCGGAGAACTCGTTCATGCCCAGGCCGACCAGACGGCGCACGGCCTCCTCGCCGGAGTAGGCGTGGACGGTGCAGTAAGTTCCCGCGCCGGTCTGCATCGCGGAGATCATCGCGCCGATCTCCGAACCGCGGACCTCGCCGACCAGGATGCGTGCGGAGTTCAGACGCAGGGCCTTCTCCATGGCCATGGTCAACGTGTACTCGCCGATGGTGCTGCCGTCGGCGGCGCGCTCGCCCGATCCGGGGCGAGCCTGAAGCTCGATCGGCGGGACCAGGCGAGAGTCGAGCCGGTCCAGGTGCAGCTCGCGCTCCTTCTCGATGGTCACGATCTGCTCCAGCGGGCCGATCTTCTCCGCCAGGGCGCGCATCAGGGTCGTCTTGCCGTCGCCGCCGAAGCCGCTGATGACGATCGTCTTGCCGGCCTGCACGAGCGCCGTGAGGAACTCGGCGGCCAGGGGGCTCAGGGTGCCGTTGTCGACCAGCTGCTCCAGGGTGATGTTCACCAGCCGATGGATGCGGAATACGGCGGTGGGCCGCGTGGAGACCGGGCGGGCGGTGGCGGCCAGACGGACCGAGCCCATCAGGTCCATGTCCAGGTCGGGGTGGGCCGCAGAGAAGGGGCGGGACTCCTCCCCCGCGTTCGCGGCGAGGAACTGGAGCTCGGCCATCATCTGCTCATCGGTCTCGAAGACGGGCGGGCGGCGCTCCATGCTGCCGCCGGTCTTCTCCACCCAGACGTGGTCGGAACCGATCATGTGGATGTTCTCCACCCCGGGCTCGTCCACGAGTGCCTGGAATCGGCCCAGACGGAACATCGCATCGAAGGTGGCCTGGCGCAGTGCCGCCTGCTCTTCGGCAGTCCATGCGGCGTCGCGGCCGCCGGTCTGCACGTTCTCACGCATCTGCTCGATGATCGCGCGGTCGATGTGCCGCCAGCCCATGGCGTGCAGCTCGCTCTCGGGCAGGTCGATGCGGTCGGCGGTCTCCTCGGCGTGCCAGTCCACGGCCTTGGCGCGCAGCACGTCGACGATCGACCAGAAGCCCGTCAGCTCCGTGGTGTTGCTCGGCCGGGTCGGGGCGCTCTGCTCGGCCTGCGGTGCCGGCTCGGGCACAGCAGTCAGCGGCCGGGACAGACCGGGCAGCTCAGCGGAATCGGTGGGAGACGGGGTAGTGCCCAGCGGGCGAGCCAGGTGAGCGCCGGCGGAGGCGGGGATCAGGGACGGCCGGGCCGGCTTGGCCGGGGTGCTCTCGGTCAGGAACGGGAGGTTGAGCAGGTCCAGGGACATGTCGGGGGTCTGATCCTTCATCGCTGCTCTCCTCCGGTCTCGGTGGGCATGTCCGCCTCGATGAGCTGGCGGCGGGCCATCAGCGCGTCCGCGAGGGAGGCGTTGGCGGCACCGATGGCCCGCGTGTAGGAACGCAGCCTCCAGGACGTCGCCTGGGCGCCCCCGCCGAAGTGAGCGCCGGCTTCCGGGCTCTGGGGAAGGCGTCCACGCACCGGCAGGCCCAGCACCTTGGAGATGTCCTTGGAGGGGAACTCCTGGGCTCGATCTTCGACCACGAGCAGGGAGGACGTGTCCACTGCCCCCGCGGTGGCGCGGGCCTCCAGCACGGCCGGCAGATAGGCACGCGCCGCGGCCACGGAGACCAGGTCGCTGCGCACCACGACGCTCAGGTGGTCGCTGTCGCGCCAGAGCGCCTCCCGGCCGTGGGCGTTCTCGGAGCGGCCAGCGTCGACGATCACGTCGATGTCCTGGCCGGAGACGGCGCGCAGAGCCATCATCAACTCCGGCCAGAGGCCCCGCATGGATCGCGCGGCCAGCGGCTCGGACATGGCGGGCAGGAGCCAGCGGGAAGGCTGGCCAGCGTCCTGGCCCGTTCCCAGGTCGACGGCGTAGTCCCAGATGTCCTGCTCCGTCAGGGCCTGTCGCATGGAGTTGTGGGCGATGCCCATCAGGCCGCTGTCGGCCGGCATGCTGCCCTGCAACCACCCGGCGAGCACGGATGAGGGCTTGCTGACGTCGGCCTCCACGAGCAGCACAGGGCGCGGCCACTGCAACGTCATGGCCACGGCCGTGGTGCTCACCCCCGGGCTGACGCCGAAGGCCGCAAGGGTCAGGATGCTCACTTCTGCGCTCCCTGCATGATCACGCTGGCGGTGCCGGCGGCACCCCAGGTGGCGACCTTCTGGGCGTCGGCCTGCTTCACGCGCAGATCCACGGTGGTCTTCCCGCTGTTCTGGTCATGGTGGCTGGCCTCGATCACGGCCGCGACGGGGTCGTGATTCTGGTTCTCGTCACCGGCCTTGGTGTTCTGGTTGCCCGGGGTGAAGAGGACCTGGACGTGATCTCCTGCGGCCATTTCCCGGGCAGGCAGGCGCCCGACCTCCAGAGCCAGGCCCACCAGCGATTCGCCGTCCTCCACACCCAAGGACGTTGCCGTGGACGTGCGCGTGATGGTGCTGCCCGGCTGGAGGTCGGTCGTGGCCACCTGCCCCTGGATCTGCTGGGCCTCGGTCGCGGGGACCAGCACGCTGGGGTCGCCAGCCACGCGCACGGACGAGAGCATGGAGGACTCGATCTTCTGCCCTCGCTCCACGGGAGCGTTCACCACCAGGTAGGGCTTGGCCTCGTTGGCCTGGGTCCCCACGAACGCGCCGAGGCCGCCCAGGGCAGCCAGGGCGACGGCGACAGCCACACCGCCCACGCGGCGCTTGGCCACCGGCGTCGGCGCAGGACGGCCCACGGGAGCCGCCGCGCTGGAGCCGGCCTCGCTGACGCGCGGGTTCTCGGTGGGGGTCACCTTGGGCGACCGCTTTCTCAGAGCCACCTTGGCCTGCCTTTCTCGCTACTGAGGGGACTGCACGGGGAGCGTATCAAACCTGCCAGCCGTAATGGCAGGTTGCTTGGTCCTTCACCAGACATAAAGCCCGGACCGCCCCCTCATGTCCCTCTGTACGGTAGACATTTCTGCATGAGCGCCCCCGCATCCCCCCTCGACACGGCCGTCGTCGCGTTCAACTCCACGCTGCGCATGCGCATCCTCGTGTTGATCGCCCGCTCCCCCGGCCTCGGCGCCCACGACCTCGCCACGTCCCTGGACATCCCCCGCGCAACCCTCTCCCTGAACCTGCGCACCCTCGAGGAGGCCGGCCTGCTGACCTCCAGCGACACCTCCGAAGCGCGCCGGGGCCGACGCCTGACCTACCGCCTCAACCGGGAGGCCTACAGCGCGATGATCGAGGCCCTGGGCGCGATCGTCGAGCGGTGACCTCATGCCATACCGGCACCACATTAGGAGTGCCGTTCATGCCATAACACCGCCGTATGCGGGCCAGTCCCCAACCGTCCGCTACACCAGTTGCATGCCATAACACTTCGGGAAATCTCTCGGTATTTCCCGAGAGATGCAGTAGGCTGAAGGAGTCAGATCACAGGGAACCTAGGAGGTCCTCATGTCCACCCCTGCGCGCTCATACGCCATCCCAGGCGTCCTGGCGGTCGCCAACGGCAAGGGCGGTACCGGCAAGACGTCGCTGGTCGCCAACCTCTCCGGTCTGGCCGCGGCCGCCGGCATCCGCACCCTCACCATCGACCTGGATCCCCAGGGCAACCTCTCCCCCGACCTCGGTCTAGAGAAGTCGGACGGAATCGAGCTGCGTCGAGCCCTCGAAGATGGGGCGCCGCTGCCGATCTCCACGGATCCCATGCGCCCAGGCCTGGGCGTCGTTCGCGGCGGCCCTCGTTTGGCCGACATCATCAGCCTGCTGGTGGCACGCGGCTACGACGCCCCGCCCCTCGGGGCTCTTCTGCACCGGAGCCTGAGCCAGGTCATGGAGGAGTGGGACCTGGTCGTCATCGACACGCCCCCGGGAGACCGCGCCCTGGTCGAGGCCGCCTTCAGTGTCGCCGAGGGCGTGGTCATCGTCTCCAAGACGGATCTGCGCTCCCTCGACGGCGTCGCTGTGACGGCCGAGCGCTTCCAGGCCGTTCACGAGACCACGAACCCCGACGTGCAGCTGTTGGGCCTGGCGCTGTTCGACGTGGAGGCGCGCGCCGTGAAGATCGAGCGAGAGGCCCGCCAGGCGCTCGAGCAGATGCTCCAGGGGCTGGCCTTCGACGAGGCCGTCTTCACCGCCCGTATTCGGCACGCCGCCGGCGCCGCCCAGGACCTGCGCAAGAGCGGACGTCTGGTGCACGAGCTCGAGAGCGATGTGGCCCGCGCTCACCGAGAGCGCTTCGCGCGCATCAAGGCCGGTGAAGCCTCGACCTTCCATGCGTCGACCATGGATGGCCTGGCAGGGGACTACGCCGCACTGGCCCAGGAGATTCTGGGACGCCTGAGCGCCCTGGGCCAGGACGAGGAGGAGGATGCCTGAGATGGAGACCCCCAATCGAGCAGACGGACTCGGCGCTGTGTTCAACGCGCGTGGCCGGGGCAAGAAGAAGCCGACGGAGAAGGTCGACTCTGTGCCATACGCCATGCCAGAAACCACACCAGATGTCACACCGGAATCCACGCAGGACACCACACCGGAAACGGTGCCTGTCGCCACGCGGGAGACCGCACCGGAACTGATGCCAGACGTGAGGCGCTCGGTCCCGCAGGAAGGCGCGCAGGTGGTCGAGCTGGACCGTGTGGACGTCCCCGAAGAGGAAGAGCTGGTCGTGCGCAACACGGCCGTCTACCTCCCCGTCCCGGTCCTGGATCGGTTGCGGACCGCGGCCGCCAAGCGGCATCGGACCTACACGGACCTGCTGATCGACGCGTTCGACGAGCTCAGCGACGATCAGCTCTTGGCGGCCTGCGGGCACAAGCCGCGTGCGGACGGGGGGATGCCGCGTGGGCGCCGAGGTGCCGCGCGCGGCCAGGGGGGCGTGCAGGTGCAGCTGCGCCTGGATCAGGAGCAGCGGGGTTGGCTGGATGAGCAGGTGGCCCGTCTAGGCGCCCCCTCCCGGAGCGCCATGGTCGCCTCGGTGTACGACGCCTGGCTGCCGAAGAGCTGAGCCCCCCTGCGTGGTGTATCAGCCCACGCGCAGGTGCCGGGGGCGCTGGTGGGCTGCCTGCGGGACGTGGGTGGCGGAGGGGTGCAGGCGCAGGCCGGAGTCCACCACGGCCACCTTCGCCTGGGGGTAGATCAGCTTCACGGGCTCGAGGTTCTTCAAGAAGGCGGCCTTGAACTGGCGCGGCTGAGCGTACTGGGCGCCGAACTGGGTCTCCAGCTGGCGCCAGGAGACGGTGGTGGTGCGCTGGAGCGTGGACATCCTGTAGGAGAGCCAGACGTAGAGGTCCATGCGCATGGGGGAGCCGCCCAGGGCTGCCAGGGCGGAGGAGAGGACCGGGACGGGGGAGCGCATGACCTCCTCGAAGTAGGGCTCGCTGAGCTCGATGCGCGCGTGGTCGGCCCCACGCTGGTACGTGAGCTCGTAGCGGTGGGCCACGTGCATGTTCTGGCCGCTGAGGGTGCGCCGGCCGGGCGTCTCGCTGCTGGTCTCGATGATGATCGAGGTCGTGCTGAGCCGGTGGAGCTGGTCCATCACACGGCGCTGATTCGCCCCGGAGGGGTAGGTGCCGACGCTGGAGAGGAACGCGCGCAGGGAGGGGCCGGGGTCCAGGTGGCGGGAGCGGGTGCGCACGGCCTCGGTGGACATCCAGGTGAGCAGGGAGCGGGCCAGGACGCCGAAGGGGAAGCCAGCCGGGCCGGGGGAGAGCGTCAGGGTGGTGTCTCCGTTGCGTCGGCTCCAGTGGGGGACCGTGGCTCCGGGGTCGCGGTAGGGCAGGCTCAGCTGGGCCCAGATGCGGGTGGAGAAGGCGACCTCGCCGGGGTTCTGCTCGATCTCCTCGCTGAGCTCGAGCAGCCGCAGGCGCCTGGGCGAGAGGGCCGGGCGCGTGGCCGCGTCGATGGAGGTGATGTCCGGCGTGTGGTTCATGGCTGAGGTGACCTTTCGGACCCGATGACGGGTGGGCGTGGAGGGGACGGAGCGGGTGTGGAGAACTGCGGTCGCCGGGGAGTTATCCACGTGCATCTTGTGACGGGGGCTCATAGTCGGCGGAGTGGACGCAGATTGGGGGCGAAATCGGCGGGATCAAGCCGATCGCGTGTGTGCATCTTGTGACGGTGTGCCGGTCGGGCCGGAGGTTATCCACGTGCATCTTGTGACGGCCAGTGTGTGCATCTTGTGACAGCCACCCCGTCAGAATCGGCATGATTGCAACGATTTTGGAAGGTCCCCATGTAGTAAAACCACATGTATTCCTCCTGTAGTGGGGGGCGGTTTCGCTGTGCATCCGTGGATAGCCGTTCGGTGAGGTGGTCGCGGTCTGGGGTTCAGGCGGCCGGGGCCTGCTCCATGAGGGCCGCGTAGTCGGGAGCCAGCCCGCTGCGCTCCAGGGCGTAGTCCTTCACGGCCTGGGTCAGGCGAGTGCGCAGGACGTTGATGCGCTTGCACAGGCCGCGGCCGCTGTAGCCGTACTCGTCGCTCAGGGCTGCGCGCTCGGCCTCGTCGGCCAGCTGGTAGCGCAGGAAGACCGCGGCATCGCGGCTGGAGAAGACGGCGTTGTCTCGAGCCCAGGCGATCAGGGCGCACAGGTCCCGGGTGGCACGGCCGTTGTCGGCGGCCTCATCGTCGGCCGGCTCCTCGGCCAGCTGCGGCAGCCAGGAGGGCAGGGCCTCGACGTCGGACTGGCCGTCGTAGAGCTTGCGCTCGAGCAGGGAGTCCTTGAGCACGTCCATGGCGAGGTTGCCGATGCACGAGCCAGCCCGGTGCAGGGAGGGCCGGCGGATCCACTTCCACGCTGCGGCGATGACGGCGGCGGAGACCTCCTCGCGGGCGGAGTGGTCTCCGTGCATGGTGGCCATGCGCATGCGGGTGTGACGGCCGGCGATCAGGGTGAAGCGAGGCAGCATCAGCTGGAGGACGGCGCGGGCGCAGTCCTCGTCGCCGACCGCGGCCTGCTCGAGCAGGCCGCGCATGATCTGCTCGCGGACCTCCACGGTGCTGCGGGCCACCGTCTGGACGAGCTCGATGCCGGTCTGAGCGCCGTGAGGCCAGGGGTGGGAGGTCTCGGCGTAGCGCACGGCCCACTCGGCGTTCAGGCGGTCGATCACGGTCGGGGCGTAGGTGGTGGTGCTCATCGGACTCGGTCCCTCCATCAGTGGTGTCCGGGCGTCCCGGACGGGTCACTGACCAGCCAAACGAGCAGGTCGGGAAACGAATCTGGATCTGGATCTGGATCTGCCGATCGTCTGGATTTCCAGAACCTGGACCGCAGGAGATCGGCGTAATCATGCGGATGTGGGGGAGGGGCGGAGAAAAAGTTCCCGCACGGGAGGGACATCGGTTCCCGCGGGCGGCCTTTAGTCCGGTGAGAGATCGCCCGTCCAAGGAGCCCCCGTGATGTCCGAGCAGACCCCCGAGATCGTGACCGATGAGCAGCTGGCCAGCTTCGTGCGTGAGGGCCAGACCATGCGGGAGGCCGAGGCCGTCCTGGAGGCGGGTCTGGCGGACCTGTGTGCGCGGCCGTTCGACCAGGCCAGCCAGGAGGAGATGCGTCGCCTCCTGGACTCCGACCAGCTGCGCGAGGCCACCCTCATCGCCCGGCGGATGGGAGGGCAGGATCGGTGAAACTGCTCTCTCGCAAGAAGAAGACCGAGCCCGCCGCAGAGGCGCCGGAGCAGAACAGCCCGACGCCGGCCAAGTCCAAGGTGAACAGCCTGGCCTCCCGGGTCCTGCTCTACGGGTTCTACGGGGCGATGGTGCTGTGCCTGGGCCTGTCCGGCCTGGCCGTCGTCCTGGCCGCCTCGACGGCATCCCAGCCGGCGCCGACGGTGGAGGTGCCCGACACGTCCACAGCCGAGGGCGTGGCGACCTCCTACGTTTCGGCGTGGCTGCGTGCCACCCGCGATGACCAGAGCCTGCTGGAGCCCTACATCGGTGGCACGAAGATCCCCCAGCTGCCCGTGGAGCCACTGGGCGTGCGCGACGTCGCCGTGGCCGGCGTCCAGCGCGGCCAGGACCCGAGCATCACCTCCGTGACCGTCGCCGCCCACGTGGAGCAGCGCTCCGGGGCGCCGAGCACCCCGGGCGCTCCGCAGGCGGCGGATGCGACGGAGAGCCTGTCCCTGGTGGAGCAGGCAACCGCCTCGTCGACGTCCTCCGCCTCGCCGTCTCCCTCGCCGTCTTCGGCCAGTCCGTCTCCGGCGGCTGGGGCCACCACCAAGCCGGTCCCCTACACGCTGCGGTACTACCAGGTGGCCGTCCACGAGCAGGCCCCCGGCCAGTTGCAGGTCATCGGCTACCCCACCCCGGTGCCGGGGCCGGCTCATGGAGACCCCGTCACCCTGAACTACTCCCAGCGGGTCGGCCCGGACACCGACCTGGGAAAGATGCTCGACGGCTTCCTCCAGGCCTACGGCGCCGGCCGCTCGGATGTCTCCCGCTTCCTGGCCCCCGGCTACAAGCTCGCCGCCATCGACCCCGCCCCCTACACCCGCCTGTTCATCCAGGAGATCCGCACCGACCAGGCCCTGGACTCCGTCCAGCCTGGCACCCCGGTGCGCGCCCTGATCCAGGCGGAGGCAGAGCTGCCCGATGAGCGCAACTCGCGTATGGGCGTGACGGTGCCGGTCACCGTGACCTTCCGCGACGGCCGATGGGAGGTGACCTCCCTCGACCCGGCCCCCCTGATCGACACCTCAGCCCCTCAGTCCACACCGACCCACTGACCCCTCATCTCTGAAAGGGAGACCTCGTGAACGTCTTCACCCCGTACCTCCACTCTTCCCTCACGCTCGGCGCCAACTTCTTCACCTCGATCAACAACCTGATCTCCCAGGCCCAGACCGTGCTCAACACGCTGATCATCTTCCTGGGCGTGGTGATCTTCCTGATCGGCTCGGCCCGCGGCAAGTGGACCCTGCCGGCGATCCTGCTCTCCGCTCTGGCCGGCGGCCTGTTCATCTGGGGCGGCGTGGCCGGCGTCCAGTGGGCCGCGGACTCCGCCGGCACGACCATCAAGTGATCGGCCAGGAGTAAGCCATGACCGAGACCGGACGGTTCTACAGCAGCATCCGCCGCATCCCCACCACGCTCTACCGGCTGCCCGACGGCACCCGCGTGCCCGGGGGCCCCTACACGCTCGTGCAGGGCGTGGGCGGGGCGATCACGGTGGCGCTGCTGTGGGCCGTCCGGGGGTCCTGGTCCACCGGCTTCGACCTGTTCGATTTCGCCGGCGCCCTGGCCGCTGGCTTGGCGGTCACCTGGCTGCTGCGCTTCGCCCCGGACAACCTCCACGAGCTGGGCCTGGTCATCACCGGAGCCTTCCTGGCCTGGTCCAAGCCCCCGCACGGGCATTACCGCGGCGAGACGTTCGCCCCCAAGAAGGCTCCCGCAGGGATGCCCGAGAAGCCCTCCAGTCCCACCGCTCCCACCCGCGCGCCGGCCACCGACGAACCGCAGGGCGAGCCCGCGCCGACGTACCGGCCGATGGGCACCTCCTCCGTGGCACGCCTCCTCCAGCAGAGCACGACCGAGAACAAGGACACCCAGCGATGAAGAACTCCCTCCTGTACCTGCGCGAGAACCTCATGTGGACCTCCACGGGCACGGTGTGGGCGATGTGGCGCGTGCACGGGCTGCCCTACGGCTTCGGCAAGGGCGAGCACAAGGAGCGGGCCATGCTCGCCCACCAGGCCCTCTTCCAGGGCCTGCGCGGGGAGGCCATGCTCATGGGCCTGTGCGCCGAGCTCGACCCCGCCGCCGTCGTCGAGCGCATGCTCGACGGTGTCGACCTGGAGCAGTGCCCCAACTACCTCGAGGAGGTCGAGCTCTCTTTGGACGAGCTCGAGACGATCCCCGTGGGCGAGCGAGCCTACTGGCTGGCCGTGCCGCTGCCGTCCAAGTCGATCACCGACCGCCTCCAGACCCTGATCCGCTCCGTCGACGGCAAGCTGCGCGAGCAGCTGGCCCTGCCCACCTGGCGACCCACGGAGGCGGAGATCCAGGCTCTGGGGCGCACGGCCGAGCACATCGGCCGGGCCATCCCCGCCGCCTTCAAGGCCGTCCCCTCCTCTCCGGCCGAGGTCGCCTGGATCTACGCCCACTCCCAGAGCCGGGGCCTGGGATCGGATCCCACTGCGCCCGCCGGCGGGGAGGACGTGCAGGCTTTCACCTCCGGGGCGAGCCTTCCCGAGCCGCTCGTGGACGAGGGCGGCCAGTCCGACGTCAGCGCCAAGGAACGGCTGAACCCCTTCGGCCGCCGGTACGTGAAGATCGCCTCCGAGACCACGGCAGGCCAGGCCTCGTACCAGGTGGTGATGGCCCTGACCGCCGGCCCCCGCGAGGGCTTCACCTTCCCCGACGACGAGTACGTCTCCTACATCGACTCCCTCAGCGTCAACGCGGACTGGATCATGCGCATGAACGTGCTGCCGGCCAAGCGCGCCGCCGCACGGAACAAGCGTGCCGAGGAGAAGCTCAACGAGGAGTACAACCAGCAGGAGGGCGACTCCCACGCGATCACCGGCGGATCAACCCGCCTGGACGCGATCGCCGAGGACCTCAAGGCCTACCACGCCGCACTGAACTCCTCGGAGGCCGAGGTCTCCGTCGACGTCGCGGTGATGTTCATCGTCGGCGCCGAGACCCCCGAACAGGCCCAGGACCAGGCCCAGATGATCCAGGCGGCCTACTCGGCCCGCGACTTCAAGGTGATCACGCCCCTGGGCTACCAGGAGTCGCTTTGGTGGGCGTGCCTGCCAGGCACGCCGGCCTCCTCCGTGGTGAAGAAGCTCGAGCTGCTGGTCACCGGCCGGCACCTGGCCTTCGGCGTGCCCCTGGTGACCGACGCGCTGGGCACCCGCACCGGATTCCGGCTGGGCACGAACATCTCCTCCTCGCGCCGCAGCCCGGTGTTCATGAACATCGGCGGCCTCATGGAGGCCGACATGTCCGGCTCGTTCGCCGTCACCGGCGAGAACGGCTCCGGCAAGTCCACCCTGCTGAAGATCGTGGCCGGCAACGTCTTCGACCGCGGAGGCCAGATCGTGGCCATCGACCGCTCCGACAACACCGAGTGGGCGGCCCTGGGTCGACTGCTCACCGAGCGCGAAGGCTCCCAGCCCACCGTCGTCGAGCTCGGCGACACCCGCTGGTCGATCGACCCCCTGCGCCTGTTCCCGGGCAAGGTCGCCGCGCGCGTGACCCGCTCCCTGGTCTCCGTGCTGCTGGGCTTCGGCTCGAACTCCGCCGAGGGCCGGCTGCTCGGCCAGCTGCTGCACCCCGACTACGCGGAGGAGCATCAGATCACCTCCATGGGGTCCCTGGTAGCCCACCTGCTCTCCGGCCAGGGCTTGGCGGGGGAGGAGCCGGAACAGACCCGCGCGATCGCGTTCGGCCTCCAGAACGTGCAGTCCACCGAGTTCGGGCCCCTGCTCTTCGACGAGTCCCTGCCGACCCTGGACCTGTCCTCGCGCTTCCTCACCTTCTGCACCCGCGGCGTGGAGCTGCCCCGACGCCACGAGCTGGAGTCCGCCGCGCTGAAGGCGGAGCTGCCGGTGGAGAAGGTCATCGGCCGCGCCCTCTATGCCCTGATCGTGGCCATCAGCCGCGTCGTGCTCTACGCCGACGACTCCATCGAGTCGCTGATGATCGTCGACGAGGCCCACCACGCCACCGGCTCCCCGGAGACCGAGCTGGAGCTGTCCAACGTGGTCCGCTACGGCCGCAAGCACAAGGCCGCCGTGGCGTTGGGCTCGCATGACGCGTCAACGGACTTCGGATCCCAGCAGCTCCAGGCGCTGATCCCCGTGCGCATCGTCTGCCGTTCCCGCGACTCCAAGATGGCCCAGCGCAACCTCGACTGGATGGCCGACATGGGGCAGGACGAGTGGGTCGAGCTGGTCACCTCCGGGCTCTCCCCCCTGGACGACAACGAGGAGGTGGCCCCCGAGCGCCGCGGTGAGGCGCTGATGCGTGACGCCTACGGAAACGTCGCCAAGATCAAGGTGCTTCCTCCGCTCTCGCCGGCCCGCTTCAAGGCCGTGATGAGCTCCCCGCCCAAGCGCGGAGCCTCCACCGAGACCGCCAAGGAGCTGGTGCACGCATGAGCGCACGCGGATGGATGCGACGAGCCGGCGTCAGCGCTGCCGTGTTGCTGACCATGCTCTGGGCCGCCCCGGCCGCCTCTGCGGCCCCGGCAGCCCCGGCGCAGTCGGGGGTGATGGGCCTGGAGGAGTGGTCCCAGCAGATCACCGACTCCTCCGGTGTGCCCATCTCCAAGTACGAGGCACTGCCCCTGGACCACGGCGCCGGAGGCATCGACATCAACCCCGCCCGCGACGCGCTGGTCTCCGTGCTCGACCTCTTCTGGGGCCTGCACTACATGTGCGTGACCACGTGCATGTGGCTGCTGCACACCCTGCTCAGCTTCCAGTGGGTCTCCTGGTTCTCCGGCCCGATGGAGGTCCTCGGCCAGAACTTCGGGCAGCTGGTCGCGCAGATCCACTGGATCCCGCTGGCGGCAATGATCTCCGGCACGACCATCGGCCTGCTGTTCTTCATGCGCAAGCGCGGCGCGGCCTGGGGGGAGATGTTCGTCTCCGTGATGATGGTCGTGGTCGCCACGAACATCGCGCTGAACCCGGTCGCCTACATCACCGGCCCGGACGGCGTCCTCCAGACCTCCCAGCAGACCGCGGCGCAGATCGCCGTGGAGGCCACCGGCGGCAAGGGCGCGATGGACGGCGGCGCGGACGCCTCCTCGGCCCTGGGCCAGTCCGTGATGGCCGACCTGACGGACGCGATGCTGCGCGGCCCCTCCCAGGCCGTCGCCTTCGGCCAGTTGCTCGAGGGCAGCTGCGCCAGCACCTTCACCGAGACGATGAAGGCCGCGGACCCCATGGACGTGAAGTCCAAGTCCGTGATGGACCCGGTCAAGGGGTGCAGCGAGTCGGCCAAGAGCTGGTCCGAGTCGACCTCCTTCACCAAGGTCGCCCCCATGCTCATGACCAACCTGGGCTCGGCAGCCTTCGCCGTGCTCGTGGCCACCATGGCGGTGGTGCTGTTCCTGGCCGTGCTCACCGCCCTGTTCTACGGGGTCTACCAGGTGCTGGCCGTGATGATCTCGATCGTGCCGGGTACCTCCCGCAAGGAGTTCTTCGGCGCGTTCGTCGGCGTGATCGCCTGCGGCGTGGTCATCGTGGCCGCGATCGTGCTCGTGGCCGTGTCCCTGCGCCTGGTGGCCAACATGTTGCTGGCCACCGCAGCCCTCGGTGTGACCCTCCAGATGCTGTTGCTGGTGCTCATGCTGATCGCGCTGATCTGGCTGGTGCTGCGCGTGCGTCACGGGATCATGAAGAAGGGCGACCAGACCGCCCGCTGGCTCTCGCGCTTGGGCGCCGGCCAGGAGAAGAAGTCCAGCGTGCCGATGAAGTCGCTGGTGGGCATGGCCGGCACGGCCCTGGGCGGCTACAAGTTCGGCCGCCTCGGTCTGGCCAAGGGCGGCGGCCAGGACGGGCCTGCGCGCTCTCGGCCGACCGGCGGCGGCGCCGGCCCCTCGGGCGGCTCCGATACGCCCAGCGGAGGACCGCGCCGGCCGGATCCCCGCGGCCCCCAGGTCTTCGGCCGTGCCGCGCGCGCCGACGGCGGCAGCGGGCCTGCGCGCCGGCGCCGTCCGGGCGGGCAGCTGCCCCCGGCTCCGCTGGTGCGTGCCGTCGGCGTCGGGGCGGCCGCCATCGGTGGTCCGATGGGTGGGGCGGTCAACGTCGTTGCCCAGGGCGCGGCCTGGTCCATCGAGCGCCAGAACCGCAAGGAGCTCACCGGCCCCGGCAAGCCCCAGCGGGTGCCTCGCCAGTCCCGGATCACGGTGGGCAGCGACGGCAAGGCCACCGTGACCCCTCGCCGGCCCGAGGTCGTCGAGGGCACCGTCGTGGATTCGAGCCAGGGCCCCCAGCAGCCCCCGCGGCGGCCGCGGGCGCACAGCACGGAGGCCACCCAGCGGATGCGCGAGCGCCTCCGGGCCGCCCAGGGCCCGCGGGGGCAGCACGCATGAAGCGCCGCGCCGTCTTCATCGGGGCCGGCGCCGTGGTGGCCGTCGTCGCCTTCGTGGTGGTGCTGATCCTGCTGATCATCCTGATGATCGGTGGCGCCCAGCAGAAGCTGAAGATGCAGCAGTCCTCCCTCTCCTGTGTCGTGGGGGGCCTGACCGCCGCGGACGGGTCCCTGGCCATCCCGCTGATGGGCCGGGTCACCTCCGACTACGGGCCGCGTCCGAACCCCTTCGGGCCCGGGTACATCCCCCCGGGCTACACGAGCGAGGCGCCCTTGCTTTTCCACGGCGGCGTGGACATCGGCGGCATCCCCGAGGGCACCCCCATCAACGCCGTCATGGGCGGCACGGTCATCGGCACCAACATGGAGGGTGAAGAGGGCGGCAACATCCTCAAGATCGACTCGGGCAACGGGATCGAGTGGCGCTATGTCCACATCGCCAACGGCACCACCGTGGTCAAGCCCGGCCAGCAGGTGAAGGCCGGGGACCACCTGGCCGGAGCCGGCGAGACCGGCGTGGCCACGGGCGTGCACCTGCACCTGATGCTCTACGTCAACGGCGAGCGGTCCAACCCGCAGACCTGGCTGGCCGAGCGCGGCCTGATCCTGGAGAAGGGCCAGATGCCCCGGCTGACCTCTCCGGCCGGCGGCGATGCCGCGGGGGCGGCGTCCTCGAGCTCGGCAGCAGCCTCCTCAAGTTCGGCTCCCTCGGCCACGCTGGCCAGCGGATCCTCGCCCGCGGGCGCCGCCGCCTCGGACGGGCAGCCCCCCAAGGTCAACGGGCCGGTGCGGATCACCTTGCCCGAGGGCAGCGAGTGGACGCTCTCCCCGGAACAGGTGGAGAACGCGGCCCTGATCGTCGGGGTGGCGCGCGAGCTCAACATCTCGGACAAGGGGATCCAGGTGGCGCTGATGACCGGGCTCCAGGAGACCATGCTCCAGAACATGGCGAACCCGACCCTGCCGGAGTCCATGAACTTCCCGCACCAGAAGACCGGCACCAACAAGGACTCGGTCAACGTCTTCCAGCAGCGCACCGTGGCCGGCTGGGGAAGCGTGCCGGAGCTGATGAACCCCGAGTACGCCGCACGAGCGTTCTTCGGCGGCCCAACCGGCCCGAACAAGGGCATGCCCCCGGGCCTGCTGGACATCCCCGGTTGGGAGGGCATGGCCCCCGGGTCGGCTGCCCAGGCCGTACAGAACTCGCGCCACCCCGACGAGTACAACAAGTGGGAGAACGCGGCGAACCAGATCCTGGGCCAGGTCACCGGCACCACCCCCATGATGTGCCAGGGCGCCGGCGGGGCTGCGGCCGCAGCCAGCGCCACCTCCAGCACCGCCCCCGAGGGCAACCACGCCCTGGACGAGGACACCAAGCGCCTGGAAATCCCGGCCGACTTCTCGCGCTCGAAGATCGTCTCCCGCGCCGAAGCCGGCATCGGCGGCACCTACACCTACGGCGCCGCGGACTTCCGATCCTGGGATGCCACCGGGCTGGTCTCACGCGTCTACCAGGACAACGGGATCGACATGCCCCGCCAGGCCCCGTGGACCGTGGGCAAGCGCACCGAGACCCCGCAGCCCGGCGACATCGTCGCCCAGAAGTGGGACCCCACCCGCGGGCGGTGGGAGCACGTGGGCATCTACGTCGGCGACGGCATGATGATCTCCGCGATCAACGAGTCCGCCGGCACCCGCAAGCACCCGGTCACCCAGACCGGCACCGACACCGTCTACTTCGACGTGATCCAGGAGAAGAAGTGAGCCGCACGGACACCACCCGCCACCCCCAGGAGCCCCAGCCCCGCACGGGGCGGGCCTGGCCCTTCCTGGTCGGCGCTCTCGCCGCGGCAGGCGCCGGCGCGTGGCTGCTCACCGGCGCCCCCGGCGAGCAGGCGCCGGAGGCGCCGGCCCCCACCCCCGCGGCGGCCGCGAGCTCGACGGCCGGGGCCTGGCCTCAGTCGTCGGCCAGCACCGTCCCGGCCAGCGCTGCGAGTCAGGAAACGAATCGGGAAACGACCCCCTCCACGGGGCCGTCGAAATCTGGAAACGCCCAGGTCAGCCCGTCATCGGTCAGTGCGGCGCGCAGCTCCCAGATGGAGGTGGAGAAGGCCGCCCAGGAGCGAGCCGTGCAGGGTCTGGACCCCGACGCCCGCAAGCGTGCCGAGGACGTGGCCAGCCGGTTTGCGCAGGCCATGAACGCGCGCACGTGGCAGACCAGCCGGCAGCAGTGGCGGGAGGCGCTGGCGCCCACGGTGAGCCCTGAGCTGCTGAAGACGCTCGACGTCGATCGGGATTGGGAATCCGACGCCCAGCACCGCTTCGTACAGGCCAAGGCCAGCACGTCGGTGCAGGTGCTCGAGTCGCGCGCGCAGACCGTTCAGGGCGAGCGCGTCGACGTCGCGCTCATGGTGGCCACCGAGACCACCGGCGAGGACCCCTGGGTCACCGCGCCGCGGACCGAGCGCCCCATGACCGTCGTCGTGGACACCACTCAGAACCGGGTTGTTGAGCAGATCGACATGACCCCGCACGGCGGCCTCTGAGACGCCCCCGGCCGGGCCCTACGACACGTAGACCAGCGGCTGCGACATCTTCACGCGAGCTCCCCAGCGGGAAGCCGTGCCATACGAGCACCAGCGACCGGCGAGCATCCAAGGAGCACCGAAGGTAGACGGGAGCCAGAGCGCAGCCGTGCGCGGGCGAGCAGACCGGGAGCAGGCAGCCAGGGGCCCGGCGGAAACCAAGCCGCACGAGGGCCAGAGGGAGGGGAGTCTGCCGCCACTGCCCGGCCACAGATCCACGGGAACCTCGAGGTAGGCCCGCCAGATCCAGGCCAGCGAGCCGCCCCTGATCCACGCCCCAGAGACCCCCTCTGGGCCTGGATCAGAGGCGGCTCCTGTAGAGATGCAGCGAAGATTTCACACGACGCGCGGCCAAGAGTTCACAAACACGCGCCACACGTTCGTCTCTGCAAAGTAGGCCGAGCTGGAGATGAGTGAAGAAGGGCATCCAGGACGGGGCCGTGCGAATTCGCCTGGGTGCGTAGAAGGCGCCTCCAGACTGGAGCCGCGGTACTTCCTGCGGGTCGCACGAGCGCATCCACGCCCACTCCGAACACTCTGCATGTCTAAGAGTTGCTACTGGATCGCCATCTGCCACGTCCGGCGGCAGGGTGTCCTAGTAGGCGATCAGTGGGGGCCGTGCTCCTCTCACCAGGGAAACGTGCCGCCCAAGAACTGGGTCAGTAGTGCAGTGAGGCCACTCACGGCAGCTTGGCCGGAAGCTTCGGCGGCCCCGTCGCGCAATTTTGTCAGAAACGAGCGTGTGGACTCACCGACCGTATTGCCGTCCTCATCGAGAGCTTGTCGAAGATCTGCAACCTGATCGGGCTCGAGAAGCTTGGCGGCAGCATCCAAAAGTCCCTCACGATCTCCAGGAGTCACGCGAGCGTCAATTGCAACTGAGGCGGCGCCGTCAACCTGCCCTTGTGAGACCACCGATGCCCGGTCGCCATAGATGTTTTGGGTGATGATTTGAAGAGAGACGCTGCGTGCTTCTCCCCGTGTGCCCTCCGCATCCTTGCCGACATCGCCCACTGATGGATCAATGGCTTCGAGCTCCAACAGCAGCTCTAGGGCAGAGGTGCGCACACGATCGACGATGCCCTCCAGATGCGTCCGGGGCAGGACTCTGCAGGCCGATGCGAGCTCCATCATCTCAACTCTGGGCGCTTTGCCTTCATTGCCGAGGCGACGGAACTCATCGACCCAAATGAGAGGAAGGCTAAGCTCCGGTGAGTTCTCCCGGTCTCGGGTCAGGGCGCTGACCTCCGCCACGGGCTGGCGTAGGAAGTCTGCTTCTGCGGGTACTCGTAATGACTCTGGGATGTCCGAACGACTGAGTGACTGACGCAACGAGGCGCCCATCGGACCATGGAATGTGAGCCTGTATGGAGCGAAGAGAGTTGAGCGATAGTTCGGAGGTTTAACGTCTGGTGACCCGTACCCCTGAAGCTCGCCCTTCACCCATTCCACCATAGGGTCGGACTGGATTCGCTTTGCCACTACCAGACATTGCCGCAATGCGTGTTCGATCTGCACATTCGGATCTGACAAGGTCTCAATTGCGCGAGTGATAGTGAAAGTCATCAGAAAAAGCACCAATCGGTGTGGCGGACGTGGCAGACGGTGGCACGTGGACAGTCCTAGAACTTTTCGTGAAACGGTCGCATATGGGCAAGGCTGAGGCTTCAAGAGGCTTGCGAGGGCGGGACTGCTGCACGGATAGGTGACATCTGATCTGTGACGCTGTGAGGCGTTGCTGGAAGGATGAACACCGTGCCCAAGCACTATCCCCAGGAGTTCCGCGACGACGTCGTGCGCGTCGTCCGCGATCGTGAACCTGGCCAGACCATCAAGCAGATCGCCGCGGACTTCGGCATTGCCGAGTCCTGCCTGCGCAACTGGATGCGCCGGGCGGACGTGGAAGAGGGCTCCACACCCGGAACGAGCGCCGCCGAGCACGCCGAGCTCCGGGAGGCCAAGAAGCGCATCCGGCTGCTGGAGCAGGAGAACGAGGTTCTGCGCCGGGCGGCGGCCTATCTGTCCCAGGCGCACCTGCCGGGAAAATGAAATACCCGCTCGTCCGTGAGCTGGCCGCCGACGGGATCCCCGTCACGGTGACGTGCCGGGTCCTCAAGCTCGCCCGCCAGCCCTACTACCGCTGGCTCGCCACCCCGGTCACCGACGCCGAACTGGCCGAGGCGTACCTGGCCAACGCGTTGTTCGACGCCCATCGCGACGACCCCGAGTTCGGCTACCGGTTCCTGGCCGATGCGGCCCGAGACGCCGGCCACGCCGCGTGTGACCGGACGATGTGGCGGGTGTGCTCGGCCAACGGCTGGTGGAGCGCGTTCGGCAAGAAGCGCGGCAAGAACGGCAAGAAGCCGGGCCCACCGGTCCACGACGATCTGGTGAAACGCGATTTCACCGCCGACGCCCCGAACGAACTCTGGTTGGCCGACATCACCGAACACCGCACCGGTCAAGGCAAGCTCTACCTGTGCGCGGTCAAGGACGTGTACTCCAACCGGATCGTGGGCTACTCGATCAGCGACCGGATGAAGTCGCGCCTGGCCGTGAATGCGCTAAACAATGCCGTGGCCAGACGCACCGAGGTGGCCGGCTGTATTCTGCACACAGACCGCGGATCGCAATTTCGGTCCAGGAAATTCGTCCGCGCCCTGCACCACCACGACATGGTCGGTTCGATGGGCAAGGTCGGTGCCGCCGGTGACAACGCGGCCATGGAGAGCTTCTTCGCGCTGCTGCAGAAGAACGTCCTGGACCGTCGCACCTGGGCCACTCGCCAGGAGCTGCGGATCGCGATCGTCACCTGGATTGAGCGGACCTACCACCGCCGGCGCAGGCAGACAGCCCTGGGCCGATTGACTCCCGTTGAATACGAGACCATCATGACCGCACCGGCCGCTCAGGCAGCCTGACCCACCCTGTCACCTATCCGTGCAGCAGTCCCGGCCTTCTATCGAGCCGCAGACCTCTGACGGGGCCGCAGAGGCCAAACCATGACTGTCTCGCTCGTCAGTTTTCCAGTCTCTGCCTCCCCGGGACGCTCGATAGCTCGACATACAGGTCTGTGGCGATCCGGGACTCCTCTGCCGCGTTTGATATCGTCGAGTCCATGTACAGAGGCATCGCGTCGATGAAGCTCCGCTCCGCCCGCTGACGGCGGCGGACAACTCCTGACGAAACCCGCTCGCCGTCCTGGCACCCTGCCGGGCGGCTTTCTCATGCTGCCCGGCTCCATGACGAGCTGAGAGACCACGATGACCCTGACCCCTCTGAACACCCCTGCCCTGCCTGCAGGCAGCGCCGCCCACATCCGAGCCGAGAGCATCACCCTCACCCTGGGCGATCGAACCGTGCTGAACGACGTGGACGTCACGGTCTCCGCCGGATCCCGGTTGGCCGTCGTCGGTGAGAACGGCCGCGGCAAGACCACGCTGCTGCATGTGCTCGCCGGCACCCTGATGCCGGACTCCGGCACCGTGACCCGCGCAGGGACGGTCGCCCTCGTCGAACAGGACCTCGACGTGGACGACGACCGCACGGTCGGTGACCTCGTCCACGACTCCATCGGCGAGTCCCTCCGTGTCCTGGACCGCCTCGAGGAGGCCACCCTCGCCATGGCAGAGGGCAGGCCTGGAGCCGATGACGCCTACGCCCGAGCGCTGGAGACGGCCACCGCCCTCGACGCCTGGGACGCCGAGCGGCGCATCGACCTCGCGTTGCACGGCCTGTCCGCCTGCACGGATCGGGCTTGTCCGCTGCGGGCACTGTCCGTCGGACAGCGGTACCGCGTCCGGCTGGCCGTCGTCCTGGGCTCTGCGGTGGACCTGCTCTTGCTGGACGAGCCCACCAACCATCTCGACGCCGGGGCCCTGGAGTACCTGACACGGGCACTGAGGGAGCACGCTGGGGGGTTCGCCGTGGTCACCCATGACCGCGCACTGATGAAGGACGTCGCCGACGTCTTCCTCGACCTGGATCCCACTCGTGACGGTCGCCCCCGGCAGTACACCGGAGGCTATGAGGCCTGGGAGAAGGGGCGGCGTGCCGAGCGGGCCGCCTGGGAACAGGAGCATGAGCAGCAGCTGGCCGAACACGCCGCCCTCACCATCGCGGCCGAGGCCGCCCGCGGACGTCTCCAGGACCGGTGGCGTCCGGACAAGGGGACGGGCAAGCACCAGCGGGCCACTCGCGCCGGCGGCGTGGTCCAAACCTTCAACCGCAGGATGCGGGATCTGGCGGCGCACGAGATCACCGTGCCGGACCCGCCCCGGTCCCTGACGTGGCCGGCCTCGACGACCAGGGCAGGCCGGCCACTGCTCAGTGCGGAGGGGGTCGGCCTGGCCGGCCGCCTCCACGGGCCGGCCTCCGTCGAGCTCCACGGCGGGGATCGCCTGCTGCTCACCGGCCCGAACGGCGCCGGCAAGTCCACGTTGCTCCAGGTCCTCGCCGGCATCCTCGAGCCCACTTCCGGTCGCATCCTGCGGCACACGGGCGCGAAGATCGCGCTACTCGCCCAGGAAGTGCCCGCATGGAACCCGCGACACACGGCGCGGCAGGCGTTCGAGGCGCACCTGCACCGCAACGGTCTGATGGCGAGGAACAACGGTGTGCCGTCACTCGGGTCATTGGGCCTGCTAGAACCGCGGAGCCTGGACACGCCCGTTGGGCGGATGTCTCAGGGGCAGCAGCGAAGGCTCCACCTGGCGCTGTGCCTGGCTGAACAGCCGGACCTGTTGATGCTCGACGAGCCGACCAACCACCTCTCCGCCGCGCTGGTGGACGAGCTCACGGACGCCATCCGGGAGACCCGGGCGGCCGTGGTGGTGGCCACTCACGACCGCCAGATGCTCCGAGACCTGACCGACTGGCCGCGTCTCGAGCTGAGCACCGAGGGGGTGACCCGTTGACCTCGATCACCGCACTGGCACCTCTGTCCTCCCCCCGGTATCGGCCGCTGTTCCTGGCGATGGTGCTGGCCATCTTCGGCCAGGGTGCCTGGAACCTGTACCTGGCCATGCAAGTGCTGGAGCTCGGAGCTGATCCGCCGACGCTGGCCGGCGTCGTCATGTGGAGCGGCGTCGGCCTGCTGGCTGCCTCACTGCCGGCCGGCGTCGTCGCCGATCGCCTGTCGAAGAAGGGGATCCTGGTGGCCGTCCTGGTCGTCAATGCGGTGGCGGCCGGTGTCGTCTCCGGCCTCGCCACGATGGGGGCCGCTCAGTACTGGCTCCTGGGATTGTCAGCACTGATCGTCGGGGCATCGACGGCGTTCTTCTTCCCGGCCTACACGGCGTTGGTGCCGCTGCTCGTCGAGGAGGAGCAGCTGATGGCCGTGAACGGCCTCGAGGGGGCGACGCGGCCCGTCGTCGGTCAGGCCCTGGCACCAGCCCTGACCGGGGCGGTCATCGGTGCGACGACACCTCCTGCGGGCGGGCTGCTCATTGCCCTTTCGCTCGCGGCCGGCGCGGTGCTGGCCGCCCGCCTGCCTGCGGTGGGCCCCCCAGATACGAATGCGGCGCCTCAGCACCCGTTCCGGGACCTGGCCGAGGGATTCACGTACGTCCTCCGGACGCGCTGGGTGAGGAGCAGCGTCCTGTTCGCCGCCGTCATGGGCCTGGTGACGACCGGCGTCCTCGAGGTGCTGCTGCCGGCGCTGCTGCGCGACGGCCACGAGAACGGTGCCGCGGTCTACGGGGCGGTGCTGGCGGCGCTGGGCGTCGGCGGGCTGGTCGGCTCGCTGATTGCTGGCGGCATGGAGGCGCCGCGGCGCTTCCTGCCCGTAATGGTGGGAGTCTGGGCTCTGGCATGTGTCCCGCTGGCCCTGCCTGCTTGGACGCTGAACCCCTGGATCATCGGGGCCGGTCTGATGCTCTACGGGGCCGGCATCGGAGTGGGCATGGTGATCTGGGGGACCGTCCTCCAGGCGCACGTGCCCTTGGACATGCTCGGACGGGTGGCGAGCCTGGACTTCTTCGTTTCGATCGCGTTCATGCCGCTGTCCGTCGGGCTCGTGGGGGCGGTCTCCGCCACCGTCGCCCCAGGAGCACTGTTCGTGGCCGCGGGGATGGTCCCGCTGGCCTTGGCCGGCGTCCTGGCACTGGCCGGGCAACTGCGTTCCGACGAGCCCCACGCGGCGTGACTCGTGCCTCGCGGCGGGGTCGGGCGATGGCTCGGCCCCACCACGCGGCAGGGGGCGCCCCCCTGCTGTTCCGACGCTTCAATCGACGCGCCCACTCAGGAGGCCCGCGTGCGTCCCCTGGCCCTCACGGCGCGTAGTCGCACGATGGCAACAAGTTCATTGCTGGTCACATCACGCTCCGTCAAGAGGCGAGGTGTGCGCTGTTCTATGAAACATAGATGCGCGTCTGTGAAATCTTCGCTGCATCTCGACACCTGTGCTGTCAAGAGGTGAGGCACTAGAACGTGTATGAATCAAATTGGCGCGTTTTTGAAATCTTCGCTGCATCTCGACAGCTCCGTTCGGGGGATGAGCAGCAGTGGCGAGGCGATGTGCATGGGCCACACGGGGGCGGGAAGTGCGCCGGAGACGGCACCGCAGGAGTGCCGTTCAGGTGCCATAACGCGAGCGGGAAGCCCGCGGGAAGAGCGGGAGTCGAGCGCCTCCACCCATCGGGAAATCCTGAAGGACGGGGAAGGAAGAAAAGCGAGATATTGCCCTCTGGAATGGGCTGATTCGCTCGGGTTAGCCTCCTCCTCTCGACTCCGTCTCGCTGAGGAGGCTACCCGACGAGTCAAGTCCATGGAAGGGGGTACCGGGGTGATCTGCCTTCCACATGATTGTGTTTTTACGACAGGGGGTACCGGGAGGCGATCAGAGGGTGGGGTGCGTCGGCGAGGCGGGGGGAGGGACATCGGCGGCGCGGGCGGGCCTTATGGGCAGTGAACGAGAGTCGTCGGCCCCGTCCTCGGGGCCAGAGGGTGAGGCCGCAGATGAGCGTGGACATGGAGCCGCAGATGGGTGTGGGCACGGCGCAGGCCGGCGCACACCAGGAGGTCGACGAGGGGCTCAGGGTGCTGGCCCCTCAGCCGCAGCCGGCGAAGTTCCTCGGGATCGGATCGGGACTGGTCGCCGCCGGCGCGCTGGCCGCCGGCATGTTCGCCGCCACGGACCCGGCCCTGGCCTACACGGTCGCCGGCGGTGGTGCCGGCGTCTCGACGGCATCCCTGGTGGTGGCCGAGCGGGCGCGGCAGCGGGCGGAGATCGCCGACCACTTCACCGAGCAGATCTGCCCGGTGATGATGATCCGCCCGCGGCCGTCCCGGGCCGCGGTGAAGCTCTCCCGCTGGCGTGGGGGGTTCATCGGCCTGCCCCAGCAGGTGCAGCTGACCTACCACGCGAGGGTGGTGCCAGACCCGGAGTGGCTGAAGTCCCTGGCCGAGGTCGCCTCGGTCAGCCTCGGGGCCAAGTACAAGGTGGAGGCCCACCTGCCGCGCAAGCGACGCGTGGTGCTCGGTGCCGTGGAGGCCGAGCAGGTGGAGAAGACCGACCCGACCGTGGACCGCGCATCCCGGGTGGTGCGGGACCTGCTGGGCGAGTCCGCCCGCGTGAAGGTCGAGCTCAACGACGACGGCGACGCGACCCGCATCGAGGTCGCCCACGAGCAGGGCAGCAACATGGCCATGGCCTCCAAGCGGCTGCGCGTGGAGCGAGTCCTGGCCACCCGCGTCCCCGGAGACTGGGTCCCGGAGTGGAACCTGGTCGAGGACACCGTCGTGTTCTCCGCCCGCGAGCCGATGCCCTCCCTGGTCCTGCCCCCGCCGGAGCATTCCCCGCTGGTGCGCACCCACGCCGACTACCGAGATTTCCAGATCCCCCTGGGCGTGGACGAGGACGGCGAGCAGCTCTCCTGGCACCCCCGCAAGCAACCCCACATGGTGGTGGTCGGCACCACCGGCTCGGGCAAGACCGTCGTGGAGCAGAACGTCGTCCAGCGCCTGACCCAGGCCGGCTGGAAGGTCTGGGTGATCGACGGCAAGCGGATCGAGTTCATCGGCCTGCGGGACTGGCCGAACGTGGAACGGCTGGCCTCGCGCATCGAGCACCAGGTGAAGCTGATCGAGGACGCCCACGACCTGATGAACGAGCGCTACGCGCTGATCGAGGCCGGCAAGGCGACCTCCGCCGACTTCGAGCCCGTGGCCCTGATCGTCGACGAGGCCACCACGCTGCTCGAGGCCGCCGACGACTGGTGGGCCGAGGTCAAGCCCAAGGGCGGATCCTCCAAGTCCGCGGTGCTCAAGCGCCTGGGCAACATCGGACGCCTGGGCCGCTCGGCGAAGATCCACATGCTCATCGGCCTCCAGCGCGCGGACACCCGCTTCATCTCCGGTGAGTTCCGCGACAACCTCGGCATGCGCGTGGCCATGTCCCGCCTCAGCCCCGACGGCGCCAAGATGATGTGGGACTCCTACGTGGTCGGCACCACCATCCCCCGGCACATCAAGGGCCGCGGCATGGCCCTGAACTCCGCCGGCGTGCCCGTCATGATCCAGACCATCTACGCCCCCAACCCCGACCCGGGATCCGACGACTACGACCCCCAGCGCGTCGCCGCGGTGCGCCCCCGCGAAGTCGTGCACAAGAAGATGCTGGTGGAGATCCTCGATCCGGTCACGGTGGACCTGGACGGCAACGAGAACCCCACCAGCTACGCCGACTACATGGACGCCCGCGTCTACGAGGCCCCCGACCAGCCCCAGGTGCAGCCGGCCACCGCGCCCGCCGCCAACGCGGCCGTCCCGGCCGGCGCGCTCGCGGCCTTGCAGTCCCTGAACACTGCTCCCGCCACTGCCGCGGTCGAGGAACGCCCGACCGGGCGCCCCTCTCCGGCTGTGCTGGCCGACCCCAGCCGCCCCGTGATCGCCGAGCGCAAGCACGTGCCCTACGTGCCCGACGACGAGCAGGACCTCTTCGAGGGCTACGGCGAGCCGGTGGAGTCCCCGGCCCAGGAGTTGCAGGCCGGCGACCTGATCCAGATCGACCCCGACGCCGAGACCTGGGCGGTGCTCGCCGAGGACCCCCAGGAGGACGAGGCCGGGATCTACCTGGAGTACATCGAGCGCGACACCGGGGAGGCCGGCGGCATCTCCGTGGCCGCCACCGAGATGCTGCCCACCCGCCACGTCGAACACGAGGAGAACTGAGATGAGCGCGAACACCAACGGCACCAGCGACGGCACCGACATCATCTGGATCACCCTGGCCGGCGTGTTCTTCCTGGGCACCGGCGCCTTCACCGCCTGGGCCGCCAGCGCCATGAACTCCGTGCGCCAGAGCCTGCTGGAGATCGGCCTGCTCGTCCCCGCAGACCAGGCCGCCTTCGAGCTCGCAGACACCGGCGTCGGCGTCAGCCTCCCCCTGGTCCTGGGGGCCGGCGCCGTGCTCGTGGCCATCGTCATGATCGCCGCCTATCGGTCCGCCAGACGCCGGGCCCGCGGCCTGGACGACTGACCTGACGGACTCGTCAGCAGCTAGGGACATGCCGCGGAGAGCCCGGCCTTGTGGTCAGTGAAGGCGCCCGTGCAGGGCGGATGGATCGGACCAGGAGGTTGTCATGTGCAGGGCTCAGGGCGAGGCGGGGTGTCCCCACGGACGTCGATGCCCCCCGAACGCAACGGCACGGGAGGCCGCGCTGAAGCGTCGACGGGAGAACCGGGCCATCGGACAGCAGATCGCCCGATGGGCCAAGGCCGAGGGCAAGGCTGACGAGCTGGCCGAGCTGAAGAGGCAGCGCAAGCCCATCAACGAGATCAAGGAGTGGGCCGGCCAGGCCGGCGCTCCGGAAAGCGTCTTCGCCCGCGCCGCGGGCCCGGCCAAGAAGGGATGGGAGGCCGCCAAGACCGAGCTGCGCAACGACCCCAAGGCCCCAGCCCGCCGCACCCCGGCCCGCGGGGCAGCGCCGGCCGCCGCAGCCGCCGGCGGAGCAGGAGGCGTCGGCGGCGGCGGAGGTGGGGGCGCTGGCGGCGCCGGAGGGGCCGGTGGCGGCGGAGCCGTCGGCGGCGCAGGCGCAGGCGCCGGCCGCGACCACCGCACCCCGACCCCGGCTCCCGGCTCAGCCTCGACGGGCGCTCGCGGACCCGAGTGGTCGGAATGGGAGAACCAGTGCGGCAAGGAAGAGGCCGCGCGCGTGGCGCTGCTGGTGGAGCGGCAGGGGCGCACCGCCGAAGAGCGGCAGCTGATGCGGATGGACTCGGCGCGTGAGGGCGCGCCGGTCGCGGGCAAGGGCGTCAACGACATCAAGCGTCTGGTGTGGGACGACGGCGCGTGCGGCTACTTCAAGCCCTACGACGAGCTGGACATGGACACCGCCGAGCACTATGGCCACGACGGCCGGCACCAGCCCACCCATGAGGCCGCGGCCTCGCAGTTCGCCCAGGCGCTGGGCCCGAAGTACGCGGCTCTGGTGCCTCCGGTGGCCCTGGTCAAGTACGACGGCCAGTGGGGGTCCATCTCCTATGGAGTCCCCGGGGGGCCGATGATGGCGAAGATGAACGTGATGCACATGGCAGAGCACCACTCCGACCAGGCCAGCGATCTGGCCTTCTTCGACTGCCTGATCGGGCAGGTCGACCGCCACCGCGGCAACGTCCTGATGGACCGCCGCGGCCTCTCGGCGATCGACAACGGATTCGCCTTCACCGACGGCGTCGGCGGCGTGAACGCCTCGATGTTCGTCGCCGCGCGCTCCCAGCACCCGCAGGCCCGCGCGACCACTCGGGAGGAGAAGGCCATCCTGGCCCGCTTCCTGGACTCCGAAGACGGCCTGGGCCTGCGCGGCACGATCGAGGAAGGCCGCTTCCACGAGGTGCGCCGGCGGGCACGCCTGATGCAGAGCAAGGGCCGGATCCTGAGCCTGTCGAATCTCTACGAGCGCTGATAAACTGATACAAGATCAACATAAGGAGATCTGATGTTCACCATCACCATCCACCACCTGGACGGCCCCTCCGGCCTCCAGCGGCACGTCGGATACGTGCACGTTGACGGGGAGGACGTCCAGATCCATGACCCCGAGGGGCATCTCGACCTCGAGCTGCCCACCCCCACCGTCGACGACCTCGGCCGCGGCGAGCGCCGGCGCGCCACCTACGCCCAGGACCCCGTCGTGTGGGCCTACAACCTGCCCGCCCTGCTCCGCGGGCCCTACGTGCTCGCCCAGCGTCATGACCAGACGCCGGACTGGGTCGAGCAGCTGCTGGAGCAGCCGCAGGCGCCGGCCGCCAGCTCCCCCGGTGACGCCGAGCTCATCGCGCAGCTCATCGCGGGCAGCTCCGCAGCCAAGGAGGCCGCGGCCGAGCCGGCATGACCGGCCGCGGCGATCGCGTGCGGATGAGCTCGCGGCCGCAGCTTGGGCCCGCGGACCGGACGGGGACGTGTCGCGGAGATGCAGCATGAGCTGCTGCTGAACCGACCGCGAAAGACGCTTGTGGGGTAGGCGGGGGACGTGTATGGTTAGACACGTAGCGGGCCCCATGAGGGGGCCTGCACCCCTCACCGAAGGAGCGCCCCATGGGACGCATCGCCCACCGCATCTACAACGTCTACGGCCCGGACAGCGCCGACATCGACTGCCTCTGCCCCCTCTGCGGCAAGGCCGACTACGTCTCCATCACCCAGGACGAGGCGGACGCCCTGGACGCCGGCCAGCCCGTCCACGAGGTCCTGCCCCACCGCACCAAGGTGGAGCGGGAGCGGATCATCTCCCAGATCTGCCCCGACTGCCAGGCAAACCTCTGCTGACCTCCCCGCCACGGCGGCCCCCCTCACTGGAGGGGGGCCGCCGTCGTCTCATGCGCCAACGCTCCAGCCCCGGGCCAGCAAGACTCCTGCGGAGCCGGGGGGACGCGCACACGGGGGCAGCACCGCCAGGGCCACCCATGGTCGCAGCGTCGGCGGGGTCAAGCCCCTCGTGATGGTGTAGCGGTCTGATCCTTCATGGGGGTCAGGCGCTGAGGCCGAGGGTGAGTTCGGTGTCGGGGTCCACCTCGTCTCCGGTGTTGGTCACGGTGGTGAGCCTGCAGCGGGCCAGGACTTCGAGACCGAGGTAGCGTCGACCCTCGGCCCATTCATCGGTCTGCTCGGCCAGCACCGCACCCACGAGCCTGACGATGGCCGCCCGGTTGGGGAAGATGCCCACCGCGTCGGTGCGACGGCGGATCTCCCGGTTGAGCCGCTCGGCCGGGTTGTTCGACCAGACCTGCGTCCAGACGTCCTTCGGGAACGTGGTGAAGGCCAGGATGTCCGCCCGGGCGGCGTCGAGGTGCTCAGCCACGGTGGGCAGCTTCTCGCTCACGTAGTCCAGGAGCCGGTCGAACTGCGCGTGCACGCTGGCCGCATCGGGCTGGTCGTAGACCGAGTGCAGCATGGCTTTCACGGCCGGCCACATGCTCTTCGGGGTGATGCCCATCAGGTTCGCCGCGTAGTGGGTGCGGCAGCGTTGCCACACCGCACCGGGCAGGTTCGCGGCGATGGCGTCCTTGAGCCCGGGGTGGGCATCAGAGGTGACCAGCCGGACCCCGGCCAGGCCCCGGGCGACCAAGTCGGCGAAGAACTCGTTCCACGCCGCCCCGGTCTCGCTGGTGGCCACCCGCAGGCCCAACACTTCGCGGTGGCCGTCGCCGTTGACCCCGGTGGCGATGAGCACCACCGCGTTGACCACCCGCCCGCCCTCGCGGACCTTCATGCTCAGCGCATCGGCGGCCACGAACGTGAACGGTCCCGCCTCCCCGAGCGGCCGGTGGCGGAAGGCCTCCACCTGCTCATCGAGGTCCGCGGCCATCCGGGACACCTGGGACTTCGACAGGGCATTGATGCCCAAGGTCTTGACCAGCTTGTCCATCCGCCGGGTAGAGACACCGGCCAGGTAGCAGTCTGCGACCACGGTGATCAGCGCCGATTCGGCCCGCTTGCGCCGCTCGAGCAGCCATTCCGGGAAGTAGGTGCCCGAGCGCAGCTTCGGGATGGCCACGTCCACGGTGCCGACCCGGGTGTCCAGGTCCCGGTGCCGGTACCCATTGCGCTGGGCCGTGCGGTCACGGGAGGGTTTGCCCCATTCGGCGCCGACCACCGCATCGGCGTCAGCGCAGAGCAGGGTGTTGATCATCGTCTGCAGCAGGTGGCGCATCATGTCCGGGGAGGCCTCGGACAGGGCTTCGCTCAGCAGGCCGGCAGGGTCGAGAATATGAGGAGCGGTCATCGTGATGACTCCATTCGAGGATTCTGTGAGAGGTTGACTCGACGGATCACACGGTGGCCGCGTCCACGTCTGGAACGACGTGCCCGACCACCGGGCGCTACACCACTATGCGGGACTCAACTGTCGGCGGACCCGTCCACTCGACGGCGACGCCGGCGTGCGGACGTCCCGGCGCGGCCGGCCCGGAGCGAACGCGGCCGCGAGCGCGGGCCAGCCGGGGACGTGTCGTGGAGATGTGCTGCCGGCGGCCGCGGCTGCTTCAGCTCGGGGCGCCGGCGGCCGCGGGTCCGGGGCATGTCCCCGGCGTGGTCGTTGGGTCGACAGCGATTTCCGCGGGAGGTGGGCTCTCTGGCGGCTGAGTTGGGACAAGATGGGCGGAGGGTGCCGGCGGCGTGGATCGGCGCCAGGCCGAGTCCCGGGGGTTCCCGGTAGGAGGGTAGATGGCAGGCGATGAGCAGGCGGCGGCGGAACGGGCGGAGCGGGCCTCCCGGCTCAAAGCTCGCGGGAGGTGGCTGGCCGCGTTGTGGGCCATCGTGGGGGCGGGCTTTTCCGCTCTGACGACGATGGGCGTGCTGGCCACGGGGGTCGACAGCATGGGATTCTCAGCTCCGCCGCCCCCTGGAGAGGAGCCTGGGATGTCGCCTGAGCTGCGCGCGCTGATCATCCTGGCGTGGGTGTTCTTCGTGGCCGTGCTCCTTGCCCTGGTGTCGACGCGGGAGGCTGGCAGGGCGCGGTCCACCTGGGCGTTTGCGGCGGTCGGCGTGGCCTGCGTGCCCCTGGCGGCCGGGTTTTTCTGGCGCAGTCCGGTGGTCGACTCGATGAGCGCGTGGGGGTTGTTCGTGTCCTCTGCGCTCATCTTCGGTGGCCTCGTCATGCAGGACGAGCTGACGCTCCGTGCTGAGCGCCTGGAGGATCAAGTTGCGGAGGAAGCCGAGCGGAAGAGGAGTCAGCGCGAGGCGGACCTGCGTTGGTACGAGCAGGAGTTGAGCCGCGTGGAGGGCAAGCTCGAGGAGCTCACGAAGAGGGAGGCGGAGCGCCGCGGCATGTGATGCTTCTGGCGGCGATGACTGCCGTGTCATCCACGCATGTGGGAGACCGGCGTGCCGTGGATGTCCGCCGGCAGAGCTGCGGCCGAGGGTAGGCGGCACGGCGCCGGCCTGCGTGTTACGCCCAGGGGTCCGCGAGCGCGGGCCGGGCGGGGACGTGTCGTGGAGATGGGCGGCCGGCTGCTTCAGCTCGGCCGGCCGGGCTGCCGCGGCTGCGGGAGCTGGAGGTCCGGGGCATGTCCCCGACGCGGCTGCGGGGCGGGCGCGGAGCCGCGCGGGGCGGGGGAGAGCGAGGCCTGTTCAGCCGGGGGATGGATACGATCAGCATCCCACCGGATCCGGCGAAGGACACCATGACCAGCTCACTGCTCACTGACCTCCGCGAGCGCGTCATCGACGAGGCGGAACCGTTGCCCGGCCTGTTGCGCAAGTGCCTGATGCTCGGCGCGCAGACCGGCTCGCAGAGCCTGCGGGAGTGGGCGAAGTTCGAGCTCAACGGCTACCCGGACGACGTCGACGCGCCTGCCTACCGGAGCATCCATGCCGGCATGCTCATGTCCTCCATCAGCGGCAACACCGTCGTGAGCAGGCAACCCGTCTCGTGGTACGACTTCCCCGACGACGTCCGGGAGGTGGTCCCCGAACTGCTGACCCTCAAGGGGCCTCTGGCGGAGATCGAGGAGATGGCGACTCGGGAGGCGTTCCACTACGGGGCCGGCCCGCTCAGTGCAGCGCAGATGATGCTCAACGCCATCCTGCCGCCGCATCGGCAGATCACCAGCCTGATGTACGCGGTGCCCGGTCCGAGCCTCCGCGGCATCGTGGACCGCATCCGCACCAGCCTGGTCGAGCTCGTCGCCGACCTCACCGCCGACACCCCCCTCGGCGAGCTGCCCAGCCGCGCCGCGGTCGATGCTGCCCTGAGCGATCGCGTGGGCGTGCAGTACATCACCTATCTCCACGCGCCGTCTGGCCCTGTGGCTGTCGGCGAGGGCGCCCATGCTCAGGGCACGGTCGAAGACCTCTCTCGCGCGCTTGCAGACCTGCGTGTGATGGCGGAGAAGGAGGGGGAGGAGGAGCTGACCGAGGCCATCGACGAACTCCAGCAGGCGCTCCAGGAAGACCAGCCCGCCGTCGGCCCTGTGGCTGAGGGAGCCGGTCGCCTGCGTCGTCTCGCCGCCAACGTGGGGAGCGCGGCCCTGGGGTCCGCCGTCACGGGGGTGGTGGAGACTGCCACCGCCATGGCCTTCGGCGGCGTCTTCGGCTGAGGGCCCGGGGGCCGCGTGCCGCCGAGGGCGGGCGATGTCGCCCCGCCGGCGTGCGCCAGGATCTCAGGCCCCCGATCCGCGAGAGCGGGCCGGGGACGCCGACGGGCGCGGACCGTGTGGTCCGCGCCCGTCGGGGGAGGTGGCGGCTCAGGGCTGGGGGTGATCCAGCTCGTGAGCGGCCATGGCGTCCAGGGTGCGGACCAGCTCGGGGAAGAGCATGGTCAGCACCTCGATGGAGCGGGCGCCCTTGGGGTGGTCGGCGACGGCGCGCCAGTGGCGGGCTACGGTGCGCGCGTGGTTGTCGCGGCGGGTGTAGAAGGCCTTGGCGTCCTGGTACCCGGCCTTGTACCCGTCGGCGTAGGTGGGGGTGGTGGTCTGCTGCTCCATGAGCTGCCTCCTCCGGTAGGGGTGCAGGTGGCCGAATGCCTCCCGCTGTGTCAAACCATACACGCGCGATGCGGTGGTGTCCAACCCGCGAGCGCGGGCAGGGCGGGGACGTGTCGCGGAGATCCGCAGCCGGCAGCTGCACCTGGAGCTGCCGGCTGCGCGGTCGAGTCCGCGACAGGGGGCCGCCGGTGAGCGGCCCCCGGGCCGGTTCGGTCAGCCCTTGACGGGCTTCCAGGACAGGTCGAGGTCGGCGGCGACCACGGCCACCGAGGTGGCGCGGATCATGGCGGACACGGCGCGCACGTGTGCGTGGCACGGGACGCACGCCTTGGCGAGCGCCAGGCGCTCGTCGGCCTGGGTCCCCTGGCCCCGGAGCCAGGACACGTAGGCCAGCACGGCCAGCGCGCCGGCGGCGGCCTCACGCGGACCCATGGCCACGGCGGCGTTGAGCACCGCCTCCGCCTCCTCCGCGGCCTTCCAGCTCAGCCCGTCCGGGAACGTGCCCGTGTGGAAGTCCACGCCCTCCATCCGCCGCGGCTCGGTCGCGTCTACCAGGGCCACGTAGAGGTACTCGGGATCCTGGCGATCCAGGGTCGCCATGGCGGGCGGGCATGCAAGAGCCCCCCTGAAGGAAGATCCTCCAGAGGGGCTCAACTTTGCATTTTCTCCTAATCAAAGGAGTAGAAATATCCAAATCAGTAGTTCCACGATGTGGGGTACGAGATCGGATGCGAGGGAAGCTACCGCCTCCCAGGGGACTGCATGAAGCCACTCGGCAACCTTCTCGGCAGCCTCGACAGTGTCGGTGACTTCGACCATGCGGTTGGCAAGAACGCAAATGAATATGAGTATTGGGTTTTCCTTGATGCGTCTGATCCACCTGCTCAAGGTGGACGGACGGTGCGTGCCTAACGGACTCTCACAGGAGCCTCTCTCTGTCTCGTAGCGGTTGTGATGTGCACGTGTCAGGCCGCTGCAGCGGCCTCGTACTCTGCCATGGGTCATTCTTCGTTTCCTCTCTGTGAGGCACCCGCGCGGCGAGTTCCGCGGGGCGCACCGGGAGTTCCCCAGCCTTTCAAGTATAGCAAAGGAGGGACAGAAAAGCAAATCAGAAGGTGTGTAGTGACTTCACCCGAATGGCATTTGTTTAGTGTCTACTGAACACCACCACTGGCACCCGCGCGAACTCGAGCTGCCGGCCGCCGTGGCTGTTGGAGCTGGGCGTCCGGGGCATGTCCCCGGCACGCCGCGGGGTCTGGAAGCGATGCGTGGGGGCTGGTGGCACGGGGTGGGGCCGGTGCGCGGCCGCGGCGGGCGTGCTCGGGGTGGCGGGAGGCCTGGGTCTACGGGCGCTTGGAGTCCGCAGGCCGAGCAGCCTCTGGATGGCGGGCCGGGCGGGGACGTGTCGCGGAGGGACGCTGCCGGCTGCGCGAGCTAGAGCTGCCGGCCGCCGCGGCAGCTGGAGCCGCGGGCCCGGGCCATCTCCCCGACACGGTCCGCGGCGGGGCCCTCGCGGCCGGCAGCCGAGAGCGCGTGGGGCCGCCGACGGCTGGAAGCTCAGCAAGGGGGGAGGGCGCGGAGACGGCGGCACGGGAGGGCCCCGCCGTGGGGGCGATGTCTGGGCCGGCGACCGGCGGGGGACGTGTCGTGGAGGGGCAGCCAGCTACCGGCGCCGCGCTGCGAGCTCGCGGTGCCGCGGAGACAGCGGCAGCCGCCGCGGGCGGACGGCCCCGCCCGCATCGTGCGGGCGGGGCCACCGGGGGTGTGGGCGCTCGAGGCCCGGGCGGTCAGCGGCGGGGCCGCCGCAGTGCGACGACCCCGCCGAGAGGGAGAGGGGATCAGGCCGTGGCCGGAGCCTCGGCGGTCCCGCGGGTGCTGGCCCGCTCCACGGCGGAGCCCTCCCGCACGCTGGCGGACTCCGGGGACTGCATCAGCGGCACGGCGCGGAACAGACGTCCCACGCCCTCGTACTCGGCGTCGATCGTGGGGAGCTGATCCCGACGGATCGGCATCAGAATGCCGTGCGCCCACTGGCCGTGGACCCACGCGACGGGCTTGCCCGAGTGGTTGGTGTCCGGGTCGAACGTGAGCACCTCACCGTCGCTGGTGTACCGCGCCGTCACGTCGGCCAGCGCCTTGACGTACTTCGGATTGACCGTGAACGTGCCCTCCTCGAGCGCGCCCCGCGGCTGGGTGTGCAGGCGGAACAGGGAAGCGATCTTCGGATACTCGTCCGCGTCCGCGTCCGCGTAGTTCTTCAGCGGCACCGTCTGCACCTGCCCGTTCGCCGCGTGGACGGTGAACGTGACGGTGTCCTCGTCGGCCGTCAGCTCCACCGTGCCGTCCTTCTTCGCGGCGCGGAGCACCGGGAGCAGAACCTTCAGGCCCGAGCGGTGCAGGCGCACCGGCGGCAGGCCCGCGCCGTGCGCGGGCGCCTCCAGGGCGTACTCGGTCAGCGTGCGGGCGAGCTGGTAGCGGTCCGTGCTGTAGGCGATCAGGCCCTGGTCGGTCACCTCCAGGGGGACCGTGGTCAGGCGAGCCCCGACCGGCTCGTCGACGAGGCGGGCGGGGTAGGAAGCGACATCGAGACCGCGGAGCAGCTGGCGGGCGTTGAACGTGAGCATGAGAGCCTCCAAGGCTAGGGGTGCAGGGGGCCGGTTGCCTCCCGCTGAGTCAAACCATACACGGTTTGTGGTGTGGGCGCAATCGGTTGTGTGGTGTTGTTTCTGGTGGGGGTGTGGTGGTGTGCTGGCGGTGTTATGGCATGGGCGGGGGTGGGGGCTGCGCGGGGTGCCGGCCCGCCGGCCCGCCGGCCCGCCGGCCCCTCGGGCCCCCTGGCCCGGTGTGGGGGCGTCTGAGGGCCGTTCGGGGTGCGGGTGGGCTTGTGGGGGTGCAGGGGTGGGAACGGGGCGCAGGCGGGCGCACAGCGGCCCGTGGTGCGCCCAGCTGACCCCCTCCCGTCCCCGGCCCACCGTTTAGGAACCCTCCCGGCGGCGCGTCAGCGCCCGCCGTGCCCCACCTACCGGTTGGGCACCCAACGCGCGGGGCACCCAACCGGCGCGCGGAGCGCGCCAGGCGAGCGGAGCG
>NZ_JAPVLT010000012.1:0-49678 GCF_027158145.1 Micrococcus sp. H39-S4
ACGAGCAACGCGGGCAAACCAGATGGCCAGCACCGGGCAGTTCCCGTGGCCATCACTGGGCAGTCCTCATGGCCGTCAGCGGGTCATTCCCTGGCCACCTATGGGCAGCTTTTCATGGCCGCTTACATACGAGGCAGGTCGCACAAGCGCGCCAGAGCCGACCTTCGTGGCCGGTTACAAGCAATGGAAGGCGCTGGGTCGCTCTCCGCTGGCAGGCGGGTCGATGCAGATCTTCGCCCCGCTGATGGCGCGGTTCGCGTCCTCGACACCGCAGAACCCCGGATCATGGCGCCGCCTGGACAGGTACGAGAAGCCGAAGCCCGGAGAAACGGTCCGGTCGAAGATGGTCCGCGCGATTCCGGTGCGTGTCTGGGACGTCTCGATGACCGACGGCCCGCCGATCCCTGAACGCCCGGCGCCGACGCTGATGGAAGGCCAGGCACCGGACGGCTTATGGGAAGGGCTATCGGCACTGGTGGCGGCCGAGGGCTTCGCGGTGCTGCGGGTCGAGCACGAGGGGATGATCCACGGCGCGAACGGCCTGACCGACTTCCAGGCGCGCACGGTCGCGGTGCGGACGAACATGGACGACGCCGCGCAGGTGAAGACCCTCGCGCACGAGCTCGCGCATGTGATGCTGCACGGCCCCGACAGCCCGGATGCGACCGGGCATCGAGGCGTCGGCGAGGTCGAGGCCGAGTCCGTGGCGCTGATGATCGGCGCCGCGCATGGCATGGACACCACCGCCTACACGATCCCGTATGTTTCGGGCTGGGCGGGCACGGTCAAGGACAAGGACCCGGCCGAGGTTGTGCAGGCCACCGGCGAGCGTGTCCGCAAGGTCGCCGTGACGATTCTCGACGCGCTACCCACCGTTCAGGTCGGCACGGGCGACCCGCCCGGCCTGTCCCGTGAGTCGACTGGGACTTCGCGTGTGGCTGGCTCTAAGCGGATCGCACCCCAGTCGGTGCCGGGCGAGTCGGCGCGTTCGTCGCGTCCTGCGGACGTCGCGGTGAGGAGCCTGTGATGAGCGTCGCCAGCGTCCTCTCCTCGGTGTCGACCCTTCCATTGCCACAGGCCGCCGCGCTGCTCGCGGCTGCTGGGGTGCCTGTGTTGCCGTGCGTGCCGGGCGCGAAGAACCCGCTGTTGAAGCCCGATGAGGAGAACCCGGAAGCGCAGCCCGGCGGGTTCCACGCGGCAACCATCGATGCCCGTCAGGTGGCGGCGTGGTGGCGGCGGTGGCCGTCCGCGAACATTGGCATCCCGACCGGCGCTGTCTCCGGGGTCGTGGTCGTCGATGTGGATCGCAAGCCCGGCGGTGACGGGTTCGCGGCGTTCGAGCGCTCCCGCCGTGCCGGCCTGGTGCCGGGATGGCTGGCCGCGGTCAGGTCGGCGTCGGGCGGGGCGCACTTCTACTTCCCATCCGACCCGGACCGGCCGCAGCGGTCGTGGCAGGCGGCGAAGGCGCATGTGGACTTCCGCGGCGACGGCGGCTACATCATCGTCCCGCCCTCGGCCGTGACAGGCGCCGGCTCCTACGAGTTCGTCGCCGGTGCCGACCGTGCGCCCGCACCGGTCGATGCGGCTCGGCTGCGGGACTTCCTCGACCCGCGCCCGGAGCCTGCCCCGCACCAGGTACGCGGCCCGATCCGGTCGGAAGATGCCACACGGCTGGCCGCGTGGGTCGGGATGCGCGCCGAGGGCGAGCGCAACCGCGGCCTGTTCTGGGCATCGTGCCGTCTCGCGGAGGCAGGCATGTCGCTGCCGGAGATGGTCGACGCGCTTGCCCCGGCCGGCGAACGAGTCGGCCTTGCGCCGCGAGAGGTCGAGACCACGATCCGTTCTGCGTACCGCGTCGCGCACGCCCGGCCCGCATCCGTCGTCGGGCAGGGCGATGCGCCGCAACGGCCGGTGCGGCTCACGGGGCAGGTGCTCTTATGAGTACCGCGGTACGGACGCGGGGCGGCGGGGTCGCGGTCGTGACGGCCTTGGCCGGGACGGTGTTCATCGCGGCCGGCGCGTTCTGGCTCTCGTTCACCGCCCTCGCGGACCTCGCTCGCCGCTCGGGCGTGGATGCCGGGCAGGCCTGGGCGTGGCCGCTCATCGTCGACGGGATCATCGTCGTCGCGACGGTCGCTGTCGTCGCCCTCGCGAGCCAGCGGTCGGCTTGGTACCCGTGGCTGCTGCTCGCGGCCGGTGCGCTGGTGTCGGTGACGGCGAACGCGATCCACGCCGTCGTCGCGGCCGACGCCGACGTGCCCAGCGTGCTCGCCGCGTGTGTGGCGGCGGTACCGCCGATGGTGCTGCTGGCGATCACGCACCTCACCGTGATCCTCACCCGCCCCCTTCCCGCGAGCATCGAGCCCGCCGAGGAGCCTGCGCCTGATGAGCGCGTGCCTGATGCTGCGCCAGCGCCGCTGGCGGTCGGACCGGTGCGCCAGGCGAGCCGGGAGCTCGCAGCGCGCCTGCGCGAGGAGGAGGGCTGGTCGAACAAGGCCATCGCCCGGCGCCTGGGCGTGCACCCCTCCACCGTGGGTCGCTGGTTCACGGCCCCGCCCGCACTGACGAGGCCTGAGGAGAAGGAGACGCCATGAACGACGACCAGCACACGACCGCCCTGCACGAGCGCGTCGAACGCGCCCCGGACTGGCCGGAGCGCGACGAGACGCCGCGGGAGGGCGAGACCTCGGCGCTCGCCCGGCACCGCGACCCGTCGCTGACCAAAGACACCACGGAGGCGGCGAAGAAGCAACGGCCGGGCGTGGAGTGGGTGCGCCCGACCGACCTGATGGTCTCCCGCTCGGCCAGGGTTGCGGGACGGGGTATCGACTTCCAGGCTGAGCTCGCCCGCCGCTCCCGCCGGGTTCCCGGCCAGGCGTACCGGGCAGCGCGCACCGGGGCGCGCACTGGTGTCCGGTTCGTGAGCGAGCGTGCCCGGAAGCTGCCGCCCGTGACGGCGTTCGGCCGCGGGTCCGGGGAGCACTACTCCTGGGTGTCTCGCTCCGGGATCGGGCTCGGGTAACCATGTTCGCCCCCGGCGCGACGGCGCGAAACCAAGCCGCTGGGGGCCGTGTGCGCACCTGCCTGTCAGGAGGTGCCGTCATGGAGACTGCCACGGCCCGCAAACGGCGGGAACGATTCGACGATTCGGAAGCGCTGCGCGCCCTGCTCACCCGCCTCCACGAGGCGGGGCGCGGAGCGTGGCGCCATGACCCCGAGGCCGCTGCGCTCATGGAGCACGCGGCGAGCAAGTACGCGGCGCTGGCCCGCAAACACGGACTGGACCCGTGGGAGGCGGCGTCCGCGGCATTCGAGGCGATGCGCGGTGCCGCGACCCGCCGGGCGGAGGACCCGTGGGCGGTGATCACGCGGGCGGTGCAGGTGACGTGCACCGCGGAGGAGCGCGGCAACGGGCTGCTGTGCTCCGTTCACCAGGCCCGCCGTCCCCGCTACTCGGTGTTCCACGATGCGGAGCGGTTCAGCGATCGGGAGAACCCGCTGCCCGACTACCACCCCGCGTTCCGGTTCGACCCATTCACCGACGACGAGCCCGACGACGAGGACCCGGCGCCCGAGCGAGCGGTGAACGTGACCGCCGCCATCGAGGACACCATCGCGTTCCTCACCCGGGTCGGGTGGGAGCCAGAGACCGCGCGGGCCGCGGTCGAGTACGTCACTGCCCGGCTCACGGAGGCGTCCTCGCGGGCGTCGGCGTTCGAGGTGCTGCGCCGAGACCGGCAAGCCCGCGCCCTCCTCGACCTCCCCGGCGCATCCTGGACGGCGCTGCTGCGGGCCGTGCTCGGCGTTCCCGACCCGGCACTCGCGCACACGAACGCCGGCCGCGGAATGCTCCGCCGCCTGCTGATCGGCCAGCCGCTGCGCGCACTCCTCACAGACGACGATCTCGTGATCACCGCCGGGCTCGCCGCACCCAGATTCGATGCCGGGAGCGGCGGGCGATGAGCACGCCGCTGGAAGGCCGAATCGAGCTGGAGCGCGCCGTCGATTCGATCGTCGTCGGCGCGCGGCACAGGCACGACCACGGCGACCTGATCCCGCTGGTCGAGTCGATACGCCGCCACGGGCTGCTGCAGCCGATCACGGTCACCCTCGACGGGCACCTGATCTGCGGAGCCCGACGGCTCGCGGCGATCAAGCTGCTCGGCATCAAAACCGTCAACGTGTGGGTACGCTCCGGCGTCTCCGACCGGCTCGGGCAGCTCCTCGCGGAGCAGGACGACAACCAGCTCCACAAGCCCCTCACCCAGCTCGAAGCCGCCGCCCTCTACCGCGAGCTGAAGGCCCTGCTGGCCGAGGACGCCGCGCGCCGACAGGAGGCCACCCGGTTCCAGGCGTCCGCCGACGACGCAGAAGACGGTGGTGCCAATTTGGCACCACCGCAGATCGAGCAGGGCAAGACCCGTGCGCAGGCTGCTCGGATGGTCACTGGCCGCGCCTCCTACACGACGTTGGAGCGCATCGGCCGGCTGGAAGACCTCGCCGCGGACGAGTCCCAGCCCGAGGCGGTGCGGGCGCGCGCCGCGCAGGAGGTCGAGCAGATCAAGACCGGCGGCAGCGTCTATCCCTCGCATCTGCGCGTGAACGCGGAGCTGTCGCTGGCGGAGCTCGACCAGCTCGCCGCCGACCCTGCCCAGCCCGCCGAGCTGCGCGAGCAGGCCCGCACCGAAGCGGATGCGGTGCGGGCGGCGGAGCGGGAGGCGAAGGCTGCGGAGCTGGAGCAGTTGGCGCAGGCCGCGCTCGCCCGCGTCAAGGCCGCCAAGACCGGCAGGAAGGCGAAGCGGCCCGCGCTGACGGCGGTGGAGCCGGGTGTCCCGGTGCCGTTCCCGCTGAGCGTGTTCACCGCGACGTGGGACGACATGGCCTCGTGGTGGGAGCACTACGACCCCGCCGATGTCGGCCCGGCACTCACCACCGAGCAATGGGCCCGGTTCGAGGAGACGATCGCCGGCACCGTCACGTTCGCCGATGCCGCCCGTGCCGCCCGGGAGGACCGGGCCGAGCAGACCGCCTGAACAGGGCGGGGGGCGGTGGTGCGCACCTTCCTGGCAACCACGCATCCCTGTTGCCGTCCGGGAAGGACCCCTGTTCATGGACCCCGCCGCCCCCGATGACCGTCGCCGTCGTCGCCTGCTGATCGCCGCCACCGCCGCAGGCCTCGCCCTGCTGATCCTCGTCGGCGTCGGCATCTACGGACTCGTCCACGGCCCCGCCGCGGCCGACCCGGCGTCGAGCGAACGCCCGTCTACCACGGCTGCGCCTGTGACGCCCGGCCCGATGCCGGGCGGTGAGCTGGAGTCGCTCCGGCAGAACCTCGGCCCGGAAGCGTTCGCCCGCGCGGTCGCGACCGCCCTGTTCACCTGGGACACCACGACCGGGCACACGCCCTCGGACTATGCGCAGGTGCTCGCGGATGCCGCCCACGGTTCCGAGGCGGATGCGTTCGTGGGCGACGTGCGCGCCTACCTGCCTTCTGTGGAGGCGTGGGCGCAGCTGCGACAGTATGCGACGCGCCAGTGGCTCACCATCGACGAGGTGTTCATCCCGGAGGCGTGGGAGACCGCCGTCGACCAGGCCGCGCCCGGCCAGATCCCGGCCGGGGCGATCGCCTACACCTTCGAGGGCACGAGGCACCGCGACGGCACCTGGGGCACGACGCCGGTGGAGGCGTCCCGCCCGGTCGCGTTCACCGTGTTCCTCGTCTGCAACCCGCCCACGCCCGGCCACGGCGCGGCATCAGGTTCGTGCGAGGTGCTGCGGCTGTCCGAGCTCGACAACCCGCTGCACTAGCCGGGAGCGTCGTGATGAAGAAGCTCGCCGTCCTCGCCCTCACCCTGCTGCTCATCGGGCCCTCCACGGCCCTGCTGGGCGTCGCCGCGCTCGGCGGCACCTCCGCGACCGCCGCCGTCTGCACGCCCGGCTCACTCGCGGTCGGCCCGATCCCGGACTCGCTGACCACGACGACCCGAAACGGGGAGACGGTCACGCTGAACCGGCAACAGCTCACGCACGCGGCGACGATCATCACGGTCGGCGGGCAGACCGCCGGCGTCGGCCGCGACGGTGTGCTCATCGCGCTCATGGCCGCCCTCACCGAATCCACCCTGCGGATGCTCGCCAACACCAGCGCCTACCCCGAGTCGGCGAACTATCCGAACGACGGCAACGGTTCTGATCATGACTCGCTCGGCCTGTTCCAGATGCGCCCCGCCAGCGGCTGGGGCACGGTCGCCGAGCTCATGGACTCGGCTTACCAGGCCAGGGCGTTCTACGGCGGCGAGTCCGGCCCGAACTACCCGTCCCCGCGGGGGCTGCTCGACATCCCCGGCTGGCAGCAGCTCGACCCCGGCGAGGCCGCCCAGGCCGTCGAGGTCAGCGCCTACCCGGACAGGTATCAGAACTACCAGCCAGTCGCGCAGGCGATCCTCGACGCCCTCACCCGCCCCGCGCCCTCCGGCAACGGCGGCGGGGATGAGACACCGGTCGTGCCCGAGACGACCAGGATCGTGTTCCCGCTTCCCGAGGGAACCTGGGTGCGGACGAGCCCGTTCGGGTGGCGCAACGACCCGATCACCGGGGAACGACGCTTCCACGCAGGCTCGGACTTCGCCGCCCCCGACGGCACCCCGATCTACGCCGTCGCCGATGGCGTCGTGGTGCGCGCGAACTACACCGACGCAGGCGGCGGGATCATCGTCATCGAGCACACCGTCGGCGGGCAGCGGGTCGCGTCGATGTATGTGCACATGTGGCAGCACGGCATCCACGTCGCCGACGGCGACACCGTGACCGCGGGCCAGCACATCGGAGACGTCGGCTCCTCCGGCCACTCGACCGGCCCGCACCTCCACCTGCAGATCCACCCCGGCGGCGCCGGAGCGGACCCGGTGGACTCCGACGCCTGGCTCACCGAACACGGTGCCGGAGGGATTGCGGGCGGCGATGCCGCCCCCGCCCTGTGCACTGCCGGGGGCGCGTGATGGACGTGTTCCCCGACTTCGGCGGCGTGGGCGGCGCCGCAGACCTGCGCTCCATCGTCGGCGCGCTGCTGATGTTCGTGCTCGTCACCGCGGTGCTCATGCTCATCGTCTGCGCCATCATCTGGGCGATCAGCGGAGCCTCCGGCAACTACCAGGCAGCGACCAAGGCCCGCACCGGCCTGCTTGTCGCGGTCGGCGCCGCCGCGCTATCCGGTGCCGGCGTTGCCTGGCTCAACTTCCTGCTGGACGTCGGCACCCGGCTCTGACCGTCCTTGCCTGTGCGGCTGGGAGCGAGTGCGCACCTGACCGTCGAGAACCCCGTCTCGACCAGTCAAGGGAGCACAACCGTGATCGACATCGACCCCAACAGCTCGGGCCTTCCGGGCATCGAGCAGCTGCGCATCATCGTCGGCGCCGTCATGACGGTGGGCCTGATCCTCTCCGTCCTCGCCCTGATCGTCTCCGCGATCGTCTGGGGTCTCGGATCGAACAGCAGCAACCCCCACCTCGCCAGCCGCGGCAAGGTCGGCGTCCTCGTGAGCTGCGGGGCGGCGATCATCTGCGGCGCGGCGGTGACGCTGGTGAACTTCTTCTGGGGCGTCGGGCAGGCCGTCTAATGACGACCCGACATGACTTCCGACGGCGGGGGTGGGCGCGGTGAGCGTCTGCGACGTCCCGGTCATCTCCTCCGTCTGTGACGCCGTGGGCGAGGGCACCGCCTCCCTGATCGCGGCCCCGTTCGACTGGCTGGCTCAGGCGATGGCGGGGGCGGCGGCGTGGCTGTTCGAGGCCGTGTGGTGGGTGTTCGACACCACGACCCTCGTCGACGTCACGAGCGCCGAGTACGTCGGCGTCTACAACGTCCTCTTCGGCGTCGCCGTGTTCGTGATGCTGATCTTCTTCTGCCTCCAGCTCATCACCGGCCTGGTCCACCGCGACCCGACCGCCTTGTCCCGTGCCGCGCTCGGCCTCGCCAAGTCCGTCCTCGGCTCGTTTCTCGTCATCACGCTGACGGCGCTGCTGTTGGAGGTGACCGATCAGCTCGCGGTCGGGATCGTGCAGGCCACCGGGAACACGATGGAAGGGATGGGGACCCAGATCGGGCTCCTCGCCGTCGCCCTCGGCGCCATCAACATCGGCGGCCCTGGCGTCGGGGCGATCCTCACGATCTTCTTCGCCGGCCTAGCCATATCGGCGGCGGCGATTGTGTGGTTCTCCCTGCTGATCCGCAAGGCGCTGCTGCTGGTGGCGGTCGTGTTCGGCCCGGTCGCCCTGGCCGGGGCGACGTGGGATGCGACGAAGGGCTGGTTCGCCAAGTGGGCGGCGTTCGTGATCGCCCTGATCTTCTCCAAGCTCGTCCTCGTCGTGATCTTCCTCGTCGCGATCGGGCAGGTCTCGGCCCCGATCGAGGCCGACCTGGCCTCCATCTCCGACCCGATCGCGGGCGTCGTGCTGATGTTCATCGCCGCGTTCGCCCCGTACATCACCTACAAGTTCCTGTCGTTCGTGGGCTTCGACATGTACCACGCGATGTCGTCCGAGCAGGAGGCGAAGTCCGCGCTGAACCGGCCCGTGCCGGTGCCGTCCGCCCCGCAGGCCGACACGGCCAAGAAGGTCCTCGACGGCGGCACCGACCCGGGCAGCAAGCCGCCGAGTGGTGGAGGCGGCGCGGGCGGAGGCTCGACACCGCCCCCACCTCCTCCCGGTGCGTCGGCTGCGGCCCCGGCCAGCGCGGGAGCCGGCACGGCGGGCACCGGCGCCGCCGCATCAGCCGGAGCAGGAGCAGGGGCTGGAGCTGGAGCTGGAGCTGGAGCGGGCGCCGGAGCTGCCGGCGCTGGCGCGGCTGGTGCCGGTGCGGCCGCGGGGCCGGTCGGTGCCGCGGTGGTCGTCGGAGCCGCCGTGGTCAAGGCCGCAGCGACCGCCGGTCCGAAGGCAGGCAGAGCGGCGGGCGGCGCGGCGGACAGTCAGGCCGGCGCGGCGGCCGAGCAGGCATCCCCGCCGCCGTCGCAGGGCGCCCCGCCGCGTCCCGCACCGTCGACACCGCCTCCGGCCACGCCGCCCTCTCCCGGGCCTGGAGAGTCTTCGCCCGCGCGCCAGCGCCGGCAGGACCCGCCGCCTCCGCCGTCGTCCGCACCGGCCGGGAAGGAGTAACCGATGGTCACGAACTCGCCTAGCGACTACCCGCTGGCGCCGGTGCAGTTCTCGCGGCTCGCCAGGCGCGGCATCATGCTCGGTCTGTCCCTGCCGCAGCTCATCGTCCTCGGTATCGCGGTGCTCACGGTCGTCTTCTCCCTCTACACCGCCGACGGGATGGGCTTGGCCTGGACCGCACCCGTCTGGGGGACCTGCGCCCTGCTCGCGGTGATCCCTGCCGGGGGCCGGAAGGTGATCGAGTGGGTGCCGATCCTCGCCCGCTGGGCCGCCCGGACCTATCTCGGGCAGCTCATCTACCGGCGCCGCGTCATCAAGCCCCGCCCCGCCGGGACCCTCGCCCTGCCCGGGGATGCGGCACCGCTGCGGGAGTGGGAAGACCCCGAGACCGGCGCGGCGATGGTCCACGACCCGCACGCGCAGACCCTCACCGCGATCCTCGGCGTCTCCCACCCCGCGTTCGTGCTCCTTGATCCGGGTGAGCAGCAGCGTCGCGTCTCCGGCTGGGGCCGCGTACTGGCCGCCGCCTGCAGGTCCGGGCGGATCGCCCGCATCCAGGTGTCCGAGCGCACTCTGCCGGATTCCGGGACGGGGCTGGCGGAGTGGTGGCGCACGCACGGCACCGACGACGGCTCCTGGGCCGCGACCACGTACGCCGAGCTCATCGAGCGTGCCGGCCCCGCCGGAGAGCGCCACGCGACGACCATCTCGCTCGCGCTCGACATGAAGGCCGCCGCCCGGCAGATCAGAACGAGCGGTGGCGGGATACGCGGCGCGGCTGCGGTGCTGCGGCAGGAGATGAGCACGCTGACGACGGCGTTGCGCGCCGCGGAGCTCAGTAGCACCGGGTGGCTGACGCCGGGCGAGGTCGCCGTCGTCCTGCGCTCGGCTTACGACCCCGCCGCCGCCCCGGCGCTGGAGCGCCACGGGGACCTGGGCCGTGACCTGGCGACCGCAGGTCCGGTCGCGGTTACCGAGACCTGGGACCGGCTGCGGTCGGACTCCGCGCACCATGCGGTGCTGTGGATCACCGAGTGGCCTCGCTCGCAGGTGTATCCCGGCTTCCTCGCGCCGCTCGTGCTGTCCAACGGCATCCTGCGCACCCTCGCCCTGCACTACACCCCGGTGCGCGCCGACCAGGCCGCGCGGGACCTGCGGAAGAAGAAGACCGAGCTCATCTCCGATGCCGCCCAGCGGCGCAAGATCGGGCAGATCGACGACGCGGCCAGCAGCGCCGAGCTGGACGACGTGCTCCAGCAGGAGGCGGACCTGACTGCCGGGCACGGCGTCCTGCGCGTCTCCGGCCTCGTCTCCGTCTCTGCGCCGACCGTGGACGAGCTCGACGCGGCGGTGGCCGCGGTCGAGCAGGCGGCGATCCAAGCGTCCTGCGAGACCAGGCGGCTCGTCGGTCAGCAGGCGCAGGCATTCACCGCTGCCGCGCTGCCGTTGTGCCGGCCGGTCTGACCCGGCGCACCTGCTCACCAACCGTCACGCCTTCCTGTGAGGAGCCCCGATCATGCCGACCTTCGATGACCCGCTCGCGGACGCCGCTGAGGCGTCCGCCGCGCTGCGGGGCCTGGCCCACGCGACCCGCACGTTCGAGAGCCCCGCCGACACCCACCCGGTGATCGGAGATCTGCTCGCCGGCGTCAGGTCGCTGCGGCAAGTGCTCGACCAGCTCGCAGCCGCCCACATCAGCGCCCGCGCCAGGGCGCACGACGACGCCGGGAACCAGGCCGCCGGCGCAACCTCGGCCCTCGCAGCTGCCGATGAGCTGCACCAGGCCGGCACCCTGCTGGACACCGTGGAGTGGCGGCTGGACGCCGCCTCCCAGCACTCCGGTCGCATCGCCTGGCACCCCGCACCTGCCGTCGAGGACGGCCCGGCGAGGCGGTGGGTCAGCGTCGTGTTCCTGGAAGGCGCCGAGGCCGATGAGGTGCTGGAGCTGATCGACCGCGACGGGACGGATGCAGCGATCGAGCACCTGGCCGGGCACGACTACGGAGCGGAGACCACCCAGGCCGCGCTCGAGAACGGATACGTCTACGACGAGCCCCCGGCAGGTGTGCTCGACAAGGTGGCCACCCACGACGTCTACACGCTCACCTACAACCCCTTCCTCGGGCACGTCTCGCTGCTGCGCAAGCACGACACCGTGCCCGACCCGGCGCTCCTCGGCATCGACACCCCGGCCTCCGCACCCGCATCGGAGTCGAGGCGGGAAGCGGAACGCGCCGCGCACAAGTCCACGCGTGCAGTCGGCCCCGCGGTCAGCCGGGGGCGAGACGGGGCCGACTGGTTCACCCGCCGCCCCGGCGCCGCCTCCGCACACGGACGGGGGCTGGCGCTGTGACCGGGCAGGACGACAGCCGCCTGCACACCGCCGTGCTCGTCGGTCCCGAAGGCGAGCGGCGCCGGGCACGCAAGGCCCGCCGGCAGGCGGCGGCGAAGGTCGAGACCGATGCCCGCCAGCATCGCAAGGCACAAGCTCGGGCGAAGTGGGAGGCGGAGCAGGCTGAACGCCGCAACACGAGCTACCTGCCCGCCTCCGGCGAGGCGGGGCCCGCGGCGTTGCGGACGCCGGGCCGGTTCCGGCTCCCCAAGCACCAAGACACCTCCGCGACGCTCGCCGGCCAGTACCCCTTCCTGGCCGAGGCCGGCCTCGGCAGCCAGGGCGTCTTCGTCGGCCAGGACCTCTACAGCGGCGGATCGTTCGTCTACGACCCCTGGGTGCTCTATCAGCGCGGCCTCATCACGGCGCCGAACGTCGTGCTCGCCGGGATCGTCGGCTCCGGCAAGTCTTCCCTGGCGAAGTCGCTGTACACGCGCAGCCTGCCGTTCGGACGCAGGGTCTACGTCCCCGGCGACCCTAAGGGCGAACACACGGCTGTCGCGGAGGCGGTCGGCGGACGGGCGATCATCCTCGGCCACGGCCTTCGCAATCGTCTGAACCCGCTCGATGAGGGCCACCGGCCATCTGCCGTGTCGGATACGGAGTGGGCGATGCAGGTCGCCTCCCGCCGCCGCGACCTCATCGGCGCCCTCGCAGAGACCGTGCTGGACCGGGCGCTGTCGCCGTTGGAGCACACCGCCATCGACCTCGCCCTCCGAGACGCCGTCCGCAGCGCCGAGGTGCCGATCCTGCCGATGGTCGTCGACCGCATCCTCACCCCCAACACGGGGGACGATGAGGACGGTCGGCTCGCGGAAGACGGTCGTCTCGTCGGCCACGCGCTCCGTCGGCTTGTCGCCGGAGACCTCCAAGGCCTGTTCGACGGCCCCTCCACGGTCAGGTTCGACCCGTCGCTGCCGATGGTGTCGCTCGACCTATCGCGGGTCGCGGAGAACAGCACGCTGATCTCGGTGCTGATGACCTGCTCGTCCGCATGGATGGAGTCCGCTCTGTCCGACCCGGCGGGCGGGCAGCGATGGGTGGTCTACGACGAGGCGTGGCGGCTCATGCAGTACCCGGCGCTGCTTCGCCGCATGGACGCCCAGTGGAGGCTGGCGCGGCACTTCGGAATCGCGAACATGCTCATCTTCCACAAGCTCTCCGACCTCGACAACGTCGGCGATGCCGGGACCGCGATGCGCGCCCTCGCCTCGTCGCTGCTGGCGAATGCGGAGACCCGGATCGTGTACCGGCAGGAGCCGGACCAGCTCGGCTCCACCGCCCTCGCGCTCGGGCTCACCGGCACCGAGCAGAAGCTGCTCCCCGGCCTGGGGACCGGTCAGGGGCTCTGGCGGATCAAGGACCGCTCCTTCGTCGTGCAGCATCAGCTCCATCCCGCCGAGCTCGCCGCGTTCGACACCACCGGCCGCATGACCAGCGAACCCACGTAAGATCACGAATCCTGAAGGCAGTTGAGGCGGGAACCCACGGGCCGAGGGGCCATTTCAGAGTATCTGAGGTCGTGAGTTCGCGGTGTCGATGTCGTCGGGGAGCAGTCGCGGGATGAGCCGCACGAACACGACCATGACGATGAGCTCGACGAGGGTCTGTGTGACAACGACGAGCGGAGCAAGGTCGAACGCGGCGGGTAGGGCGAGGACGAGCGGGAGGACGACGAGGGAGTTGCGGGTCGCGCCGCTGAACACGATCGCGCGGCGACCGGGGACGTCGATCCGGGCAACCTTCCCGGCGGCGGCACCGATCGGGACCATGACCGCGGCGAACAGGATGTAGACGGGGATGGCGAGCAGGAGCGCGCCGAGCTGTCGTCCGACGCCGGCGATCTGGGAGGCCACCACGACAGCGAGGCTGAGCATCATGAGCGGCACCATCGCCCCCAGCACGGTGCCCTGGATCGCTACGCCCCAGCGGGTGCCGGCGGCGGCAAGCTGGGTGAACCCCGCGGCAACGAGAGGCAGCGCGATAAGCAGCAGGAACGCCTCGATGAACGGGGCGAAGTCGACCGTGGCGACGAACTCGGCTCCGACGAACAGCCAGAGGTAGAGCGGCAGCAGGAGCATCTGCGCGAGCATCAGCAGTGGTGCGGCCGCGAGCAGCCGATCCTTGGCTCCACCGGCGATGCCGGTGAACACGATGACGTAGTCCACGCATGGCGTGAGGAGGACGAACAACACGCCGATCAGGAGCACCTGATCGTGGGCGACGATCCGCGAAAGGACGTAGACGACGATCGGGACGGCGACGAAGTTCACCGTCAAGACGGTGACGAGGAAGCGCCAGTCGCGGAACGCCTGCCCGATCTTCGCGAACGGCACCCCGAGGAAGGTCGCGTAGAGCAACAGCCCGAGCACGGGGTTGATCGCCAACTCCGCCGGGTGCGCAATCGCCGGGATCAGCAGCCCGATGCCCGCGCCGAGGACGAACGCGGCGAGGTAGAGGGGCACCTGCCACCGCTCCATCCACTCGACCGCCGTCCGCATGAGTCTTATCCTTCCAGCCTTCCAATAGGTCACTGATCGCTGTATAGCCAGTGTGTGCTGACTCTTGCTTCTCGGGTGGACGTGATGAACCGGCTCGGCCGGGCGATGGCCGACCCGACCCGCTCGCGCATCCTGCTGTCGCTGCTGGAGCAGCCGGGGTATCCGGCGAAGCTCGCCCGCGACCTGGACCTGACCCGTACAAACGTGTCGAACCACCTGTCGTGTCTGCGTGGTTGCGGGATCGTGGTTGCCGAGCCCGAGGGTCGGCAGACTCGGTACGAGATCGCCGACCCACACCTGACGGCGGCGCTCGTCGCGCTGGTGGATGTGACGCTCGCCGTCGACGAGAGCGCGCCGTGCCTGGACCCGGCCTGCAGCGTGCCCGGCTGCTGCGACACCGAGGCCACCGCATGATGAGCGCGCCGGCCCTGACCGACGAGCGCCGCGCCCAGCTGCACCGGCGGGTGCGGTTCATCGTCTTCTTCACGATCACCTGGAACGTCATCGAGGCTGTCATTGCGCTCTCGGCCGGCGCGGTTGCGTCGTCTGCGGCGCTGATCGGGTTCGGTCTGGACTCGGTGATCGAGGTCGCCTCTGCCGCCGCGATCGCCTGGCAGTTCACTCGCAGAGACCCCGAACGGTGGGAGAAGGCCACCGTCCGGGTGATCGGGGGCGCGTTCTTCGCCCTGGCCGTGTACGTCGCCGTCGATGCGATCCTCGCCCTCACCGGCGTCCGCGACCCGGATCACAGTCCGGTCGGTATCGGGATCGCGATCGCCAGCCTGATCGTGATGCCCGTCCTGGCCTGGTTCGAGTTTCGCACCGGCCGGGAGCTGCGCTCCAAGAGCGTGCAGGCCGATGCGAAGCAGCTTCTGCTGTGCATCTACCTCTCCGGCACCGTCCTCATCGGGCTCGTCCTCAACGGCCTGTTCGGGTGGGCGTGGGCCGACTCCATCGCCGCGCTCGTGGTGGCGGGCCTGGCGATCCGTGAGGGTATCGAGGCTTGGCGCGGCGACATCGAATCCCCCTTCGAGGTGCTCGAAGACCTCGACCACGACGACCACGAGGAGGTCACCCCGTGACCCACATCGGCCCGCTCAACGGCCTGCCCATCGCCTGCACGCTGACCCCCACCGCCGGCAAGGCGCAGATCGAGAAGTGGCGAGCATTCGACGAGGACTACGCACTCGAAACGGAACGCACCGACACGCGGCTGACCATCCACTACGCCAAGGTCGAGGACTCCATCGCCCGCCTTCGCGGGCTGGTCGAGGCCGAAAGCTCCTGCTGCTCCTTCGTCGACTGGCGCATCGAGGAGCAGCACTCGGACCTGCGGCTCGTGGTGACCGGCTCCCCGCAGCAACTCGCCGCCCTCAACGTCGGATAGTCCAGCCCGAGCCGAGCGTTCACCATTCCTGCGATTCCTTCACGAATCGTGAACTCCTCGCACTAATCCTGAACGTTCGTCAGCCGCGGAGCACTGGCCGTACTCGCCCGCGTACCTGATGGATATGAGACTGCGACCGACTTACACCGCGAACGAACTCACGGCGGTTGGGACAGATGCGCACGAGTTCGGGAATCTCGACGTGCCTTCAGGAATCCCGAACGATCGGCAGGATTCCTGATGCTCCGGCCCCGCTACAAGCGATCCTGGGGCGAACCCGCATCCCGAAGCGGGAGTGCCGAGCCCGTGCCGGTCGTGCTCCCGCTCGTCGCCATCACCATCGCCGAGGACGGCCGCATGACCGTCACTGTCGACGGGGCGCCGTTCGAGCCGGAGCCGTTCGCGCCACCGTGGCGGCGGGAGGACTTCGCCCGCGTCCTCGACCAGCTCACCGACCTGCGCCGCTCCCCGGTGCGGGTCGAGGTGCGCGAAGCGGACGGAACCGTGTTCACCGACATCATCACCCCGAGCAGGCGCCGCCGCACCGAACCCGATCCAGAGCCGGCATCGGAAGAACCGGCCCGCCGACCGGCGGCGGAACTCGTCGCGCTGCACGGGGAAGGGTTCGTTCCCGGCGAGGACGTCGCGATCGCCGTCGTCATCGCCCACGGCGATGCCGCCCCGGACGGCACCATGCGCGGCCTCGTCGAAGCCCACCAGCTCGCCGGGACCCCGACCCGCGAGGTCATCCTGCTCGGCCGCGTCTCCGGCACCCTCACGATCGGCCACCCCGAATGAGCACGCCCCGGCCCACGGGAGCGCTCGGGGACGAGCTGAGCAACCTCGGCATCGGCATCCTCATCGGCACGGCGGTCCTCGCCGCCATCCTCCGCGGCGCCGGGTCCGTCGCCGCCTGGATCACCGGCGTCAACCAGCCCACTGGCGGAGTCGAAGCCGGACTGGGCGTGCTGCTGGGCCCCGGTGACCCAGCGACCGCGCTCGGCGCACCGGGCCTGAGCGCCGTGGCGTACTGGATCACCGCCGGTCTGCTGGTCCTCGGCGCCGGAGTGGCCGGCTGGTGGACGTGGCGGTTCTTCCGCGAGCACGGCCGTCAAGTGAATACCGACCCGTACCGCATCGCCGGGATCGCCACCCGCAACGAGGTCGCTAAGGCCGCCTCGGAGGCGGCGCTGCTGCGCCGGGCCGGTCACCTGCGGCCCTCGCTCCACCAGCCGCAGCCGAAGGATGTCGGCTACCGGATCGGCGCCTCACATGGCACGAGCGTCTGGGCGTCCGTCGAAGACAGCATCCTGCTGATCGGCCCGCCCCGCTCCGGGAAGGGCGCCCACATCGTCATCAACGCCATCTTGGACGCCCCTGGCGCGGTCGTCACCACATCGACGCGGCCGGACAACCTGACCGCGACGCTCCGCGCCCGGCAGAAGATCGGCCCTGTCGCGGTGTTCGACCCCCAGCACCTCGCCGAAGGCCTACCCGCCGGGCTCAGGTGGTCACCCATCCGCGGGTGTGAGGACCCTTTGACGGCGATGATCCGCGCGACCGGCCTTGCCGCCGGCACCGGTCTCTCGGCCGGCGGGGTCGAGGGAGGCGGGTTCTGGGAGGGCAAGACGAGGACCGCGCTCCAGGCGCTCCTCCATGCCGCCGCCCTCGATCACCGGCCGCCCTCGGAGCTGTTCCGTTGGACCCTCGACCCCTCCGCCGCCGCGGACGCAGTGGCGATCCTCACCGCGAACCCGCGAGCGGCGACTGGGTGGGCGGACTCGTTGCAGGCGATGATCGACTCCGACCCCCGCACGCGCGACTCCATCTGGCAAGGCGTCTCCCTCGCCCTCGCCGCGCTGGCAGACCCGCGCGTGCTCGACGCCGTCTCGCCGCGCGAGGACGAGGACTTCGACCCCGAAGCGTTCCTCCGCGACCGAGGAACCCTCTATCTGCTCGCCACCGGAGCCGGCGCCAACAACTCCGCTGCGTTGGTGGCGGCGTTCGTGGAAGACGTCGTGGAAGCCGCCCGCCGCCTCGCCGCCACGAGCCCCGGCGCCCGCCTCGACCCGCCACTGCTGCTCGCACTCGATGAGGTCGGCAACCTCGCACCCTTGCCCTCGCTGCCGACGCTCATGGCAGAGGGCGGCGGAACCGGGATCACGACCATGCCCGTACTCCAAAGCCTCGCGCAGGCGCGGGAGAAGTGGTCGGAGAACGCGGCCGGCGCGATCTGGGACGCCGCTATCGTCAAGATCGTCCTCGGCGGAGCGTCGAACTCCAAGGACCTGCACGACCTGACCACGCTCATCGGCGAGCGCGACGAAGTGACCGACTCCACCACGGTCGGAGACCACGGCTCCCGCTCCGCACAGCGCTCCATCCGCCGCGTGCCGATCATGCCGCCCGACACGATCCGCACCCTCCCGTTCGGGACTGCACTGGTGCTGCTGCGCTCCGCACCACCCATCGTCACCCGATTGCGGACCTGGACCGACCGGCCCGACGCGAAACAGCTGCGCGACGACCGGGCCGACATCGAGGCGACGCTGCAGCACCGCTCGGAGGAGCCGCCGGGCGCACCTGCCTGACAGAGCGGCCCCACCGTGGGGTCGCCGCCGATGTCAGAAAGAGGGGCAGTCCAATGGCTCTCCACACGCAGGAATCCGTCTCGGGGTTCATCGCCTCCGACCCGCAGCTCACCTACACGGAGCGGGGCGATGCCCGGTTCTACGCCAAGATCGGGCAGGAGCACTATCGCAAGGAGCCGGACGGGTCGTTCACGCAGACCGAGACGACCTTCCACGACCTCGTGGCGTTCAAGAAGACCGCCGAGCGCGCCCACGACCGGCTCGCCAAGGGAGACAAGTTCGTCGCCGAGGGCTACACCCGCGAGTACGACCGCGCCACGCCGGAAGGCGAGGTGGTCAAGTCCGAGGAGTTCGTCGCGAAGAAGCTCGGCCACGACCTCGCCCGCACGAGCTACGAGGTCGACCGCACCCGCCGCCAGCCCGCCGTCACGCAGGAGACCGCGGGGCAGACCGTCGATGTCGGCGCCCGCCGCGAATCACGCGGCGCCGCACCGGCGCTCGGGCTCTGAACGGCGGTGACCGTGATGAACCAGAACGACACCGCCCCCGAGACCGACGAACCGGACCTGGACGGGGAGGCCGCGGAGTTCGACGGGCCGCTGATCCCGGAGCCTCCGCACCCGATCAACTGGAACCTCCTGACCAGCGAGGAAGCGGAGGCCGAGTGGCTGGAGCTGAACCGCTGGGTCGACTGGCTCCGCCGCACCTACGGGCTGCCTGCTTCGGTAGTTCCGCCGTTCTGGCACCGCCACCCGGAGCTGTTGTGGGAGCTGAGCGCTCTGCACCTGCATTGGCTGTCCGCCTACGACCCGGAGCAGAACGGCTCCGCGCCGCTGGGCTGGCATCGCGACTTCGCCGACGCCCGCCAGCGGCTCCGCGACTGGGTCGCCGCTTCCGGAACCCGTCTCGACCGAGACCGCCCGACCCGGCAGACCACCTGGCCCGGCGAGGACCCGGCAGGCCCGGTCGAGGACACGATCATCGCTCACCGGGATCAGGACTTCGTGCAGTTCGTCCTCGACGATGTCGCCGCGCGCCGCCAGGCCGAGGACGACTTCTATGCCGGACTCGACCCGAACACCGGAGAAGTCGCATGAGCGATACCGGCGGCACGATCGTGGTCTCGCCTCTAATGGACAGTCGGGAGATCGCCGCCTATCTCAAGGTGTCCGAGTCGACTTTGTCGAGGTGGCGTTCGGCTGGTCAGGGGCCGCCGTTCCTGCGGCTGGGCGGGATCGCCCGGTACCGCATCGACGCGGTCGACGCCTGGCTGGCTGGGCTGGAGGACAGCCATGCCCCGGAAGGGTGAGCCGCTCCCGCACGCGCAGCCAAAGCCGGTGCCTCCGGTCGGCGTGAAGATCTCCACCGACCTGGAACGTCGCTCCTACGGCATCCGCGCCCGTGCCCGCTGGACGGACCCGATCAGCAAACGCCGCATCATCCGCTCCGAGATCGTCGATGACGAGGCTGCGGCGCACGAGTTCTTCGACTCGCTGCGGCAGTCATCGGCCAAGGGCATGGACGTGTCCATGACGCTCACCGAGTTCGTCACCACGATCGGCGACCGATGGGCGCGCGGCCTCGACCCCACCTCCACCGGGGAGACCTACGGGTACGGTCTCAAGCTCCGGGTGCTACCTGCCCTCGGGCACCTGCCGGTCGCGCAGATCACCGCCGGGATCATCGACCGCACCATCGATGCCTGGGAGAAACGGCACGGGGCGTCAACGATCAAGAACTCCATCGCCCCGCTCGTGCGGGTCCTCGATGAAGCGGTGCGCGACGGGCTCATCCCGATCAACCCCGCGAAGAACCGTGCCAAGCGCAGCCTGAACCGCAATGCCTTCCGTCTCCAGCCTGCGGAGGATGCTTCCCCGCGCGCGCATGCGATCCCCGACATGGCAACGCTGACGACGCTCGCTGAAGCCTGCGGGAACATTCACCAGTCCTACTCCGACTTCGTCATGCTCGCCGCCCTCCTCGCAGCGCGCTCATCCGAGGTCTCGGGCCTTCAGGCCGGTGACGTCCGGTTCGACAAGAACATCGTGATGATCGCACGGCAGACCTACCCCGGCAAAGGCGGGCTCATCACGAAACAGACGAAAGGCCGGAGAGAACGCCGCGTCCCGATCCTCGACCCGCTCCGCCCGATCCTCGAGCGGCTCGCGGAAGGCAAGGAGCCCGAGGACCGGCTGCTGATCGGCCCGAAGGGCGGCGCTCTCACGACCGCGACCGTGCGGGACGCCACGAACTGGGACCAGATCGTCAGCGATCTCGGCCTGCCCGACCTCACCCGGCACGGCCTCCGGCACACCGGAGCCACCTGGATGGCAGACGCAGGCATCCCGCTGCACGTCCTCCAGGACATCCTCGGCCACGCCTCCGTCGAGACCACACGCGGATACCTGCACCCCGACGACCGCCACCTCGCATCCGCCGCAGAGCAGGCCAACGCCTTCCTCGCCCGATCCGCCAAGGCCAGCAGACCGAGCCGGCGTGAGGCCTCGAGGCCACTGTGACGGGGAGCCGGAAGCCACGACCGGGGGCTCTGGTCCCCTTTTGGTCCCCTTATCCACAGGCGGCGTTTTCCAGAGAGCCAGATATGCCCTCCGACGTCTGTGATGCGGCATCGATGCCTTGGCGAGGGGACCAGAGGGGGACCAACAAAAACCCGTCGTCAGACATGACGAAGCCCCGATGAAAATGGCTTCTCATCGGGGCTTTTCTGTCGGGATGACAGGATTTGAACCTGCGACCCCCTGACCCCCAGTCAGGTGCGCTACCAAGCTGCGCCACATCCCGTGGCATCGATTTTCAGTTGTTCGGGCCGATCAGAGCGGGGTAAACCCCTTGACCCCCAGTCAAGCGCGCTACCAAGCTGCGCCATAGCCCGTGGCGAATCGCGGTCATCCGCGCTTCGGCACCCGATGAGCATACCCCACCGGCACCGCCGGGCGCGAATCGGAAGCGGGCCTGCCAGGTCGTCGTTGTCAGGGGCAAACCGCGCGACACCCCCGAAACGTGAACAAGGGGCCCACGTCCTCTTCACAGACGTGAACCCCTCATCCCTTGACCGAGGGCCACCCGACCGAGAGTCCCCCAGCGACCGCGGCCCCGGCGTACCGGTGGGCCTGGCGGTCTGCACGAACCCTCTCATGACTGAGGGTGCAGTCGCGCACGTGAGAAGTGTAACACGCTGAGCCGCTCCGATCCGCCGTTCCGGGCGCGTCGCAGGGGCGTGTCGGGGGCCTCACGGAGCCCCGTCGCAGGCTCAGAACGTGAAGGTTCGGTCCCCCACGCGGAATTCGACGTCCTCCAGGTCCGGGATGGCGTCGCGCGCCCGGTCCGCCGCCTCCCGCATCGTGTCCTCGAGAACCTGGGGATCGGCCTCGAGCAGGGACTGGCCGTACTCGATGACCACCTTCCCGTCCTCCCGAAGGGCCTCGACGTCGACGATGTCCGAACCGGAGGGCAGCGATCGCGTCAGGTCCTCGACGACCTCGGCGGCGCGCTGGTCCGCCTCCTCGAGGGCGCCCTCGGCCTCCTGGCGCAGCTGCCCCAGGTCCACGCGGTCCGAGGCGTCCGCCTCCAGCTCGCTGATCCGGTCCTCGGCCTGGGCGAGCCGGTCCTCCGCGCTTTGCAGCGCGGCCCGGGTCGCGCCGTCGTCGACCGCGCAGCCGGATGCGGCCAGCGCGAGCGCGGCCAGGGTGGCCAGGGACAGGGCGGCGGGGCGACGTCGGATGAGGCTCATGCCCTCAGGCTACGAGGCGAAGGTGGACGAACGGTGGGAGCCGGCCGGGACGACGACGTCCCCCGACGCGGGTGGTCGAGGGACGTCGTCGGGGCGGGGCCGGATCAGCGGCGGCGACCGCGCTTCTCGCGCACGCGCATCCCGATCTCGAGGGGCGTGCCCTCGAACCCGAAGGTCTCGCGCAGGCGGCGCACGATGAACCGGCGGTACCCGGGGTCCAGGAACCCGGTGGTGAACAGCACGAACTTGGGCGGCCGGCTCGAGACCTGGGTCGCGAACAGGATGCGGGGCTGCTTGCCGCCGCGCAGCGGGTGCGGGTGGGCCGCCACGAGCTCGCCGAGGAACGCGTTGAGCTTGCCCGTGGGGATACGGGTGTCCCATGAGTCCAGGGCGAGGTCCAGCGCGGGGACGAGACGGTCCTTGTGCCAGCCGGTCTTCGCGGAGATGTTCACGCGCGGTGCCCACGCGACGTGCGCCAGGTCCCGCTCGATCTCCTTGGCCAGCTGGAGCCGCCGATCCTCATCCACCTGGTCCCACTTGTTGAACGCGATCACGAGGGCGCGACCGGAGTCCAGCACCATCTGGAGGATGCGCACGTCCTGCTCAGAGATCACCTGCGGCGCCTCGAGCAGCACCACGGCCACCTCGGCGCGGTCCAGGGCCGAGGCAGTGCGCAGCGACGCGTAGTAGTCGGCGCCGTGGGCCATGTGCTGCCGTCGACGGATGCCGGCGGTGTCCACGAAGCGCCACAGGCGTCCGCCGAGCTCCACGAGCTCGTCCACGGGGTCGCGCGTGGTGCCGGCCAGGTCGTCCACCACCACGCGGTCCGAGCCGGCCAGCTTGTTCAGCAGCGAGGACTTGCCCACGTTCGGCCGGCCCACGAGGGCGATCCGGCGCGGGCCGCCGCGCGGCACGAGACCGCCGTGGGCGGACTCCTCCGGCAGCGCCTCGAGCGCGGCGTCCAACAGGTCCGCGACGCCGCGGCCGTGCACCGCGGACACCGGGTACGGGTAGCCGAAGCCGAGCGACCACAGGGTGGCGGCGTCGGCCTCCTGGACCATGTCGTCCACCTTGTTGGCGGCCACGATCACCGGGCGGTCCTTGCGACGCAGCATCGAGACCACGGCCTCGTCCGTGGCCGTCATGCCGACGGTGGCGTCCACCACGAACACGACGGCGTCCGCCACGTCCACGGCCAGCTCTGCCTGCTCGGCCACGCGACGGTGGATGCCCTTGGCGTCGTGCTCCCAGCCGCCGGTGTCCACCACGGTGAACTCGCGGCCGTTCCACTCGGCGTCGTAGGAGACGCGGTCGCGCGTCACGCCGGGCACGTCCTCCACCACGGCCTCACGGCGGCCGATGATGCGGTTGACGAGCGTGGACTTGCCGACGTTCGGCCGGCCCACGATGGCCAGCACGGGCGGCACGGGCGCGTCGACGTCCTCGTCGGGCCCGAGCTGCCACGCGTCGAGGAGGGCGGCGTCGTCCTCCTCGAGCTCGTAGTCGGCCAGGCCTGCGCGCAGCGACGCGGCGCGCGCCTCGGCCTCCTCCTCGGTCATGGCGGCGAGCCGCTCGGCCACCTGATCGTCGCCGGCGGGGACGAACTCGTCCTCACCGGAGCGGTGCTGGGGGTTCTCGGTCATCGTCGGCCTCCCTTCACGGCCGGAATGCCGGCCTGGTCCTCGACGGCGGCCAGGACGGCCGCCACGGTCTGCTCGAAGTCGAGCTCGGTGGAGTCCACGAGCGCCACCCCGTCGGCGGGGCGGTCGAACGTGGACACGGTGGCGTCGCGGGCGTCGCGCCCGGCCACCTGACGGTGCAGCGTGCCGGCATCGACGCCGGTCTCCCCCGCCGCGGCCAGCTGGCCCGAGCGGCGGGCGGTGCGCACGGCCTCGGAGGCCGTGAGCAGCACGCGCGCGTGGGCGTCCGGGGCCACCACCGTGGTGATGTCACGGCCCTCGGCGACCATCCGGCCCGCGGCGGCGATCACCGCCCGCTGGCGACGATGCAGCTCCTCACGCACCGGGATGACCACGGCGACGGTGGAGACCGTGTCCGTGACCTCGGGGCCGCGGATCGCCTCGGTGACGTCCGTGCCGCCGACCCGCACGGCCTCGACGTCCGGGTCGGTGGACTGGTCCAGGTCCATGGCGACGGCGGCCGCCGCCACGGCCTCCGCATCGGCCAGGTCGACGCCCTCGTTCAGGCAGTGCCACGCCACGGCGCGGTACATGGCGCCGGTGTCCAGGTACGCGGCGCCGAGACGCCGCGCCACGGCCTTGGACACGGACGACTTGCCCGAGCCCGAGGGCCCGTCCACCGCCACCACGAGCGGCGCGGGTGCGACGTCGTCGCGGGTGTGCTCGGTCATCTCAGACCACCTTCCATCCGGCGGCGGTCAACGCCGCCACGAGTTCGTCCCTGCGGCCGGGCAGCACGGAGACCTCCACCATGCCGACCCGGTGGCCCGAGGCGTGCTCGAGCCGCAGGTCCTCCACGTTCACGTCCGTGCGGCCGACCTCGTCGAGGAGGGCCGCGATCTGCCCGGGGGCGTCGTCCACAATCACCGTGACCACCGCGAACGCCTGCGGCGGCGCCCCGTGCTTGCCGGGCACCCGGGCCCGACCGGCGTTGCCCTCGGCGATCAGCTGCGCCATGTCCAGCCGCGCCCCGGGGGCGGAGGGGTCCTCCAGGGTGCGGATCAACCGGTCCAGGTCCGCCCGCAGCCCGTGCAGCGCCGGCACGATCCGCCCGGCGTTGCCGGAGAGGATCTGCACCCACAGCTGCGGGTCCGACGCCGCGATCCGGGTGGTGTCCCGCAGCCCGTTGCCGGCCAGGGCGAGCGCCTGGTCCGGGGTGTCCTGCAGGCGGGAGGCCACGAGCGAGGCGGCGATCTGCGGCAGGTGCGAGATCAGCGCGACCGACTCGTCGTGGGCGCGGGCCGCCATCCGGTACGGGGTGGCCTGCAGCGTCAGCGCGAGCGCCCGACCGGCCGCGAGGGCGCCCGGGTGCGTCGTGTCCGTCGGGCACAGCACCCACGGCGCCTGCGTGAACAGGGTGCCGCGGGCCGCCACGGGACCGGACCGCTCGGAGCCGGCCATCGGGTGCGTCCCGAGGTACCGGTCGGCGTCCTGCGGGGCCAGGCGGCCGTCGTCGACGGCGGCGCGCACGCCCGCGGCGACCGCCTCCTTCACCGAGGCGATGTCCACCACCACGGCCGCGGGCCAGCGGCGCAGCGAGTCCACCACGACGTCGGCGGTCACGTCCGGCGGCGCGGCCACGACGACGAGGCCCGGGGCGGCGTCGAGGTCGTCGCCCGCGGCGTCCAGGCGGGCGGGGCGTCCGGCGCGGATGTCCGCGGCCACGGCCAGGGCGGCGGGCGAGGGGTCGTGCAGGCGCACGTCCACACCGGCCGCGCTCAGCCCGATGCCGATCGAGGTGCCCAGCAGACCGGTCCCCCGGACGAGGACGGGCTGCGGGATCCCGGCCGGGCCGTCACCGAGCGCGGCGGCGGACTCGGCGGGCGCGCTCACAGGCCGACCAGGGCCTTGAGGTGGCCCAGCTCCTGCGCGTTGAGCGCGCGGACGGTGCCCTGCTTCTGGTCGCCCAGCAGGATGGGGCCCACCTTGACGCGGACGAGCCGCTCGACCGGGTGGCCGATCTCCTGGAACATGCGGCGCACGATGCGGTTCTTGCCCGAGTGCAGCACGACCTCGACGAGCACGTGGCCCGGAGTCGAGTCGACGAGCTTGAACGAATCCACCTGCGCCACGCCGTCCTCCAGCTCCACGCCCTCACGCAGCCGGTTCGAGACGCCCTTGGCCAGCGGGCCGCGGGTCTGCACCACGTAGGTCTTGGGGACCTCGTAGCTGGGGTGGGTGAGGCGGTTGGCCAGCTCACCGTCGTTGGTGAGGATGAGCAGGCCCTCGGTCTCGTTGTCCAGACGGCCCACGTGGAACAGGTGCTCCTGCCCGGGCTTGAGGTAGGTGGCGATCGAGGGCCGGCCCTCCGGGTCCACCATCGTGGAGATCACGCCGCGGGGCTTGTTGAAGACGAAGTACTGCTTGGTCACGTCCGTCTGCACGGAGATGCCGTCCACCCGGATCACGGCCGTGGCCGGGTCCACGCGCACGCCGGGCTCGGTGACGACGACGCCGTCCACCTCCACGCGGCCCTCGGCGATGAGGTCCTCGCTCACGCGCCGGGACGCCACACCCGCCGCGGCCAGCACCTTCTGCAGGCGCTCGCCCGACTCGTCGTGGATGCGGTCGAGGTGGGCGGCCTTGGCCCGGGCGGCGCCGGCGCCGCGGCCGCGGCGACCGCGGGTGCGCGGCACGGCGTCCTCGTCGAAGGGGGCCTCCTCGCGGGGGCCGGCGGCGCCTCGGCGGGCACCGATCTGTCGCTGGTAGTCGCGCTCCTGGAACGGGCCGCCCCGTCGACCGACGGCGGGGGTGCGTCCGGAGCCTCGCGGCTTGCGGGAGTTCATGGGGAGGGCGTCCTTTCGGGTGCGCGTCAACGGCGCCGGTCGGGCCGGCGGCGGACGGGTCAGGGGGTGAGGGACGGCCCGGAGACGGACACGCCCGGCTCCATTCTCGCAGATCGGCGGCGTCGCGTCTCCCGGCCACCGCTCCCCCGGCCGCGAGCGCGCAGAGAACCGGCCCGGTCCCGCGACGGGACCGGGCCGGCGTCGTCGGCGCTCAGCCGACGGTCACGGCGCGCCGCCGCGGCAGATCAGCTCGCGGGCGAGCTGCCGGTAGGCCTTGGCGCCGTCGTGGTTCTCGGCGAACAGGGTGATGGGCGTGGCCGCCACCGTGGCGTCGGCGAACTTGATGGACCGCTTGATGACGGTCTCGAACACGCGGTCCCCGAAGCCGGCCACCAGCGAGCCCACGACCTCCTTGGAGTGCAGGGTTCGCTGGTCGAACATCGTGGCCAGCACGCCGTCGATCTCCAGGTCCGGGTTGAGCCGGTCCTGCACCTTCTCGATCGTCTCGACGAGCAGGGCGACCGCGCGCAGCGCGAAGAACTCGGCGGTCAGCGGGATGATCACGCCGTGCGAGGCGGTCAGCGCGTTGACGGTCAGCAGGCCCAGCGAGGGCTGGCAGTCGATGAGGACCACGTCGTAGTCGTCGCGGACCTGGCGCAGCGCGCGCTCGAGGACCTGCTCGCGGGCCACCTCGTTGACGAGCTGCACCTCGGCCGCGGACAGGTCGATGTTGGCCGGCAGCAGGTCCATGTTCTCGAAGTCCGTCGACAGGATCGCGTCCTTCGCGGTCACCGACCGCTCCATGAGCACGTTGTACACCGTGGTGTCGAGCTCGTGCGGGTTCGCGCCCAGGCCGGCCGAGAGGGCGCCCTGCGGGTCGAAGTCCACCATGAGCACCCTGCGGCCGTAGCCCGCGAGCGCGGCGCCCAGGTTGATGGTGGAGGTCGTCTTCCCGACGCCGCCCTTCTGGTTCACCATCGAGATGATCCGCGCCGGGCCGTGCGAGGTCAGGGGCGCGGGCTCGGGGAAGTCGTGCTTGGGCCGGCCGGTGGGCCCGAGCACGGGCTCGCCGTGGATGGTCATCACGGGGATCGGTTCTCTCGAGGTCACGGCGGCGCCGGCTCCTTCCACGGTGGTCTGCACGCCCGGCCGCGGGCCGCGGCGCGCCGCGGCCGCCGTCGTCGGCGTGTCCGGATCTTCCCCCACCCTAGTGCCTGGCGTTCCCGGGACGACGGCGACGCCGGGGACGGGCCGGTGTCCAGGCTCGTCCCCGGCGTCGCCGGTGGTCGACGGTGCGGCGTGCCGCGCGGGCCCGCCGCCTCCGTCAGCGGGCGGGGTTCCGGTCGCCGTCGGCGGCCATGGCGAAGTTCAGGCTGGAGTCGGGGTGACCCTCGTAGGCCTGCTCGGCGATCGTCGGGGACTGCTGCGGGTCGTGCGCGGCGCCGTCGTGGCCGGCCACGGTCGCCTCGTCGAACTGCAGCTCGCCGCTGAGGACGCGCCGGGCACGCTCGCCGTCGAGCTCGCCCACCCAGCGGCCGACGAGGAGCGTGGCCACGGCGTTGCCGGTGAAGTTGGTCAGGGCGCGGGCCTCGGACATGAACTTGTCGATGCCCACGATCACGCCCATGCCGCCGAGCAGCTCGGGTCGGTGCGCCTGCAGGCCGGCGGCGAGCGTGGCCATGCCCGCGCCGGTGACGCCGGCCGCGCCCTTCGAGGCGATGATCATGAAGACCAGCAGGCCGATCTGCTCGCCGAGGTTCATCTCCGCGCCCATCGCGTTGGAGACGAAGAGCGCGGCCATGGTCAGGTAGATGGCGGTGCCGTCCAGGTTGAAGGAGTAGCCGGTGGGCACGGTCACGCCCACGACGGACTTGTCCACGCCGGCGTGCTCCATCTTGGCGATCAGGCGGGGCAGGGCGGTCTCGGAGGAGCTGGTGGCGAAGATGAGCAGGTACTCCCGGCCCAGGTACTTCATGAGGGACAGGATGCTCAGGCCGGTCACGACCTTCAGGACGGTGCCGAGCACCACCACGATGAAGGCGATGCAGGTCAGGTAGAAGGCGCCCATGAGCAGCGCCATGGCGCCGATCGCGGACCAGCCCGTGGAGCCGACGACGGCGGCGATCGCACCGAAGGCGCCGATCGGGGCGACCCACATCACCATCATGAGGATGCGGAACACGACGCCCTGGATCAGCGTGAGACCACGCAGCAGCGGGGCGTCGGCCGGGCCCATCTGCTGCAGGGCGAAGCCCACGAGCAGGGCGATGAACAGGGTGGGCAGCATCGGCAGGGAGCCGGGGATGATGTCCAGCAGGAACTGGACGGTGCCGTCCACCGCGGCCGTGGGCTTGTTCGGGTCGTAGGGCGTCAGCTTGAGGCCCTCGCCGGGGTGGATGAGGTTGCCGACGACGAGGCCGACGGCCAGCGCGAACGTGGACATCGCCATGAAGTAGACCAGGGCGATGCCGCCCACGCGGCCGACGGTCGCGGCCTTGGCGATCGAGCCGACGCCGAGGACGATCGTGCAGAAGATGACCGGGCCGATCATCATCTTGATGAGGGAGACGAAGCCGTCGCCCAGCGGCTTGAGGGACTTGCCGAACTCGGGGAAGAGCAGGCCGACGGCGGCGCCCAGCACCACCGAGGCGATCACGGCGATGTACAGCCAGTGGGTGCGGTCCTTCTTCCCGCCGGGGCCGGCGGGGCCGAGGTCTCGGCCGGTGGGGTGTGCGCCATCGGGCGTTCCGTTCTCTGCGGTGGTGGGGCGCCGCCGAGCGGTCCGCAGCGGCGCGGGAGGGATGTGACCACTCTCGCGGCCCCGGGTGGTGTCGGTCACGATTGCGGTCATAGTGGTCACGGCGGCCGGCGGACTGCAGGATCGTGGGGGTGGACCGGCGCGTCGCCGGCCCGAGGGAGGAGAGGCATGCGCCACCCGTGGTCGATCGCCCGGCGGATCGCCGTGGTCCACGTGGCGCTCGTGGCGGCCATCGCCCTGTTCAGCGTGTGGAGCGCCTACCTCCAGGCCCGCGAGGTGGCCCAGCGCGTCGAGGAGCGCCACGTCCAGGGCGTCACCACCCTCGTGGCGCGCGACCCCGCGCTCGTCTCGGCCCTGCGGGCCGGCGACGCCCCCGCCTTGCAGGCCGGGATCGACGGCTGGATCGCCGAGGCACAGGTCTCGTGGCTGACCGTGATGGACCCGGACGGGATGCGGTTGGCGAGCTGGCGCCCCGAGCAGGTCGGTGTCCGCTACCCGAAGCCGGTGGACGCCGTCGTCGCCGGGGACACCGTCGTGGAGCTCTCGAGCACCGGTGCGGCGGGCCGTTCGGTGCGCGCGCTCGCACCGGTCGTGGACCCGGAGGACGGCACCGTCCTGGGCGTGGTCACGACGGGCGTGCAGATCTCCGATGTCGCCATCATGGCCCAGGCCCAGATCCCCGGCATCCTGCTCGGCTCGGCCGCCGTGGCCGCCGTCGGCCTGCTCGTCGCCTGGCTCGTGGGCCGGTATCTGAACCGGGTGACGCTCGGACGCGGCCCCGAGCAGATCGCCGAGCAGTTCCTGCTGGCGGAGACGGCCATGGACTCGCTCGAGGCCGGCGTCGTGGTCCTCGCCCCGGACGGGCGGGCCCGCCTGCACAACGACGCCGCCGCGCGCCTGCTCGGCTGGGAGAGCGCGGGCGAGCCTCGACTGCCCACCGAGCTCTCCGCGGCCCTGCCGGGCGCGGTCAGCGGCGAGGCGAGCCTCGCCGCCGGCGGGCGGGTCCTCGTGGTGCAGCAGCGTGTCGTGCGGTCGCCCGGCCGTTCCGACCCCGGCGGGTCGGTCCCGCCGACGGCCCTCGCCGCGGCCGCCCGCGAGGGCGTGACCACCGCCCCGGCGGGATCGCGCGTGCTCGTCCTGCACGACCGCACCGACCTGCAGCGGCTCGGCGACGAGCTCACCGTGGCCCACACCCTGACCACGGCGCTGCGCGCGCAGACGCATGAGCACGCCAACCAGCTGCACACCGCCCTCGCCCTCGTCGAGTCGGGCCGGTTGGAGGCGGCCCGCGCCGTGCTGTCCCGACGCGCCGCGGACGAGGAGGCCTCCGACGACGTCCTCGCCGCCCTGCTGACCGCGCTGGGCAACCTGGTGGACAACGCCCTCGACGCGGCCGCCGCACCCGACCTGTCCGCGGCAGACCGGTGGGTCGACGTCGAGGTGGTCTCGGACGCCGCGGGCCTGCTCGTGCAAGGTGGCCGACGGCGGCCCCGGACCCTCCGACGCGGACCGCGGCCGACTCTTCGACCGGGGCTGGTCGACGAAGCCCGTCGGCGCCGCCGGACGCGGCATGGGGCTGTGGCTGACGCGGCGGATCGCGGAGGAGGCCGGCGGGGTCGCGGACGTCGCGACCGACTCGGGCACCGTGTTCACCGTCGAGGTGCCCCGCACCCCCCGACCCCAGGAGGAGATATGACCGCCCGCCCGTACCGGGTGCTCGTCGTCGAGGACGAGCAGCTGACGGCCGAGACCTACGTGGCGCACCTGGACCGGCTGCCGGGCTTCGAGGTGGCCGCGGTGGCCGGCTCCCTGTTGGCCGCGCGGCAGGTCGCCGCGGCGGGCCTGCACGCGGACGGGCGCTTCCCGTTCGACGTCGTGCTGCTGGACATGAACCTGCCGGACGGGCACGGCCTGGACTTCCTGCACCAACTGCGCGCGGCGGGCTTCCACGGCGGGGTGCTGGCGCTCACCGCGGCCACCGACCTGCCGGTGGTGCGCCGGGCCGTCGCGTACGGCGTGACGCAGTACCTCGTGAAGCCGTTCGGGTTCGACGAGTTCGCGGATCGGCTGGGCGGGTTCCGCGCCGCCTCGGCGATGCTGGCCGGCGACGGCGCCCTCGACGGCCAGGAGCAGGTGGACGCCGTCTTCCGCGTCTCCCGCGAGCGGCGCGCCGAGGCCCTGCCCAAGGGGCTGACCGAGAGCACCCTGCGCGAGGTGGTGGAGCTGCTGGGGGCGGACCCGGAGACCGCCCTGAGCGCGGCCGAGGTGGGCGAGCGCCTGGGCATCTCCCGCGTGACGGCCCGGCGCTACCTCGAGCACCTCGAGCGGATCCGCCGGGTGCGGCGCTCGGCCCGGCACGGCGGCCGTGGCCGGCCCGAGCAGGAGTACCGCTGGGCCGGCCGCACGTGAGCGGGGCTCAGCGGGCCGGGCGCAGCACCCCGGCCAGGGCCTCGAGCACGGCGGGGTCCTCAATGGTCGAGGGCACCGCGTACTCCTCGCCGTCGGCCATCTGCCGCATGGTCTTGCGCAGGATCTTGCCCGAGCGGGTCTTGGGCAGCGCGTCCACCACGACGACGTCGCGGAAGTCCGCCACCGGGCCCACCTCGCGGCGCACCGCCTGACGCAGCTCGTCCAGGAGCGCGGCCTCGGCCTCGGAGCCGGCCTCGGGCGTCTCGACGCCGGACTTGAGGACCACGTAGCCCGAGGGCCGCTGGCCCTTGAGCGGGTCCGCGATGCCGATCACGGCACATTCGGCCACCGCCGGGTGGGCGGCCAGGGCGGCCTCGAGGACGCCCGTGGACAGCCGGTGCCCGGAGACGTTGATGACGTCGTCGGTGCGGCCGAGCACGAACACGTAGCCGTCCTCGTCCACGACGCCGGAGTCACCGGTCGCGTAATGGCCGGGGAACGCGCTGAGGTAGGAGTCGATGTAGCGCTGGTCGTCGCCCCACAGGGTGGGCAGGGTGCCCGGGGGCAGCGGCAGCCGCAGGGCGATGTTGCCCTCGGTCCCGGCGGGCACGGGCTCGCCCAGGCCGTCCAGGACCACGAGATCGACGCCCGGCGAGGGCACCGAGGACGAGCCGATCTTCACCGGCAGCTGCTCCAGGCCCACCGGGTTCGCCGCGATGGCCCACCCGGTCTCGGTCTGCCACCAGTGGTCGATCACCGGCATGCCCAGCAGGCCCTCGATCCACCGCTGCGTCTCCGGGTCCAGGCGCTCGCCCGCGGCGAAGAAGTGCCGCAGGGAGGACAGGTCGTGGGCCTGGAGCAGCTCGCCCTCGGGGTCGGCGCGGCGGATCGCGCGCAGCGCCGTGGGGGCCGTGAAGAAGGAGCGCACGCCATGGTCCTCGATGAGCCGCCAGAACGCGCCGGCGTCGGGCGTGCCCACGGGCTTGCCCTCGTACATGACCGTGGTGGCCCCGGCCAGCAGCGGGCCGTAGACGATGTAGGAGTGCCCCACGACCCAGCCCACGTCCGAGGCCGTGCACATCGCCTCCCCCGGGCCGACGTCGTAGATGTGCTCCATGGTCCAGCGCAGGGCGACGGCGTGGCCCCCGTTGTCCCGGACGACGCCCTTCGGCTTGCCCGTGGTGCCCGAGGTGTAGAGCACGTACAGCGGGTCGGTGGCCTGCACCGGGACGCAGTCGGCCGGCTCGGCGGCCGCGACGGCCTCGCCCCAGTCCTCCCAGCTCGCGCCACCGCGCCCGTCGGCGTCCGCGAGCGCGGTCTCGAAGCCCTCGCGGTGGTGGACCAGCACCGTGCGCACGGGGTGCGCGGCGGTCTCGAGCGCCTCGGCCACGGCGGGCAGGTATTCGACCCGGCGCTTGGGCTCGATGCCGCCGGAGCAGGTGAGCACGACGTCGGGGGCCGCGTCGTCGATGCGGGAGGCGAGCTCGCGCGGGGCGAAGCCGCCGAAGACCACGGAGTGCACCGCGCCGAGCCGCGCGCACGCCAGCATCGCGATGGGGGCCTGCGGGATCATCGGCAGGTACACGAGGACGCGGTCGCCCTTGCCGACGCCGCGCGCGGCCAGGGCGCCGGCCAGACGGGCCACCGCGTCCGTGAGCTCGGCGTACGTGTAGCGGGTGACCTCGCCGGTCATCGCGGAGTCGTGGATCAGCGCGACGGCGTCCCCGCGGCCCGCCTCGACGTGCCGGTCCAGGCAGTTGAAGGCGGTGTTCAGCTCGCCGTCCGGGAACCAGCGGTACAGGGGCGCGGCGGAGTCGTCGAGGGCGCGCGTGGGCGCGACGGTCCAGTCGATGGCGCGCGCCGCGTCGAGCCAGAACCCCTCGGGGTCGCGGAGGGAGCGGGCGTGGGCGTCGGCGTACGCGCCGGAGGGGCGGTCTTCGGTGGGGGCATCGTGGGTCGCCATGCGCCCAGGGTAGTGCCGTGGATCACAGGGGGCAAGGGATCTGTATACATTTCGTGCCCCGTCAGTGAGGCGTGGCGGCACGCGCGAGACCCGCGCCGGGGACGCACCACCCAGCCCCCGCACGCCGGACGACGCTCCCCGTGGACGGCGTCGCCCGGCACGCGCATCGGACACACCCCCTGCCCTCGGCGGGACTGTTGTGTATACACTGGCGGCATGCGAGCGAGTGAGCGGGCGTACCAGGCCCTGAGGGCGGAGATCCTCGACTGGTCCCTCCCTCCGGGCGCGGGCCTGGGCGAGGTGGAGCAGGCCGAGCGCCTGGGCATCTCGCGCACCCCTCTGCGCGAGGCGCTCTCCCGCCTGGTGGCCGACGGCCTGGCCGAGCAGGCCCCGGGCCGGGGCATCGTCGTCGCCGACCTGTCCCTCGAGCAGGCGGACCAGCTGTTCGACCTGCGCATCGCCCTCGAGTCCCTCCTGGCGCGCCGGGCCGCGCAGCGGGCCACCCCGGAGGCGGCCGAGCGGTTCACGGTCCTCGCGGGCCGTTTCCAGGAGGCCGAGGCGGCCCTGCGCGGCGGGACCGACCCGGCGGACTACTACGCGATGACGGCCGAGCTGGACAGCCGGCTGGACGAGGCCGCCGCGAACCCCTACCTCGTCTCCACCCTGCGCACCCTGCGCCTGCACCTGGCGCGCCTGCGCCGACTGGCCGCGGACGACCCGGCCCGCCTCGCGGCCTCCGCCGCGGAGCACGCGGACATCGCCGACGCCGTCGGCTCGGGCGCCGCAGACCTCGCGGAGGCGACCACGCGGGTCCACCTGCACCACGCCTTCCACCATCTGACCCGGCGCGGCCGCGCCGAGGAGACCCCGACCCTGCTGACCCCCACCGAAGGAGACCGACCATGAAGAACCATCACGTGCGCGTGCACCGCTCCGAGGAGAACCTCGAGCGCAAGGACCAGCTGGCCTGGAAGCTGGCCGAGGTGGCCGTCGACGACGTCGAGGTGCTGCCCGAGGTCGAGGAGATGATCATCAACCGGATCATCGACAACGCCTCCGTCGCGGTCGCCTCGCTGAAGCGCGGCCCGATCGTCGCCGCCCGCGCCCAGGCCCTGTCCCACCCGGTCTCCACCGGCGGTGCGGGCGCCTCCGTGTTCGGTGTGGAGCAGAAGGTCTCCCCCGAGTGGGCCGCATGGGCCAACGGCGTGGCCGTCCGCGAGCTGGACTACCACGACACGTTCCTGGCCGCCGAGTACTCCCACCCGGGCGACAACATCCCGCCGATCCTCGCCGTCGCCCAGCACACCGGCCGCTCCGGCAAGGACCTGATCCGCGGCATCGCCACCGGCTACGAGATCCAGGTGGACCTCGTGAAGTCCATCAACCTGTACGGCCACAAGATCGACCACGTGGCCCACATCGGCCCCTCCGCCTCCGCCGGCATCGGCACCCTGCTCGGCCTGGACACCGAGACCATCTTCCAGGCCATCGGCCAGGGCTTGCACACCACCACCGCCACCCGCCAGTCCCGCAAGGGCGAGATCTCCACGTGGAAGGCCCACGCCCCGGCGTTCGCCGGCAAGATGGCCGTCGAGGCCGTGGACCGCGCCATGCGCGGCCAGACCTCCCCCGTCCCGATCTACGAGGGCGAGGACGGCGTGATCGCCTGGCTGCTGGACGGCCCGGACGCCTCCTACGAGGTGCCGCTGCCCGAGCAGGGCGAGCCCAAGCGCGGCATCCTGGACACCTACACCAAGGAGCACTCGGCCGAGTACCAGGCCCAGGCCTGGATCGACCTGGCCCGCAAGCTCCACAGGGAGCACCCGGAGGCCACCGACCCGGCGAACGTCGAGTCGGTGCTGATCAAGACCTCGCACCACACCCACTACGTGATCGGCTCGGGCGCCAACGACCCGCAGAAGTACGATCCGACGGCCTCGCGCGAGACCCTCGACCACTCGATCCCCTACATCTTCACCGTGGCCCTGCAGGACGGCTCCTGGCACCACGTGGACTCCTACGCCCCCGAGCGCGCCCAGCGCGAGGACACCGTGGCCCTGTGGCACCGGGTGACCACCGTGGAGGACCCGGAGTGGACCCGCCGCTACCACTCGCTGGACCTCGCGGAGAAGGCGTTCGGCGGAGCGGTGGAGATCACCCTCAAGGACGGCACCGTCATCACCGACGAGATCGCCGTGGCCGACGCCCACCCGCTCGGCGCCCGGCCGTTCGCCCGCGAGCAGTACATCCAGAAGTTCCGCACCCTGGCCGAGGGCATCGTCTCGAAGGAGGAGCAGGACCGCTTCCTGGCCGCCGCCGAGCGCGTGGCCGAGCTGCAGCCCGGCGAGCTGGACCAGCTGAACATCCTGGCGGACCCGGCGTTCCTGTCCGAGGCCGACCTCGCCGCCGCCCCGAAGGGCCTGTTCTGATGCTGTACTCGACGAAGACGGCCGAACAGAAGCGGATCGACCTGCGGCAGACCCTGAAGCAGGGCGGCGCCCAGCAGTTCCCGGGCGCGTTCACCCCGCTGACCGCCAAGCTGATCCAGGAGAAGGGCTTCCCCGGTGTCTACATCTCCGGCGGCGTGCTCGCGAACGAGCTGGGCCTGCCCGACGTCGGGCTGACCACGCTCACCGAGGTGGCCGTGCGCGGCGGGCAGATCGCCCGCCTCACGGACCTGCCGTGCCTCATCGACGCGGACACCGGCTTCGGCGAGCCGATGAACGTGGCCCGCACGGTGCAGGAGTTCGAGAACGCCGGCCTGGCCGGCTGCCACATCGAGGACCAGTTCAACCCCAAGCGGTGCGGCCACCTCGACGGCAAGAACATGGTGGAGCTCGACACCGCGGTCAAGCGCATCGCCGCCGCCGTCCACGCCCGCCGGGACCCGAACTTCCTCATCATGGCGCGCACCGACCTGCGTGCCGTGGAGGGCCTGGACGCCGCGATCGCCCGCATGAAGGCGCTCGTGGAGGCCGGTGCGGACGCGATCTTCCCGGAGGCCCTGAAGGACATCGGCGAGTTCGAGACCGTGTGTCGCGAGCTGGAGCCCCTCGGGGTCCCGGTCCTGGCGAACATGACCGAGTTCGGCAAGTCCGAGCTGTTCACCCGCCGGCAGCTGGCCGACGCCGGCGTCGCGATGGTGATCTACCCGGTCACCCTGCTGCGCTCCGCGATGGGCGCCGCCGAGCGCGTGCTCAACGCCATCAAGGAGGAGGGCACCCAGCAGTCGCAGGTGGAGCAGATGCTCACCCGCGCCCGCCTCTACGAGCTGGTGGACTACGAGGGCTACAACGCCTTCGACACGGGCATCTTCAACTTCGACGTGCCCACGCTCGACATCGGCGCCAACCACGCCGACCTCTGACCCGTCACCGGGCCCGCCCGTGCGCGGGCGGGCCCCACTCCCCGAGGAGGGACACCATGACCGAGACCGAGATCAAGAAGGGCCTGGCCGGCGTCGTCGTGGACACCACGGCGATCTCCAAGGTCAACCCGGAGACGAACTCCCTGCTGTATCGCGGCTATCCCGTGCAGGACCTGGCCGCGCAGCTTTCGTTCGAGGCCGTCGCGCTGCTGCTCTGGACGGGCGAGCTGCCCACGGACGAGGAGCTGGCCGCGTTCGAGCACTTCGAGCGCGCGCACCGTGCCCTCGACCCGAAGGTGAAGCAGGCCATCGACCTGCTGCCCACCGACTGCCACCCCATGGACGTCGGACGCACCGCCGTGTCCGTGCTCGGCGCGAACCACCCGAAGGCGGAGGACTCCTCCCCCGAGGCCGAGCTGGAGAAGGCCCAGGCCCTGTTCGCGGCGTTCCCGGCCGTCGTCGCCTACGACCAGCGCCGCCGGCGCGGCCAGGACGTGGTGGAGCCGCGCGAGGACCTGGACTACTCGCAGAACTTCCTCTGGATGACGTTCGGCGAGGAGGCCGCCCCGGAGGTCGTGGACGCGTTCCGCGTCTCGATGGTGCTGTACGCAGAGCACTCGTTCAACGCCTCGACTTTCACCGCGCGCGTGATCACCTCGACGCTCTCCGACCTGCACTCGGCCGTGACCGGTGCGATCGGCGCGCTCAAGGGCCCCCTGCACGGCGGCGCCAACGAGGCCGTGATGCACACCTTCGACGAGATCGGCATCCGGAAGGAGGAGTCCCGCCAGGACGCCGCCGCCCGAGCGAAGGCGTGGATGGAGGACGCCCTGGCCCAGAAGAAGAAGGTCATGGGCTTCGGCCACCGCGTCTACAAGAACGGCGACTCCCGCGTGCCCACCATGAAGGCCGCGCTGGACCGGATGATCGAGCACTACGGCCGCGAGGAGATGCTCGGGCTGTACGACGGCCTGCAGTCCGCGATGGACGAGGCCAAGCAGATCAAGCCGAACCTCGACTACCCGGCCGGCCCGACCTACCACCTGATGGGCTTCGACACGGAGATGTTCACCCCGCTGTTCATCGCCTCGCGCATCACGGGCTGGACCGCCCACATCATGGAGCAGCGCGCCGCGAACGCGCTGATCCGCCCGCTCTCGGCCTACGACGGCCCCGAGCAGCGGGAGCTGCCGGCGGGCTGAGCCTCGTGAGGGGCGGTCGGGGCGACTTGTCGGAGGTGTAGACGCAGATCACCTCCGACACATCGCCCCATTCGCTCGCGGCGCGGTGCCGCGTGCACGACGACGGCGGGTCGCCCCGGGTGGGGCGGCCCGCCGTCGTCGTGTCGTCATCGGTGCGACGCCCTCGCAGAGTGGTCACGACACGCCGCGTGCCGGGCGCGGCGACGGCGTGTCGTGACCACTGTGTCGGGCCGGTCGTCGGCCCCTCAGCGCCGGGCCGCCGCGTCGGCGCGGCGGGCCAGGCCGGCGGCGACGAGGCCGGCGAACAGCGGGTGCGGGCGGGTCGGCCGGGAGGAGAACTCCGGGTGGGCCTGCGTGGACACGTAGTACGGGTGCACGTCCCGGGGCAGCTCCACGAACTCCACGAGGGCGCCGTCCGGGGAGGTGCCGCAGATCGCGAGACCGGCCTCCTCGAGGCGGTCGCGGTAGGCGTTGTTCACCTCGTAGCGGTGGCGGTGGCGCTCGGTCACCTCGGTGGTGCCGTAGGCCTCGGCCACCACGGAGCCCGGGCGCAGGGTCGCGGGGAAGGCGCCCAGGCGCATGGTGCCGCCGAGGTCCCCCTCGCCGGCCACGATCTGCTCCTGCTCGGCCATGGTGGCGATCACGGGCGAGGCGGTCTCCGGGTCGAACTCGGTGGAGTCCGCGTCCTCCAGGCCGAGGACGTTGCGGGCGTACTCGATGACCATGGACTGCAGGCCCAGGCACAGACCCAGCGTCGGGATCCGCTGCTCGCGGGCGTGCCGCAGCGCGCCGAGCTTGCCCTCGAGCCCGCGCACGCCGAAGCCGCCGGGCACACACACGGCGTCGACGTCCGCGAGCGCCACCGCCGCGCCCTCGGGGGTGGCGCACTCGTCCGCGGCCACCCAGCGGATGCCCACCTTGGCCCGGTGGGCGAAGCCACCGGCGCGCAGCGCCTCGGTGACGGACAGGTAGGCGTCCGGCAGGTCCACGTACTTGCCCACGAGCGCCACGGTGAGCTCATGCTCCGGGTGGTGCACGGCGTCCATGAGCGCGTCCCAGGCGGTCCAGTCCACGTCCTTGAACTTCAGGTCCAGGGACTGCACCACGTGGGCGTCGAGGCCCTGGTCGTGGATGACGCGGGGGATGTCGTAGATGGAGGGGGCGTCGGCGCAGTTGACGACGGCGTCCTGCGGGACGTCGCACATGCGGGCAATCTTGCCGCGGACGTCGTCGGGGACGGCCCGGTCCGAGCGCAGCACGATCGCGTCCGGCTGGATGCCGATCGAGCGCAGGGCGGCCACGGAGTGCTGGGTGGGCTTGGTCTTGAGCTCCTGCGAGGGGCCGATGTACGGCACGAGGGAGACGTGCAGGAAGAAGACGTCGTCGCGGCCGACGTCCTGGCGGACCTGGCGGGCGGCCTCGAGGAAGGGCTGCGACTCGATGTCGCCGACGGTGCCGCCGATCTCCGTGATGATCACGTCCGGGGCGGGGCGGTCGCCGCGGGGCTCCGCGGGCAGGCGCATCCGGCGGCAGATCTCGTCGGTGATGTGCGGGATGACCTGGACGGTGTCCCCGAGGTACTCGCCGCGGCGCTCGCGGGCGATCACGGTGGAGTACACCTGGCCGGTGGTCACGTTGTCCAGGCCGTCGAGGTCCTCGTCGAGGAAGCGCTCGTAGTGGCCGATGTCCAGGTCCGTCTCGGCGCCGTCCTCGGTGACGAACACCTCGCCGTGCTGGAACGGGTTCATGGTGCCCGGGTCCACGTTGAGGTAGGGGTCGAGCTTCTGCATCACCACCCTGAGCCCGCGCGCCTTGAGCAGGTGGCCGAGCGAGGAGGCCGTGAGCCCCTTGCCGAGGGAGGAGGCGACACCGCCGGTCACGAACACGTGACGGGTGACGCGCGTGGACGTCTGAGTACGAGAAGTTCGTTTCACCACGGATCTTGAGCGTATCAGGTGCGGGGCTCAGCGCGCGCGCGGATGCGCGGCGGAGTAGACCTCGCGCAGGGAGTCCACGGTGACGAGGGTGTACACCTGCGTGGTGGTCACGGACGCGTGCCCGAGCAGCTCCTGGACCACGCGGACGTCCGCGCCGCCGGCCAGCAGGTGCGTGGCGAAGCAGTGGCGCAGGGTGTGGGGCGAGACGTCCGCCTCGAGGCCGGCGCGCTCGGCCGCCCGCTTCAGCACGGCCCACGCGGACTGCCGGGAGAGCCGGCCGCCGCAGGCGTTGACGAACAGGGCGGGCGTGGAGCGTGCGGCTCCCGCCATGATCGTGGGCCGTCCCCGCACCAGCCACGCGTCGAGCGCGGCGGCCGCGTAGGAGCCGATCGGCACCACGCGCTCCTTGGACCCCTTGCCGAACAGGCGGACCACAGGCTGGCCGCCGTCGTCCCCGGTCTGCGCGAGCCCCACCACGTCGTCGACGTCGAGGCCGACCACCTCGGAGATGCGGGCGCCGGTGCCGTAGAGGAACTCGAGCAGCGCGCGGTCCCGCAGGCCGGCCGGGGTGTCGACGGGCACGGCCTCCAGCAGCGCCGTCACCTGCTCCACGGGGAGCGCCTTCGGCAGGCGGGCGCCCGGCTTCGGCGGGTGGACGTCGAGGGCGGGGTCGGCGGGCGTGAGGCCCTCGAGGGCCCAGAACCGGTGCAGGCCGCGCACGGCCGCGAGCACGCGGGCCGCCGAGCGGACCGCGAGGGGCCGCCCGCCGTCCTCGCCGGTGCCCAGCGCCCGCAGGAAGCCGGAGACGTGGCCGGGGTCGACGTCGGCGGGGGCGCGCACCCCGTGGGCTTCGAGCCAGCGGCGGTAGCGCTCGAGGTCGCGGCGGTAGGCGGCCAGCGTGTTCGCGGCGAGGCCCCGCTCGACGGCCAGGTGCTCCAGGTGGCGGCGGAACGGGGCCGCGAGCGCGGACTCCGCGCCCCGGCCCCCACGGCTCCCACGGGCCTCGGCCTCGCCGCTCCCCCGGGCGGCCGGGTCGGTGCTCACGCGGGCCAGTCCGCCCCGGGGCCGTGGCGGTCCGGGACGAAGGGGGCGTCCACGGGGCGCAGGCGCCGCCACCCCTGGGCGCGGTGGGCGCACAGGGCGAGGATCGCCACGACCGTGGAGGGGTTGTGCACGCGCCCATCCAGGACGGCGTCGGTCACCTCGTCGACGCCGACCCACACGAGCGGCATGGCGGCCTCCTCGTCCTGCCGGGTGTGCCGCTCGCCGTCGGGGATCTCTTCGATCTGACGGGCCAGGAACACGCGGATCGCCTCGCTGGAGCCGCCCGGGGTCGTGTAGTAGTCGACGAGGGTGTGCCACTCGAGGGCGCGCAGGTCGGCCTCCTCGGCCAGCTCACGGACGGCGACCTGGTGGAGGTCCTCCCCGTCCACGTCCCGCAGGCCCGCCGGGATCTCCCACAGCTCCATGCCCACGGGGTGGCGGTACTGGCGGACGAGGGCCACCTGCTCGCGGGGGCCGGTGGTGGTGAGCTTGGTGCGGACCGCGAGGATCGCCACGGCGCCCGGGTGCACCATCAGCTCCCGGGTCAGGGGATCCTGGGACTTGTCCGCCGGGTCCAGGCGGAACGACTCCCGGGCGATGTCCCACACTCGGCCTTCGTAGACGGTCTTCGACTTCTTCACCGGGCGGGGGACGTGCAGGTCGCGCAGGGGCGAGCGTCCCGCGGACGCGGGGATCTCAGGCATGGGGCGATCCTTTCATGTCGGGGCGGCGTCCGCGGACCGGGTCAGCCGCGTTCGCGGGCGGAGGACTCGAGCAGCTCCCGGGCGTGCTCGCGGGCCGCCGCGGAGTCCCCGTGCCCGGCGAGCATGCGGGCGAGCTCCTCGACCCGTTCGTCGGCCGTCAGCGTCACGACGTCGGAGGTGGTCACACCCGCGGCCGGGTCCGAGTTCTTCTCCACCCGCACGTGCCGGTCCGCGTAGGCGGCGACCTGGGGCAGGTGCGTCACGGCGATGACCTGCACGTGGCGGGCGAGCCGGGCCAGGCGGGCCCCGATCCGCACGGCGGCCTCACCGCCCACGCCGGCGTCGACCTCGTCGAACACGAAGGTGGGCACCGGGTCCGTGGCGGCCAGGACCACCTCGAGGGCGAGCATCACGCGGGAGAGCTCGCCGCCGGAGGCGCCGCGGCCCAGGGGCCGGGGCTCGACGCCCGCGTGGGGGCGCAGGGCGAGCGTGACGTCCTCAGCGCCGTACGGGCCGAGACCGTCCCCGGCGACCGGCGTCAGTCCCACGTGGAAGGAGGCGTCCGGCATGAACAGGGCGTGCAGCTCCTCGGTCACCGCGGTCTCGAGCCGCTCGGCGGCCTCGGTGCGCAGGGCGGTGAGGGTCGCGGCCCGCTCGCGCAGCGCGGCGTCGAGCCGGTCGACCTCCGCCTCGAGCTCCTCGAGGCGGCCGGAGTCGCCCTGCAGCTCGTCCAGGCGCGGACGCTGGGTCCGGGCCCAGTCGATCACGTCGGCGAGCTCGGGCCCGTAGAGCCGCTGCAGTCGCGTGAGCTCGGCCAGCCGCGACTGGGCCGCGTCGAGGTCGGAGGCCGCGTCGGCGTCCAGGTCAGCGGTGTAGCGGGCCAGGTCGCCGGCGATGTCCGAGAGCACGACGGCGGCCTCCGCCAGGCGCGCGGCCGCGGCGGCGAGCTCGGGGTCGTCGCCGGGGGCGGCGAGCACGGCCTGCCGCGCCGCCTCCACGAGGCTGACGGCGCCGGGGGTCTCGTCCATCGCGTCCACGTCGGGGCCGGCCAGTCGGGCGTGCGCCTCCCCCGAGGCGGCGCGCAGCTCCTCGACGTCCTCGAGCCGGCGGATGAGAGCCCGCAGCTCCTCGTCCTCCCCCTCCTGCGGCTCGGCGAGGTCGATCTCCTCGAGCGAGCGCTGGAGCGCCTCGGCTTCGCGGGCCCGCTCCTGGCGGTGGGCGGTGAGCTCCTCGCGCTCCCGACGCGCGGCGGTCCAGGCGGCGTGGTCCGCGCGGTAGGCGCGCAGGGCCGCGGCGAGCTCGGCGCCGCCGAACGCATCGAGGGCGTGCCGCTGGGCGTCGGCGCCCTGGAGGCGGACCTGGTCGTTCTGGCCGTGCACGGCCACGAGGGTCGCCCCGATCTCGGCGAGCAGGCCGACGGGCACGGTCCGCCCGCCGGCGGCGGCGCGCGAGCGGGTCCCCTCCCCGGACGCCGTGACGCTGCGGCTCAGGACGAGCTCCCGGACGCCCTCGTCGGCCTCGTCCAGCACGGCCCCGGCGTCCTCGGCGAGGGCGAGCGCGGCGTGCGCCTCGGGCAGGCGGACGCCGGCGTCCACGACGGCACGGGACGAGCCCCGGCGGACCGCGCCCGCGTCGGCGCGAGCGCCGAGCAGCAGGCCCAGGGCGGTGACCACCATGGTCTTGCCGGCGCCGGTCTCGCCGGTGACGACGGTGAAGCCGGGGTCCAGGTCCACGGTGGCCTCGCCGATCACGCCGAGCCCCGAGATCCTCAGATGGTCGATCATGCGTCCTCCCCGGGGTGACGCGCCCCGCGGTCGCGGTGGCGCTGGATGTCCGCGGGCGAGAGCACCGACAGCGGCATGGTGGCCGGTTCGACGACGTCGGGACGCGGCCCCGCGTGCCGCGGCTCGACGGTCTCCACCGCGTGGAGCACGCCCGCCCGCTCCTGGGCGGTGACGGGGCCGCGCCAGCCGTCCGTGGGCAGCCGGAACTTGCGCACGAGCCGTTCCGCGAAGGGCGTCGGGTTGAGACGGGCCAGGCGCACCGGCTCCGCCGACCGGGACACCTCGATCCGGGCCTGCGGCGGCAGTTCGACGGTGCGCCGGCCGTCACACCACAGCACACCGGTCTCGCGGGTGCGGGTGAGCACGTCCACGCCGATCGTGGAGCGCGGACCCACCACGAGGGGGCGGGTGAACAGGGCGTGGGCGCTGATGGGCACGCACAGCAGGGCCTCCACGGAGGGCCACACGACGGGGCCCCCGCCGGAGAAGGCGTAGGCGGTGGAGCCGGTGGGGGTGGCCAGGACGACGCCGTCGCAGCCGAAGGCCGTCAGCGGCGAGTTGTCCACGGAGACGACCACCTCGAGCATCCGCTCCCGGTGGGACTTCTCCACGGAGGCCTCGTTGAGGGCCCACGTGCGGGCCACCTCGCGGCCCTCCACGAGCACGACGACGTCCAGGGCCATGCGCTCGATCACTACGTAGGACTCCGAGGCGATCGCCTGGACGGTGCGGTGCAGGTCGGTGCGCTCGGACTCGGCGAGGAAGCCGACGTGGCCCAGGTTCACCGCCAGCAGTGGCACGTTGTGGCCGCGGACGAAGTCGGCCGCCCGCAGCACCGAGCCGTCGCCGCCGAGGACGAGGCCGAGGGTGATGTCCTCGAGCTCGCAGTCGACCCCGAGGGCCTCCGGCGCGAACTCCGGGGGGTCCCCCGCGGCCGCGCGGATGGCGGCCACGTCCTGTTCGAGCATGACGCTGACCAGGCCCTCCTCCGCGAACATGCGGGTGGCCTGCAGCGCCGCGCTGATGGCGTCCTCGCGGCCCGTGTGGGTCAGGACGAGGACACGACGTCCGGGGGTGTAGGGCATGGTTCCTTCCGCGAGCCGGGGTGCCGGGCACTGCGCTCCAGGATAGCCACGAGATCGGACACGCGAACCGGTGGCCCCGCGCCCGTGGACGGGCGGCGCCCCCCCGGACGCGGGTCAGGACCAGTCGATGTGGGCGCCCCGGACCCACCCGGCGGCGCGCTCGTCGGCGGGCGTGGCCGGGCTCGTCCTGCCGGCCGGGTCGTCGGCCGCGGTGGCGTCGGGGCGGTGGAGCCGCAGGAAGAACTCGGCGTTCCCGTCCTGGCCGGCCAGGCCGGATCGGGTGAGGCCGCGGGGGGCGAGGCCGGCGCCCAGCGCGGCCGCGGCCACCCCGGCGACGGCGTCGCGGCGGGCGTCCGGATCGGTGACGACGCCGGAGCGCGGCAGGGCGCGCCGCCCGACCTCGAACTGGGGCTTGACCATGAGCAGCAGCTCCGCGCCGGGTCGGCACACGCCCGCGAGCGGGGCGAGGACGAGGCGCAGCGAGATGAAGGACAGGTCGGAGACCACCAGGTCCACCGGACCGTCGATGTCCTCGGCCCTGAGGTCGCGGACGTTGAGCCCCTCGCGCACGAGGACGCGGGGGTCGGCCCGGACGGGCGGGGCCAGCTGGTCGTGGCCCACGTCGACGGCGGCCACCCGTTCGGCGCCCCGCTCGAGGAGGACCTGGGTGAATCCGCCGGTGGAGGCCCCGGCGTCGAGCGCCCGGCGGCCGGCCACGGCGACGTCCGGGAATGCCTCGAGCGCGCTGACGAGCTTGTGGGCCGCACGGGAGACGTACCGCGGGCCCGGGTCGCGCAGGCGCAGCGTGGCGTCGGCGGCCACGCGGTCGGAGGGCCGGCGCACCGGGCGGCCGTCGAGGAGGACCTGCCCCGCGCGGATGAGCGCCGCGCCCTCCGTGCGGGAGCGGGCCAGGCCCCGGGCGGCCAGGGCGACGTCGGCGCGTGCGGTCTCAGCCACGCCGTGGGTCCGCGAAGGCCTCGGCCCCGCCGGCGAGCAGAGCGGGCAGGTGCGCACGGACCCACGTGGGCCGGTCCGGCCCGGGGGCGGCGGCCGCGGTCTCGCGCGTGTCGATGCCGGTCAGGACGAGCACCGTGTCGAACCCCGCCGCGTTGCCGCCGCGGATGTCCGTGTCCAGGCGGTCGCCGACCACGAGGGGACGGGCCAGGCCGAGGGCCTCGGCCGCCGTCCGGAACAGTCGTGGCTCGGGCTTGCCCGCCGCGACGGGCGCGGTGCCGGTGGCCCGGCCCACCGCCTCGACGAGGGCCCCGTTGCCGGGGGCGATCCCCTCCGCGCGCGGGATCGAGGTGTCCAGGTTGGTGGCGACCCAGGTGGCCCCGGCGCGCACGGCGTACGCCGCCTCCGCCAGATCGGCCCAGCCGAGACCGGGGTCGAAGCCCTGGATCACCGCGTCGGGACGCTGCGCCGCGGACGCGACCACCTCGTAGCCCCGCTCCTCGACCACGGCGCGCAGGTACGCCGAGCCGACCACGAGCACCCGGCCGGTGCGGCGGCCGAGCGTCTCCTCGAGCAGGTCGACGCCCGCCGGTGCGGAGCCGAAGACCTGCCCCGCCTGCGCGGGCACCCCGAGCGTGCGGAGATGCTCGGCCACAGACTCCGGCGCGCGGGAGGCGTTGTTCGTCACGAACCCGACCGGCACGCCCCGTTCCTGCAGCGTCGACAGCGTCTCGACCGCCCCGGCGATCGCGCCGCCTCCGGCGTAGACGACGCCGTCCAGGTCGCACAGCAGCCCGTCGTGACCGGCGAAGAACGTGGCGCTCACCGCTCGTCCGCCTCCGGGGCCTCGAGGGCGTCGAACAGCGACAGCTGGTTCGGGTCGACCTCGTCCGGCGCGTCGACGGCGGCCGGCGGCTCTGCGGCGGCCTCCGGCCGGGGCGCCTCGGTCGGCTCCGTGGCGGCCTCCGGCTCCTCGGCCGGGGATCCGTCCGCCGTCGGCTCCGCACCGGCCTCGGCCGCATACCGCTCGTGGCGCCGTTCGCGGGGGGACGGGCGGCGGTCCCGGGGGTCCTCGACCGGCTCGGTGTCCACGTCGATGATCTCCGGGTCCGCGAACCCGCCCACGCCGAGGGCCTTCTCCGCGACGCGCACGGCACGCGCCCAGAGCCGAGCCTCGTCGCGGCGCCCCAGGGCGAGCAGCACGTCGGCCTGACGCTGGAACAGCCGGGGAGAGAAGGGGTAGCCGCGCCGCCGGTCCAGTTCCGGGATCTGCAGGGCCTCATGGGCACCCTGAAGGTCGCCGGCGTCCTCGCGGATGCCGGAGACGACCATGGCCAGCTCGGCCCGCGCCGCCCGGTCCAGACGCGAGGCATCCACCTCGGCGGCCAGCTGCAGGGCCTTCTCCGTGCGGCCGAGGGCACGCTCGCTGTCCACCTGCGCGGCGATGTGGGTGTCGTCGCCCGTCATGCGCCGGTAGGTGCGGAACTCGCGCAGCGCGTCGGCGTACTCCCCCGCCGCGTAGGCGGTGAGCGCGACTGCCTCGCGCACGCGTGAGAGGCGGCCGCCCTTGCGGGACGCGGCGAGGGCGTGCTGGAACGCCAGCGCCGGGTCGACGTCCAGGTAGCGGCCGGCCATCACGAGATGCTTGGCGACCCAGCTGGCAGGACGCTCGTCAAGGCCGTTGATCTCCTTGAGCGTGCCGCGGTCGAGCTCCTGGCCCGTCACGTCCGGGTCGATGTCCGGAGAGCGCTCCTGGTCCGCACGATTCGCCGCTCGGAGGTCACCGGGATTGTGCGCGGGTCGTTCGGCGCGGTCCTCGCGACGAGGGCCCGTCGGCGCACCGCGGCGCTCGGGGCGTCCGCCCCCCTGGCCCGGGCCGCGCCGCCGGTCCTCGTGAGGCCCGCCGGAGCGGCGCCGGTCACCGGCACCGCTGCGAGGACGTCCGTCGCGGTCACCGCCACGACGCCGGCCATCACCGCCACCACGGGGCCCGCGGCCCTCGGATCCGCGGTCCTCGCGGCGCTCTCGGGGGGTGTCCTCAGCCATGGTGTCCTTCCTGGGCGTCACGCCGCGACGGTCCGCGGGAACGCGGTCTCTGTTCCTCATGTGCCGGCCTCGCGGCCGGGTCCTCAGGGGACCAGGCTAGTGCCCGGAGCCTGTGGCAGACCGTCCTTGCGGGGAAAGCAGTCCAGAAATGCGGGAAGGGCCTCGCACCCAACGGTGCGAGGCCCTCCCTCAAAGAATGTCCGGCGGCGACCTACTCTCCCACAACCTCCCGGCTGCAGTACCATCGGCGCTGTGGGCCTTAGCTTCCGGGTTCGGAATGGAACCGGGCGTTTCCCCCACGCTATGACCGCCGTAACCCTAACCCCACACCACCACCCTCAACACGGGCAACAGCAGGGAAACCTACGGGTCACACAACAGTGACACTATTCAACTCAAAACACCTCAACCACCCACCAACAAGCAGACAGCCGGTTGCAATCAGACAACCGCACAGTGGACGCGAACACCAACCCATCACCTTGAAGCAAGCAATAGGATAAGAGTGTGTGTAAGTCATCGGCCTATTAGTACTGGTCAGCTTCACGAGTCTTCAGTCCTCGCTTCCACATCCAGCCTATCAACCCAGTGTTCTAGCTGGGGGCCTCACACCCTCAAAGGGGCAAGGAAATCTCATCTCGAAGCCGGCTTCCCGCTTAGATGCTTTCAGCGGTTATCCATCCCGAACGTAGCTAATCAGCCATGCACCTGGCGGTACAACTGACATACCAGAGGTTCGTCCGTCCCGGTCCTCTCGTACTAAGGACAGACCTTCTCAAATTTCCAACGCGCGCAGAGGATAGGGACCGAACTGTCTCACGACGTTCTGAACCCAGCTCGCGTACCGCTTTAATGGGCGAACAGCCCAACCCTTGGGACCTACTCCAGCCCCAGGATGCGACGAGCCGACATCGAGGTGCCAAACCATGCCGTCGATATGGACTCTTGGGCAAGATCAGCCTGTTATCCCCGAGGTACCTTTTATCCGTTGAGCGACGGCCGTTCCACAACGAGCCGCCGGATCACTAGTCCCGACTTTCGTCCCTGCTCGAGCTGCCACTCTCACAGTCAAGCTCCCTTGTGCACTTGCACTCGACACCTGATTGCCAACCAGGCTGAGGGAACCTTTGGGCGCCTCCGTTACATTTTGGGAGGCAACCGCCCCAGTTAAACTACCCATCAGGCACTGTCCCTGACCCGGATCACGGGCCGAAGTTAGATATCCAGAGTGACCAGAGTGGTATTTCAACGGCGACTCCACGAACACTGGCGTGCCCGCTTCACAGTCTCCCACCTATCCTACACAAGTCACACCGAATACCAATACCAAACTATAGTAAAGGTCACGGGGTCTTTCCGTCCTTCTGCGCGTAACGAGCATCTTTACTCGTAATGCAATTTCGCCGAGTTCATGGTTGAGACAGCGGGGAAGTCGTTACTCCATTCGTGCAGGTCGGAACTTACCCGACAAGGAATTTCGCTACCTTAGGATGGTTATAGTTACCACCGCCGTTTACTGGGGCTTAAGTTCTCCGCTTCGCCGAAGCTAACAGGTCCCCTTAACCTTCCAGCACCGGGCAGGAGTCAGTCCATATACATCGTCTTACGACTTCGCATGGACCTGTGTTTTTGATAAACAGTCGCTTCCCCCTGGTCTCTGCGGCCCCGATCCCCTCACACCAGCACGTGGTGCTCAAGGTTGGGGCCCCCCTTCTCCCGAAGTTACGGGGGCATTTTGCCGAGTTCCTTAACCATGATTCTCTCGATCGCCTTAGTATTCTCTACCTGACCACCTGTGTCGGTTTAGGGTACGGGCAGTTTGAACCTCGCGCCGATGCTTTTCTAGGCAGCATAGGATCACCGGATCACCCACCACGTGGGCGCCCATCAGGTCTCAGGCATACAGCCGGCGGATTTACCTACCGGCAGCCCTACACCCTTAGACCAGGTCATTTCCATTGCCCGGCCCGGCTACCTTCCTGCGTCACACCCGTTAATGCGCTTGCCTCCCCGGTTCAGGTCCCGCGCTCCCCACCACCGACCCCGTCAAAGACGGGGTTCGGGATGGTTCGGGCGGTTAGTATCACCGGCTCAACATGGACGGTTCTTCACTGGTACGGGAATATCAACCCGTTGTCCATCGACTACGCCTGTCGGCCTCGCCTTAG
>NZ_JAPVLT010000013.1:0-48878 GCF_027158145.1 Micrococcus sp. H39-S4
GGCATCCTTCATTCAGGGCCTCTTCCTCGCTGGATTCGATTCGACACCGATATCCAACCCGGGGAGGAGGCCCCCGCCGGCTCACGACGCGGCGGGCAACGAGCAACGCGGGCAAACCAGATGGCCATCACTGGGCAGTCCTCATGGCCGTCAGCGGGTCATTCCCTGGCCACCTATGGGCAGCTTTTCATGGCCGCTTACAGGTGTGAACGGCCTCCCCGGAACCGGCAAGATGACGATGCTCCGGGACATCCTGGCGTCCAACGTCGTCGAACGAGCACGCCGATTGTCTGCGTGTGAGAACCCACTCGACGCCTTCACCGAACGCACCCATGAGTGGACCGGCGAGGGCAGGATGCGACGACGGGCGCGCGAACTCCGGCCCGAGGTGGCCGGCCTCGAAAAGGTGGTGGCCTCGGCGAACAACGCGGACGAGGAGAACCTCTCCGAGGAGATTCCACATCGGAGCGCCATCAAGGACGGCCGGAACGTGGATGCGGACTACTTCGCCTGCCTGGCCACCGCCGCCTTGGGCGGAAGCGGCGGGGGAAGAGGACGCCCTGGGTGAGGACAGCTTGACGTCGGAGCAGCCGGGCACCTCGGGCCTGGCCGCTGCACCGATGGCAACGGCACCGACCCCCGCCCCGCTCCGCGCGCAGGCGGCCGACGAGGGGGTAGTGCTGCTCGGGGTCCTTCTGGAGGGCCCGGACCGGCCCGGGGCGCACGGGGCGCACGGGGCCGGCCGGACCGACCTACGGACCGGACGGCTCAGCCCTGGGCCGACTCGACGTCCTCGTCGACCCAGTCGCGGGAGCGTTCCACGGCCTTCTTCCACAGCCGCAGGGCGCGCTCAACCTCCTCCTCGTCCGTGGTGGGCTCCCAGCGCTTGTCCTCTTCCCAGTTGGCCACGAGCTCGTCCTGGGACGCCCAGAACCCCACCGCCAGGCCTGCGGCGTAGGCGGCGCCGAGAGCGGTGGTCTCGATGACCTTGGGGCGCACGACGGGCACGCGCAGCAGGTCCGCCTGGAACTGCATGAGCAGCTCGTTGGCGACCATGCCACCGTCGACCTTCAGTTCGGTGAGGTCCACGCCGGAGTCCGCGTTCATGGCGTCCAGGACCTCGCGGCTCTGGAAGGCGGTAGCCTCGAGCGCCGCGCGGGCGATGTGCCCCTTGTTGACGTAACGGGTCATGCCCACCATGACGCCGCGGGCCGCGGCGTCCCAGTGCGGGGCGAAGAGGCCGGAGAACGCGGGGACGAAGTACACGCCGCCGTTGTCCTCCACGCCGGCGGCCAGGGTCTCGACCTCCGGGGCGCTGCCGATCATCCCGAGGTTGTCCCGCAGCCACTGGATCAGCGAGCCGGTGACGGCGATCGAGCCCTCCAGCGCGTACACCGGCTTCTGGTCGCCAATGCGGTACGCCACCGTGGTGAGCAGGCCGTTGTCCGAGTGCACCGGCTCCTCGCCGGTGTTGATCAGCATGAAGTTGCCGGTGCCGTACGTGTTCTTGGCCTGGCCGACCTCGAAGCACGCCTGGCCGAAGGTCGCCGCGTGCTGGTCGCCCAGGATGCCGGTGATCGGCGTCTCGCGCAGCAGCTGCTGGCCGGATACGGTGCCCACCTCGGCGGAGGAGCTGACGATCTCCGGAAGCATGGACATCGGGATGCCCATGTCCGCGCAGATCTCCTCGTTCCAGTCGAGGGTGTCCAGGTTCATCAGCATGGTGCGGGAGGCGTTGGTGACGTCGGTGACGTGCCGGCCGCCCTCGCCGCCGCCGGTGAGATTCCACACGAGCCACGAGTCCGTGGTGCCGAAGATGAGGTCGCCGTTCTCGGCGGCCTCCCGGGCACCGTCCACGTTCTCCAGAATCCAGGCCACCTTGGGGCCGGAGAAGTACGTGGCCAGGGGCAGCCCGACGCGCTCCTTGTAGCGGTCCGCGCCGACGTCGCCGGCCAGGCGCTCGCAGAGGTGGTCGGTGCGGGTGTCCTGCCACACGATGGCGTTGTACACCGGCTTGCCGGTGTTGCGGTCCCACACCACGGTGGTCTCACGCTGGTTCGTGATGCCCACGGCGGCGACGTCGTGTCGGGTCACCTCGGCGCGGGCCAGGGCCTCGCCGATGACCTCGCGGGTGTTCGTCCAGATCTCCACCGGGTCGTGCTCCACCCAGCCGGCGCGCGGGAAGATCTGCTCGTGTTCGCGCTGACCAGTGGACACGATGGCCCCACTGTGGTCGAAGAGGATCGCGCGCGTGGACGTGGTGCCCTGGTCGATGGCCATCACGTAGCGGGGGGTGGTCATGTCCTACTCCTTCGGAGGTGGTCACGGGGGTGTGGGGGTGGCGGGCACGTTCCCGCAGGGGAACGTGCCCGCCGGGGTTGGACGGGCAGACCGCTCAGACGAACAGAGGCGCGGCGAGGCCGGCCAGGACGGCGCCGACGAGCGGGCCGACGATCGGCACCCAGGCGTAGCCCCAGTCCGAGCCGCCCTTGTGCCGGATCGGCGCGACGGCGTGGAACAGGCGGGGGCCCAGGTCGCGCGCCGGGTTGATGGCGTACCCCGTGGGGCCGCCCAGGCTCGCGCCGATCGCGACGACGAGCAGGGCCACCGCGAGCGGGCCGAGCCCGGAGGGGGTGGAGCCGAAGAGCAGGATCACGAACACCAGGACGAACGTGGCGATCACCTCGGTGACCATGTTCCACAGCGGGTTGCGGATCTCGGGACCTGTGGCGAACGTGCCCAGGATCGCGCCCTGGTCCGTCTCCGCCTGGTAGTGGTCGCGGTAGGCCAGCCAGGCCAGGGCCGCGCCGAGGAAGGCGCCGATCAGCTGCGCCGCGAAGTACGCGAGCGTGGTGCCGAGGGTCACGGCGATGCCGGGGGCGTACTCCTCGGCGCCGCTGACGAGCAGGCCGACGGTCACGGCGGGGTTCAGGTGCGCACCGGTCGCGGCAGCGACGTAGACGCCCGCGAAGACGCCCAGCCCCCAGCCGAAGCTGATGAGCAGCCAGCCTCCGCCGTTGCCCTTGGTCTTCGTCAGGACGACGTTGGCGACGACGCCGACGCCGAGCAGGAGGAGGATGGCCGTGCCGGCGATCTCATGCAGGAAGATCGTGCCCATGGACGGGCTCCTTTCCGTGGACGGGGGCGGCGTCGGCAGCTGCGAGCGCGGCGGCGGCGGTGACGTCGTCGTGGGCGGTCTCGCCGCGGAGGCGGGCGGCGACGAGGTCCTTGTACGCCCGGATCTCACCGGCGATGCGCTCTTCATCCCAGCCCAGCTCGGGGGCCACGAGGGACGCGATCTCCGCGGCCGCCGCGACGCCGCGGTCACGGACCTCGGTGGACAGGCGCGTGCGGCGCTCGATGACGTCGTCCAGGTGGACGACGCCCTCGGCCCGGGCGGCGTGGACGATCTCGGCGCGCAGGTAGCGCGGCGCCTCGGCGAGAGGGACGCTCAGGGACGGGTCGGCGTCGATCAGGTCGAGCACGTGGCGCAGCACGGTGCCGTAGCGGAACAGGAGCCGGTCCACGCGGGCCTCGTCCAGGCCGTAGTCGGCGGCGATGCGGTCCGCCTCCGCCTCGATCTCCGAGTAGCCGAGGCCGCCGAGCACGGGGATGTGCTCGGTGAGGCTGGGACGGGTCGGGTGGGTCTCGCGCACCACGAAGTCCACGACGTCCTCGGCCATGGCCCGGTACGTGGTCCACTTGCCGCCGGCCACGGCGGTGAGGCCGGGGGCCACCTCGGTGACGGTGTGCTCACGGGAGATCTTGGTGGAGCCGCCGTCGGATCCGGTGACCGGCTGCAGGAGCGGGCGCAGGCCGGCGTACGTGGCGATCACGTCGTCTCGCGTGAGGTCCTCCTTCAGCACCGCGTTGGCGTGCTCGAGGATGTAGTCGATGTCGTCCGCGGTGGTGGCCGGATGGGCCACGTCCTCCGCCCACGGGGTGTCCGTGGTGCCGATCACCCAGTACTCGTCCCACGGGATGAGGAACAGCACGGACTTCTCCGTCTTGGTGATCACGCCGGTGGCGGCGTCGGCGCGGATGCGGTCGCGCGGGACGGTGATGTGGGCGCCCTTGGAGGCGAGCACCTCGAGGCCGCCGTCGGCCCCGGCCAGCTCCTGCTGCTCCTGGGTCCACACGCCCCCGGCCAGGATGACGGCGCGCGCGTGCACGTCGAACTCCTCGCCGGAGGTCTCCTCGCGGACACGCACGCCCTGCACACGGCCGTCGTCGCCGCGCAGGTAGCCGGTGACGGCGGTGTAGTTGGCGGCCACGGCGCCGTGGTCCACGGCGGATCGCACGAGCATCATGGCCAGGCGGGCGTCGTCGAACTGGGCGTCGGCGTACTCCACCGCGCCGACGATCTTCTCGTCGTCGAGGGAGGGGAAGGTCGCGGCCATGGAGCGGCGGCTGAGATGGCGGTGCGCGCCCATCGCGCGGCGGCGGCCGAGCGACTGCATGGCGTCGTACATGGTGACGCCGGCGCCGATGAAGCCGCGGTCGATCACCTTGTGGAAGAACGGGAAGACGAAGCGCAGGGGACGCACCAGGTGGGGCGCGGTCTGGGTGAGCAGCAGGTCGCGCTCCCGCAGCGCCTCGTACACCAGCTTGACGTCCAGCATCTCGAGGTAGCGCAGGCCACCGTGCATGAGGCGGGAGGAGCGGGACGAGGTCCCGGAGGCCCAGTCGCGGGCCTCGACGATGCCCACGTCGAGGCCGCGGGTGGCCGCGTCGAACGCGGCGCCCACGCCGGTGGAGCCGCCGCCCACGACCAGGATGTCGAGGGGGGCCTCCGGGCTGGTGGCCCGGAGGCGGGCGAGGTGGTCCTCCCGCGTGGCGGCGGAGAGGGGGACGGTTCGCAGGGTCGGCATGGGGGGTTGCTCCTTTATCAGTGGAAGCACAGTGTAGTGGCGTGGCTCACGATACCCAGTATCAGCACGAGCCGAGGTCCATGATGTCACTCCCGGGCCGCGGGTATGCACGCGTCGGGTACGGTCTCGCGGAACCCGAGCCGCTCGAACAGCGGCACGTCGGCGCGCGTGGAGGTGGCTCGTCCCACACGCTCCTCGGGCTGTGGCACCTCACCCTGTTCCGCTGGAACGAGGGCGGAGCGCCTCGGGTGACGCGTGCCCTCGGGTGAGGCCCCGCCCCTACACTCCGACCATGGACATCACCGTCGGCGCCGTCGGCCGCGCCTCGCTCTCGGACTGGGAGCAGGAATGCTGCGGTGACTCGATCGCCGTGGGGGAAGTCCACGAGCTGATCCTGCTGCCCTCCCGGGGAGTGAGTCAGGCTGGGCCCCTGGCCTCTGCAGGCTGGGTCGTCACCCATCACGACGACGGCAGCCCCGCCGGGTCGATCCCGTTGCGTCGTGTGCGGGCCGTGGTGAGGGCGGCACACGAGGTGTGGCCCTCGGGGCGGCTCGCCGAGATCGACCGCGTCCCCGGCCACGCTGACCTGACGATCCTTGAGCCAGAGGAGGCCACCGGCCTCGGCTTGGGGGAGGTCGTCTACGTCGGCGCCTACGAGCCGGTGCTCCCCGAGACTCCCCGCCCTGACGAGTGGCCTCTCGACCTGGAGATCCTCGAGGACCTCGGTCCGCACACCTGGTGAGCCTCGCGAGTCCACCCCCTCACGGTCTCGAGCTGCATGGGGTGAGCGTAGAAGTCCGTTCGTCGTCATAGATGGCCCCTCACCCCCCGGTCGCTCGCGAGCATCGCGTAGACGAGGGTGTCCGTCCACTCGCCCTTGCTCCACAGGTCCTGCCGGTGGTGTGCCTCTCGACGCATCCCGAGCATCTCGGCCAGTCGGGCGGACGCCGTGTTGCGGGCATCCATCTGTGCCACTACCCGGTGCAGGCCAGACGTCTCGAACCCCAGGTCCAGCAGCGCAGCCGCGGCCTCCCGGGCGAAGCCTTGACCGGCATGTCGCGGATCCAGTGCCCAGCCGATCTCCGCGACACCGCGCTCGCGGTCCGTCAGCCACAGGATCACGTCACCCACGGGGACGCCCGCGTGCTCCACCACCAGGGACACCGCCCCGGACGGGCCGCCGAGGTCGTCCCACGTGATCCGCTTGGCCAGCTTCGCCCGCGCGGTCGCCTCGTCCCAGGGCTCGTCCAGCAGGTGGCGCACCACCTCGGGCTGCGTGTACATCTCCTGCAACCAGCCGAAGTCGTCCTCCCGGTGCGGCCGCAGCGTCAGCCGCGCGGTGGGCAACGGCCAGTCAGGGGCGCGGCCGCCCGCAGCCGCGCCCTCCTTGCGCCCCGCCGGAGGCGGGGCGTCGACGTCGGCGGGGACCGGCGTCGTCGTGCCGGACGCCCAGTCCTGGCGCAACATTGCGTAGGCCACGGACGCGAACGGCTCGCCGCCGTCCACGGGCCAGCCGCGCCGGTAGTGCGCCTCCTTGACCCAGCCGGCCCGGCGGAAGGTGCGCAGCATGGGGACGTTGTCCTCGCGGGTCTGGCCCTCGAAGCGGTCCACCGCGGGCATCGTCTCGAAGACGCGCCGGGTGAGCGCGGTGAGGATCTGCGCGCCGAGCCCGCGCCCGCGGAACCGCTCCGCCACGCGCAGGTCGAACAAGGGGGTGGGGTCCGTGAGGTCCTCCAGGCGCACCACGCCGACGCGGCCGTGCTCGGGATGCTCGATCCAGAAGGTGCGGTGGTCCTCATCCTCCCAGGCGCCGCCATCGACGGCCTTCTCCGCCTCCGGCCGGGTGACGCGCGGGCGCGTGTGGAACGGCCACGCGTTCTCGGTGAGCAGGGCGACGAGCGCGTCCCGGTCGGCGCCTGCCGGGTCGAGCGGAGTGAAGGTGACGTCCATGGGGCCGAGAGTAGGGGAGGGGACGTCACCGCCGCCCGTTGCCGTGACCCCATGGCCACGCCCCTCCTCGACCTCGCGGCGCACCGCGCGAGGAAGCCCGGGACGCGCAGGCCGAGATCGGCTGGACCATAGCCCAGGCCCACGCCGGCCGGGGCCGCGCCACCGAGCTGGCCTGTGCCCTGTTGGACCTCGCCTTCGCAGGCCTCGGCGTCCGACCCGTGGAGGCTCACGCCTTCGCGGACAACGCGCCCATCCTGCGCGTGATGGAGAAGGTCGGCCTGCGCCACGAGGGCACCTTCAAGGAGGAGTCACTGCACCGCACCCGCGGCTGGGTGGACGGCGTCACTTACGCGATGCTCGCCTCGGAGCATCGGGCCCGGGGCAGACGGCTTTCCACCTCACGACGCCCAGAAGTACGCAACTCTCTAGACATAACGTTGCGTAAGGTGGCGGCATGAGCAACGATCCGCGCCCGACCCCGTGGGCCGTCGGCTGGGAAGAGCGCCCCTGGGCCGCGGGCCCGGATGACGCCGGGCTGCGCTCCCGCAGCGCTCGCGTGCGCGCCTCGGGCCCGTATCGAGCCGCGCTCCCGGCCCGCATCGCCCGACTCGGGCTCGACCTGCCCTCCGATCTGGCGACCGAGGTCGAGGAGGCGACGGCCGCCGTCGTGCGCTTCGACGCCGAGATCAGCCACGCCCTCCCGGGGCTCACCGGCGAGATCGCCCCGATCGACGCGGTGCTCCTGCGCACTGAGCCCGCGTCCTCCTCGCAGATCGAGCACATCACCGCGGGCGCGCGAGCCCTCGCCCTGGCGACTCTCGGCGAACGCACCCGCCCGAACGCAACGCTCGTGGCGGCGAACGTGAGGGCCATGGGCGCTGCTTCCCGGCTGGCCGCCGACCTCGACGAGCCCGCCCTGCTGGCCGCCCATCGTGCCCTCATGGACGGTCAGGAGCATGCCCGGCCGGGCGCCTACCGCGATGCGCAGGGGTGGATCGGGGGCGGGGCGCCCACGCCGCACACGGCGCAGTTCGTCCCGCCCCACCCGGAGCGCCTGCGTGCCGGGATGGACGATCTCTTCGCCTACCTGCGACGCACGGACGTACCCGCCCTCGTGCAGGCCGCCATCGCGCACGCCCAGTTCGAGACCATCCACCCGTTCGCGGACGGCAACGGCCGCACCGGGCGCGTCCTCGTGCACGCCGTGTTGCACCGGGCCGGCGCGATCACCCGTATGGGGGTGCCCCTCTCCGCGGGACTCCTCACGGACACGGCCGGATACTTCGACGCCCTCACCGCCTACCGCGACGGCGACCCCGCGCCCATCGTGCGCCGCTTCGCACAGGCCGCCCTGGCCGCCGTCGGCAACGGCCGAGAGCTCGTCGCGGACCTGGACGAGGCCCTGACCGGCTGGCGCGAGCGGCTCACCGCCCGGCGGGACGCGGCGGTCTGGCGGGCGCTCGCGGTGATCATCGCGCAACCCGCCGTGACCGTGGACCACCTGGCCCAGGTGCTGGGTGTCTCGCGCCCGGCCACCCAGCGGGCCGTGGACCAGCTTGTCGAGGCCGGTGTGCTGCAGCCGGTCTCCAGCCAGCGTCGGAACCGGGTGTGGCTGGCCACCGAGGTGCTCGCCTGTCTGGACGAGTTCGCCGCGCGTGCGGGCCGGCGGGGTTGACGGGGGCGGTCTACAGGGTTGACCAGCCTCAGTGCCGTATGGAGTGCCCCGGCCATGGTCAGGCGAACACACGAGGTGAGGCCCGCGGGATGACTCGCGGTCCGTCAGCCACAGGATCACGTCCCCACGGGCATGCCCACGTTCCCCACCACCAGAGACACCGATCCGCCAGGGCCAGCCGAGGTCGTCCTCCCGGTGTGGGCGCAGCGTCAGGCGCGCGGTGCGCAACGGCCAGTCACAGGCGCGCGGTGCGCAACGGCCAGTCAGGGGCGGGGCCGCCCGCAACCGCGCCCTCCCCGCGCTCCACCCGGGACGTCGACGTCGGCTGGGTGCCACGCTTCGACGTCGACGTGCTGGAGGCCGCCCTGCGGCCCGTCCACGAGCGGCCCCGGTGGGAGGAATGGGGGCAGATCGCCGCGCCAACCCTGCTGATCACCGGGGAGAACGGGTACGTGCCCGCCGGAGAGCTGGACGAGATGCGGCGTCGGCGCCCGGATGTGCGGCACGTGCAGGTGCCCGGCGCGGGGCACGACGTGCACCTGGACGCGCCGGAGCGGGTGGCGGAGCTCGTGCGGGGGTTCGCGGCCTGATTGCTCTGGGGCAGGATCACCTCATGGACCACAAGCAGATCCTCCACGACGGGCTGCGCCGCCAGCGTGCGGCCCTCCTGCAGAAGCTCGAGGGCCTCAGCGAGCGCGACGCCCGCCTGCCGCGCACTCCCACCGGCACCAACCTGCTGGGACTGGTCAAGCACGCCGCCGTCGTCGAGCTGGAGTACTTCGGCGAGACGTTCGACCGCCCCGCGGAGGTGCAGCTGCCCTGGGCGGCGGCGGGGCAGTCGGAGGAGGACAACGTGGACATGTTCGCCGCCGAGGGGGAGTCCCTCGAGGACGTCCTCGAGTTCGCCCGCCGCTGCTTCGCACACGCGGACGCGACCATCACGGCCCTCGGCGCCGACGCCCACGGGCGGGTGGCGTGGTGGCCCGACGACAAGGCGGAGGTCACGCTCGCGCAGATCATCGCGCACGTCGCCCTGGACGAGGCCCGGCACGCCGGCCACGCGGACATCCTGCGGGAGCAGATCGACGGGCAGGCCGGCCTGCGCGCCCCGGGGAACAACCTGCCCGTGTGGGGCGCCGACCGCTGGGCCGCCCACGTGGACCGTCTGACCGCCATCGCGGAGGGGAGCGGCGGGCCGGGCCGGAACTGAAGGCACATGCCTCCCGTTCCGCCGCTGGGCCTACGCTGTGGCCATGACGAGTATCCCCGCTGCCGCCGTACCCCCTGCCCTCCAGCGCTCATTCGATGCGTGGGCTGCCGCCGGCAGGCCCGCCGACGAGCCCACGCGTTGGTCCTTCGATCACTGGACGGCCCACGTGCCCGACCTGCCCGCCTGCCTCGAGCGCGAGCCGCTGACCCGCGCCGTCGTCACCGGTTACGCCGCGAAGGTGACCGCCGAGGACCGCGCCGTGCAGCGGGACGCCTTCATCGCCGCGATGGTGTGGGGATACGGACGGGTCGGCTACGGCCCCTCCCGGGTGGAGCGCATCATGGCGCAGCCCGGGTTTGAGGAGCAGCTCGCCGACGTCACCCGCATCACCCTCGAGCAGGGCGGGCCCGCGGCCTTCGAGCACATCCGGCAGCAGCGCAAGAGCGGGGTCGGCTGCCTCAAGCACCTCGGCGCGGCCTTCGGCACCAAGTACCTCTACTTCCTCACCAAGGCCCACCGGGAGTCCGACATCGCCCCCGTCCTCGACTCCGTGGTGCGCGCTTGGTTCGCCGAGCATGCGAAGGACGTCGACGTCCGGATCGGCGGCGGTTGGACCTACCCCCGCAAGTACGCCACGTACGTGGAGACCATGCAGGCGTGGGGTGAGGAACTCAAGATCCCGGCCGACGACGTCGAGCGGCTCATCTTCCTCCAGCAGCAGGACGCCACCCAGGAGCCCTGGCGGGAGAGCTGGAGTTCCGCCGCCGCGGACCCGGAGGCCGGCGAGCTGCTCGAGGCCCTCCGCCTCGCGCTGGCCGACCTGGGCGCCGGGGACGACGCCGAGCCCCACCTGCAGGCTCTGGAGGACGTCATCGCCGACGCGGAGGACCGGGCGCCCGACGAGGCATGAAGCCCCGCCCGCCTGTGCGCGGTTGGCGTCGGGATGAACGTGTCCGCTGAGCAGCTGATCGGCGACGAGTCCGGTGTGCACCGCGGCCTGTACCTGCGTGTCGTGGACCACGTCCCGTGGCTGCGCGGCTTCGCATGCGACGACCTCCACGTCTTCGACCCCGAGGACCGGTGGATCCTGGCGCGGTGAGGGGTCAGCGATCTATCGCCAGGGCGCCTACCGTGTCCAAGGCCCTCCGTAGGCTCGAGGCGTAGCCGGGGTGGATGTCCCGGACGAAGAGAGGACATTGGCATGACCACCAAGGTGGGGTTCATCGAGGCCGCTTCCCATGCTCTGCAGAACGGTCCCCAGCTGTTCGCACGCGTCGAGGACGGCGGTGTGGTCATCGGCGGGGGTGGCGGCGAGGTCGTGCCGGATTCGACCGGGCTGTACGCGGTTGTCGCGCAGGATCCAGACGCGGTGCGAGCCGAGCTGCGATTGGACACGTCTGTCAGTCGAAGCGATGTGCTTTACATCGGCAAGGCCGAGGGCAGCCTGCGGGCCCGCCTGGAACGCAAGCATTTCGCGGGCGGCGGCACCGCGCACTCCACTCTGCGCCGCACTCTGGCCGCACTCCTGGTGGATCGGCTGGACCTGGAGCCGGTCGCCGTCGCTTCCGCGGGTCGATTCTCCCTCACCCCGGAGAGCGGCGAGCAGCTGACCACCTGGATGCGCCGTCACCTCGCCGTCCGCGTGTGGCAGACACCCGCCGGGTTCGCGGAAGTGACACCGCTCGGGGGCATTGAGAAGCCTGTGATCGACGCGCACACCCCGCCGTTGAACCTCACCTACGGCGGCACCAGCCCCGAAGCACAGCTGCTCCGCCAGCGCATCCGGAAGGCCCGCACGGGCCTGGCGGAGCAGGCGAAGCGCGGTGTGGACGTGGTGGAAGTCCATTCGTCGGCGCGCGCGACCGTCGGCTACTTGTTCCGCCGCCGCCCCAGCCAGTACGGGCTGCGGGGAAGCGTCGGTCTCTGGGAGGAGCTCGCTGAACGGCTCGACGACACCCCCATGCCCACCAGTGAGTATGAACTCGGCCGGCTCCTGCGCGATGCGCTCAATCGCTCCCTTGAGGGGGCCGAGCCTTACGACGAGGACAAGGTCAACGTGGAGCGGTTCAACCGCGGAGGCATGAGTCAGGGCCTCGTCCATCTGCCCTGGTGGGAGGACCAGGCCATCCCCCTCCTCCTCGACCGCTGGGGAGCCTGGGCGGACACCCAGGGTCTCCTCGGCCCGGAGGACTACATCGGGAGCTGGTGACCCGACAGTGTGTGGTGCCTGCCGCCGTCCTCGATGGCCTCCTTCGCCACCGGCCGGGTGACGTGGGGCGCACAGGGAAGGGCCACGCGTTGCCGGTGAGCAGCGCAATGAGCTCCGCGCGGTCCGCGCCGGCGGGGTCGAGACGGGTGATGGCGACGGTCATGGGGCGAGGGTGGGCGCCGGCATCATGGGCGCCTCCCCACCCGGACCCCTTCCGAGTCCGACACAATGCATACATCCATGCATGCATCCGATTATTCTGGCCCGCATGTCTCCACTCTCCGACCCCTTATGGGGCAGTCGTGCCACGGCTGCCGGCCGCCTGGCCCACGACGTCGCCTGGCGCATCGTCCGCGGTGAGATCGCCGCGGGGGAGATGCTCACCGAGGTCCAGCTCTCCACGGAGGCCGGCATCTCCCGGACGCCGGCCCGGGAGGCCCTCCTCCAGCTCGAGCGCTGGGGCCTGGTGCGGCTCCTCCCCAAGAAGGGCGCGGCCGTGCAGGCCCTCACGCCGCAGACCGTGGCCGACCTCACGGCCCTGCGCGGCCTCCTCGAGTCCACCGCCCTCGCCACGGTCGTCGCGCGGCCCGACGCCGTCGGGCCCCTCGTCGCCACGCTCACCGCCAACCTGGAGCAGCAGCGCGCCGCCCTGGACGCCGGCGACCTCGCGGCGTTCTCCGCGCTGGACGTGCGGTTCCACCGGGACGTGATCGCCACGTGCGGCAACGCCGCCTTCGACGAGGTCGTGCGCACCTTCGCCCCCCGCCTGGCACGCCTGATCCACGCCGCCACCGGCGGATCCGTCGACGCCGCCCGCCGCCTCCTCGATGGGCACGCCGAGATCTGCGCCCAGCTGGCCGCCGGGCGCGCCGCAGACGCCCAGCGCGCCCTGCAGGCGCACCTCGACGCCGCGGGGAGCGGCGTCGTCCCCGGCCTGCCGCCCGTGGGCCCGTCCGAGGCAGGTGAACCCCGATGATCGAGGGCCTGCTGATCCTGCTGCTCTGCCAGCTGGCGGGCACGCTCGTGGCCGACACGCTGCACCTGCCGATCCCCGGGGCCGTGCTGGGCATGCTCCTGCTGCTCGGCCTGCTCGCGTGGCGCCGGCCGGCCGAGGACGCGCCGGTGATGACGGCGAGCCATCACCTGCTCCAGCACCTGCCGCTGCTGTTCGTCCCGGCGGGCGTCGGCGTCGTCGCGGTGCTGGGCCTCATCGAGGAACACCGGGCGCTGATGCTGGTCGGCTTCGTGGTGCCCTGGCTGCTGGGGCTGGTGGTCACCGCCGGCGTCGCCGCCCCGCTCGCCCGCCGCCTCACGGACAAGGAGGACGCACAGTGAACGCCGCCGAACTGACCGACTCCCTCGCCGAGGCCTGGGACGCGCTCCTGCACACACCGCTGTTCGGCATCGCGCTGACCCTCGCCGTTGCTGTGCTCTCCCGCCGCCTGTGGCTCGCCGCCCGGCAGACCGCCCTGCTCACGCCCGTGCTCGTGACGATCGTGCTGGTGGCCGCGTTCCTGGCCCTGACCGGCATCGACTACGAGACCTACATGATCGGCGGCAGCTACCTCACCTTCCTGCTGGGCCCCGCCACCGTGGCCCTCGCCGTCCCCCTGTACCGGGCCGGCCCTGACATCCGGAAGCTGCTGCTGCCGGTCGCCGTCGGGGTCACCGTCGGCTCGCTGACCGCCATGGTGAGCGCCGTGCTGATCGTGCGGGCAATGGGCGGGGACGCCGCGCTGGCCGCCACGTTCGCCCCCAAGTCCGCGACGACGCCGATCGCCATGGCGGTGGCCGACGCCGGCGGCGGGATCGTCTCCCTCGCCGCCGTGCTCCCCGTGCTCACCGGCGTGCTCGGCGCCGTGCTGGCCCCCTGGGTGCTCGACCGGCTGCGCGTGCGCGACCCCCGCGTGCGCGGCCTGGCCATCGGCGTGAGCTCCCACGGCATCGGCACCGCCCGCGCCCTCGCCGAAGGCCCGAAGACCGGTGCGTTCTCCGCCCTCGCCATGGCCTGCTCCGGTGTGCTCACCGCCCTGCTGGCCCCGCTGGTGCTGGCGATGACGGGGTGAGGGGCCGGGCGGCCGCCCCCGGCCGGGCAGCCGCCTCGACCCGCTCCAGCCGCGGCGGCGTCCTTACCGTGTCCGCCCCGCCTGCCACCCTGGTCCTCTTCCTTCCCCGCGGGCCGCCCGCCGGCCCTCGCTGGCGCGGTGACGCGGCCCGGTCCTGCGAACGAGAGGACCCCACCCATGATGGGCCCGTCCCACGCGGCCACCGGCGCCGCGGCCTGGCTGGCGCTCACGCACTGGCAGTCGCCGATCGCCGTGCTGCACCTGCCCGCCGAACTCCAGCTGCTCGGCGCCGTGACCACCGCCGGCGCGGCCATGATCAGCGACTGGGACCACCCCCGCGCCACCGTCGTCCACGCCCTGCCGCCCCTGACCGAGTGGATGAGCCGCGGCATCCGCCACGTGGCCGGCGGGCATCGGCGCGGCACACACTCGCTGGTGGGGGTCGCGGCGTTCACCGCCATCGCGACGGCGGCCGCCTCCATCCAGGTGCCGATCGCGGGGCACGTCTACACGCCGGGGCAGGGGGTCATCGCCGCGTTCCTGGCGGCCGTGGCTGCCAAGGCCCTCCGACTGCTCCCGAACCGGGGATGGAGGGCCGCGTGGGCGCTCGGCATCCTGGTCGCGGTGTCGGCGACCGTCCTCAGCGACGGGCTGTGGTGGATCCCCGCCTCCGTGGCCGTCGGCGTGAGCGTGCACATCCTCGGCGACGCCCTCACCAACAACGGGGTGGCCCTGCTCTGGCCGCTCAGCCCGGAGCCCCCCGCGCGCCTGTGGTGGTGGCAGTCCTCCGGACGGTTCCGGCTCCCCCTGCTCGGCCGGACCGGGTCCTGGCGGGAGTGGGCGCTCGTCTCGGTGGTCACTGCGTTCACCGTGGTGCGGGCCGTGCGGCTCATCCCGCTCGCCGCTCGGGGGGTGGCGGCACTGTTCTGAGCGGCGGCACCCGGCCACCGCCGCCCCCTCACGCCTCCGGGAGCCACCCCGCCCGCACGGTCGCCTCGGTCCCACGCGGCAGCCTCGGACGGCCGCCGGCGGCCAGGTCCCGGCAGGCGTCCGTGAGCGCCTCGAACGGCCATCCCGGGACCCGGCCCAGCCCCTCGGCCGTGCCGTCCTCGCGCCAGTGCACGTGCCAGTCCCGGCGCCGCAGCCCATGACGGCCCCGCAGGCTCACCCCCGTCCCGACCGCGCGCACGACCGCCTGGTCCACGGCCTCGAGCAGCTCATCCGACCCGGGGTCGCAGGCGTCGCATCCGCAGTCCGGGAGCACCGCGTGCACCTGCCCCGGGGCCCCGACCGCCACCCGGATCACCGGCAGGACGCCGCCGTCGTCGTCCTGGGGCACGTCCGTCTCCAGCAGCCACCAGGGGGAGGCGCCGTCGACGTCGGCCGGCGGCGCCACCCGCAGCGCCCGGTCCACGGGGACCGCCAGGTCTGCGCGCCCGGCCTCGTCGAACGGGATGCCACGCACCGGGTCCGGGGCGACCGCGGCGCCCGCCTCCGCAAGCACCTCGGCCCACACGAGGGCCCGGGCGGTCATCCCGAGATCACTCCGTCGGCGTCAGTTCCCGCTTGAGGATCTTGCCGGTGGCGGTCTTGGGCAGCCCGTCCCGCACGGTCACGGTGCGCGGGTACTTGTAGGGCGCCACCTGGGACTTCACGTGCTGGATCAGCTCCTCCTCCGTGGCGTGCGCACCGGGGGCGAGCACCACGTGCGCGGCGACCTCCTGGCCGAGCTCCGGGTGGGGCACCCCCACCACGGCGGCCTCCGCGACGGCCGGGTGCTCGTAGAGCACCTCCTCGATCTCGCGCGGGTACACGTTGAGCCCGCCGCGCAGGATCATGTCCTTCGTGCGGTCCACGATGTAGTAGTTGCCCGCGGCATCGCGCCGGGCGAGGTCGCCGGAGCGGAACGAGCCGTCCTCGGTGATGGCCTGGGCGGTGGCCTCCGGCTTGCCCCAGTAGCCCTTCATCACGTTCTCCCCGCGGATCCACACCTCGCCCAGGGTCTCCTCATCGCCCTCGGGCACGACGGCCCCGTCCGGCGTCACCAGCTGCATCTCGCACCCTCGGACGGCGCGTCCGATCGAGCCCGGATGGTGCTCCTCGCCCGGGTGGTTGAAGCACGCCACCGGGGAGGTCTCGGACAGGCCGTAGCCCTCCAGGATCTCGCAGTCGAAGGTGGCCTCGAAGCGGCGCAGCAGCTCCACGGGCATGGCGGATCCGCCGGAGACGCCCAGGCGCAGGCTGGCCAGGTCCTCCGGATGGTCCTTGGCCGCGGCCAGCACGGCCCCGTACATGGTGGGCACGCCGATGAACACGTCCACCGCGCACTCCCGGACGGTCTGCGCGGCCACGGCGGGATCGAAGCGGGGGATCAACGCCAGGCTGGCGCCCGTCGTCACGGGCGCCATGAGCGCGCACGTGAGGCCGAAGACGTGGAACAGCGGCAGGCAGCCGAGCACGGTCTCCCCGTGCTGGAGCTGGATCAGCGTCTCCGCCGCGGTGTCCGCGTTGGTGCCCATGTTCCGGTGGGTCAGCTGGGCGCCCTTGGGGCGGCCGGTGGTGCCGGAGGTGTAGAGGATGACGGCGTCGTCCTCGAGGTCCCGCTCGACGGTCTCGGTCACCGGGCCGGGGCTCTCCGCGAGGTGCGGGGCGAGGCCGTCCTCGCCGAGGGTGCGCAGCGGCACACCGCGCTCGCGGGCGCCCTCCACGGCTTCCTCGGACGGCACGGACCACAGCATCGACGCGCCCGAGTCCTCCAGGTAGTACTCGATCTCGCGGCGCTTGAACAGCGGGTTCATCGGGACGACGACGGCGCCCAGCTGCAGGGCCGCGAAGAACACCACCGGGAACGCCGGGATGTTCGGCGCCATGAGCGCCACGCGGTCCCCGGGGCCGATGCCCTCCTGCCGCATGAGCCCGGCCAGGCGCTGGGACTGGTCCTGGAGCTCCGCGTACGTCATGCGGTTCTCGCCGAGGATCAGGGCGGTGGAGTGCGGATGCTCGGCGGCGGTGCGCTCGAGGCGGGCGGGCAGGGTGAGGGTCACGACGGGCCTCCGGGGGGAGTCGGATGTGATGGGAACCACAGCGTAACGCCCGGGGTCGCTCGTTCGCTGTGAGCCGAGCGGGGTGTGTCGGCCGACCTCACGCCAGCGACATCACCGCGGTTCTGCCCGGCGGTGATGTCGCTGGCGCGCGGTCATCCACCGGCCCCGCCTGCGACGTCGATGTGTCGTCTCCACGGCCCAGGGGCGCAAGACTGGTCCCCGCACACCGCCGCCCGGACCGCCGGGCCAGACCGGAGGACAGACCATGACCGCACAGACCCCCGCCACCCCTGCCATCCCCGCGACGATGAAGGCGGTCGTCATGCGTGCGCCGGGCGACGTCGTCGTGGAGGAGGTGGACACTCCGCGCGTCGCCCAGCCCACGGACGTGGTCCTGAAGCTGGCCGCCGCGTGCGTGTGCGGCTCTGACCTGTGGCCCTACCGCGGCCACAACAAGGTCGACCACCGGCGCATGGGCCACGAGTACGTCGGCACGATCGTGGAGAAGGGCGAGGACGTCGCCACCCTCGAGGTCGGCGACTTCGTGATCGGCTCGTTCATGCTCTCGGACAACACGTGCGAGATCTGCCAGGCCGGCTACCAGTCCCGCTGCGTCAACGCCGGCGAGTACACGGGCAGCCAGGCGCAGTACATGCGTGTCGAGCTCGCGGACGGCTCCCTCGTGAAGGTGCCCGGGGGTGAGCCCTCGGACCCGGACCGCCTGGCCGACTACCTCGCCGCCTCGGATGTGCTCGGCACCGGCTGGTACGCCGCCGTCGCCGCGCAGGCCGGCCCCGGCAAGACCATCGCCGTGGTCGGCGACGGCGCCGTCGGCCTGTGCGCCGTCCTGGCCGCCAAGACCCTCGGCGCGGAGAAGGTCATCGTGTTCTCCCGCCATGAGGATCGGGCCGCGCTCGCCCGGGAGTTCGGCGCGGACGTCGTGATCGCCGAGCGTGGCGAGGAGGGCGCCGCCCAGGTGCGCGAGCTCACCGGCGGCTACGGAGCGCACGGGGTGTGCGAGGCCGTCGGCACGCAGGGCTCCATGGACCAGGCCCTGGCCTCGGTGCGCCCCGGCGGGTACGTCGGGTTTGTGGGCGTCTCCCACGACCAGACCCTCGACGGCTCCGATCTCTTCGGCCGTGAGATCCACCTCGAGGGCGGGCCCGCGCCCGTCCGCCGCTTCCTGCCCGAGCTGATCGAGCGCATCCAGTCCGGGGAGATCCAGCCCGGCCGCGTGTTCACCGCGCGCATGCCGCTCGACGACGCCGCCGAGGCGTACCGGGCCATGGACGAGCGCCGCGAGATCAAGGTGCTGCTGGAGGTCTGAGGCACCCGCGCGCTGAGCGTGCCCGCCTCTGCTAGGAAGGTGGGCGGCCACGTCCGCACCACGCCCCGCGCGCCGGCCATCGGCCTCGGGTCACTGCGGCCCGAGGAGCTCCTGGACCTGCGCCTCGGTCAGCGGGCGGGTGGGGCGCCCCTCCAGCAGGAAGGCGAGCTGCGCCGACACCTCCAGCTCCTCCGCGGCGTTGACCGCGCTCTCCAACGTGGCACCGGCGACGATCGAGCCGTGGTTGGCCAGCACCACGCCGGGGGACCGGCGCCCGGCCCCGAGGATGTCGTCCAGCATCTCCGCCGAACCGGGTCGGTGGTAGGGGACGGTCGGCACGTCCCGGCCCAGCCGCATCACGAAGTACGGGGTGAGGGGCGGGATGCCCCCGTCCTCGGCCAGGCAGCTGTACGCCGTCACGTAGGTGGAGTGCAGGTGCACGATCGCCTGTGCCTCCGGGCGGGCCTCGTACATGGCCCGATGCATCACCACCTCCTTGGACGGCCGGGGACCAGCCTGGTGCCTCCAGTGTTCATCCAGCACGGAGAGCGCCTCGGGGTCCAGCCGGCCGAGGGAGGAGTTGGTGGGCGTCATGAGATACCCGCCCTCGATCCGGACGCTGATGTTGCCGGCGCTGCCCACGGAGAATCCACGGGAGAACAGGCTTGCACCGAACTCGGCGATCTGACGGCGCAGCAAGGACTCGTCGGTCACGGGGCTCCTCTCAGACGAGTGCGTTGGCGATGAGCAGGGCGACCAGGGTGGTCGCCCAGGCGATCGTGGTGGGGATGGACCACGCGAGGATCTGATGCTTGGCGTTCTTGATGCCCAGCATCCGGTTCACCACCCAGAAGAAGCTGTCGTTGAAGTAACCGAAGAACAGCGAGCCGAGGGCGGCGGCCTGCGCGGCCAACACCATGTTCACATCCGGCATGGCCGCGAGGATGGGTGCGGAGATCGAGGCGGAGGTGATGATGGCCACCGTACCGGACCCCTGGATGAGGCGGACGATGGTCGCGATGACGAACGGGATCAGGATGGTCGGCAGGGGGAGGCCGGCCACCGCCTGGCCGATGGACTCCGCCGTCCCGGACTCGCGCAGAACGCCGCCGAGGGCTCCGCCGGCGCCGGTGACCAACAGGATGATGCCCGCCGACTGTACGCCGAACTCCATGTCGTCCAGAGTCTCCTGGCGCGACTGGTTGCGGGCGAGGCCGTAGATCGCCACGAGGACGCCGAGCAGCAGGGCGATGACGGGGTTGCCGATGAAGGCGAGCGTGGAGACCAGCCCGGCAGGCAGGGCACCTTCGTTGTTCTCCACCATGGTGGCGGAGAAGGTGTTCAGGAAGATCAGGACGATCGGCAGCAGGATCGGCAGGATCGAGATGAACAGCCCGGGCAGCTCGCGTTCCCGGACGGCGGCACGCTCCTGGAACTCCTCGAAGGCCTCCGCGGGGGAGAGGCGTTCGCCCGTGTCCCGTTCGATCATGGCCTCGATCTTCGGACCCATGACCTTCGCGTACAGGGTCACCGCGATCATGGCGGGGAAGCTGAGGATGAGGCCCCAGAGGATCATCTCGCCGACGTTCACGTCGAAGATGCCGGCGGCGCCGAGCGGGCCCGGCGTCGGGGGGACGGCGTGGTGGGTGACGACCAGGCCGCCGGCGAGGGCGATGCCCAGGGTGAGGATGGACCGCCCGGAGGTCCGGGCCAGCGACCGCACGAGCGGCTGCAGGATCACGAAGGCGGAGTCCACGAAGATCGGGATGGAGATGACGAAGCCCGCGCCGGCGAGCGCCCACTCCTCCTTCCCCTTACCCAGCACGCGGATGAGGGAGTAGGCCAGCTTTTCCGCGGCCCCCGAGACCTCGAGGATGCGCCCCATCATCACGCCCATGCCGATGACGAGGCCGATGGTCCCGAGGGTCGAGCCGAAGCTGGTGGTGATGGCCTGGATAACGGCGTCCGGGGCCATCCCGGCCGCCAGACCCGCGATGGAGGCGGCGATGACCAAGGCCAGGACGGCGTGGATCTTGGTCCGGATGACGAAGAAGATGAGCAGGGCGACGGCTGCCGTGAGGCCGACCAGCGCACCGATCTCGGAGGCTTCGAGCCCGTTCATGGTGGTTCTCCTAGTGGTGTGGATCCGAGGGGTGAGGCCGACTCAGGCGACGAACTCGCGGTGGAACTGACGGACGGCGGCCTCGAAGCTGCTGTCTGGGCGGAAGCCGAGGGACAGGGTTCGCTCGACGTCGAACTCGCCGGGCCACGAGCACACGATGTCCATGACCCTCTGATCCGGGCGTGGGACGACCCGTGCCCGTGCCTCGGGCCCCCCGACGGCCTCGAGGGCGTCGAGCATCTCCGCCACGGTCACGGAGACGCCCGGGATGTTCAGCACCCGCCAGCCCCCTAGCCGCTCGGATTCCACGATGAAGGCGTGCACGAGGTTCTGCACCGCCGTGTCGGGGGAGGACAGCCACATCCGGGTGTCCTCCGGCACCGGCAGCTCAGCCTGCAGACCCTGGAGGGGCTCGCGGATGATGCCGCTGGCGAACGAGGACGCGGCCGAGTTCGGCTTCCCGGGTCGCACCGAGATGGTGGGCAGCCGGCAGACCCGGCCGTCCACGTACCCCTTGCGCGAGTACTCGTTGACCAGCAGTTCGCCGATGGCCTTCGTCGCCCCGTAGGTGGACTCGGGCTGGGTGGCCAGGTCTTCGGGGACCACCGTCGGCACGGCGCTGCCGAACACGGCCAGGGAGCTGGTGAAGACGAACCGGGGCCGGGCCCCGGTGGCACGGGCGGCCTCCAGCAGCCGCTCCGTGGCGTCCACGTTCACGCGCAGCGCGAGGTTGAAGTCCTGCTCGGCGCCGCCGGAGAGCACGGCGGCGAGGTGGAAGATCCCTGCCGTGTCTGCGGTGATGGCCTCGGCCAGGACCGCGGGGTCGGCCATGTCGCCGACTCGGGAGCTCACCCGGGGGTCCTCCACAGGGCAGGGCGCCAGGTCGAGCGAGACGACGGAGTCCACCGGCACGGGCAGGCGGCCGGCGTCCTGGGCCTGGAGGAGGGAGCGGATCACGCGGCTGCCGAGGAAGCCGGCGCCGCCGGTGACGACGATGTTCATGGGTGTTCTCCTACGTGGGAAGGGTCGGGAAGGGGGGTCAATAGGAGGTCCACACCGACCGCGGTCGCCCGATCGCGGACGGCGTCGGGCAACGCGGGGTCGGTGACGATCGCGTCGAAGGCCCGGAGGGGGAGGGCCTTGAAGGTGGACACGCGCCCGTACTTCGAGGAGTCCGCGACGAGCACGCAGCGGTCCGCGTGCTCGGCGATGCTTCGCTTCACGATCGCCTTGCCTTCGGTGGGCACCGAGAGTCCGCGGAGGTCGAACGAGGACGCCGAGATGAACGCCAGGTCGATGTTGAAACCCGCCAGCTCCGCGGCGGCAGTGGGTCCGTCCGTGGACAGGTTCCCGGCGTCCAGGCGGCCGCCGAGCACGTGGATCTGGGCTCCCGGGTGCTCGCCGACGGCCGCCGCCACGGCCAGGTCGTTGGTGACCACGTCGACCCGTTCCGCGGCGGGGCGGGCCGCAAGCAGTCGGGCCAGGGCGAGCATGGTGGTCCCGGCGTCCAGATAAAGGAGGTCCCCCGGGCGGATCAGCTCTGCCGCTCGGCGGGCGATGGCCGCCTTCTCCCGGGGCCGGATCCCAAGCTTCACCCGGTGCGTCGCGTCCAGGGACAGGCGCGCCGGCTTGGCGACGCCGCCAGCCACGGAGACGAGGCGGCCCTCCTCCTCGAGCCGCTTCACATCCCGGCGCACGGTCATGGAGGACACGCCCAGCTCATCCGCCAGCGCGGTCACGGAGGCAGAGCCGCGCTCCACCACGAGGTTGACCAGACGCCGCCGCCGCTCGTCCGCGATCATGCCCGTTCTCCGGGGCGCTGGGACCCGCGGTGTGCCGCGAACCAGCCGAGGCCGTCCTCGGTGCGCCCGGCGGGGCGGTACTCGCAGCCCACCCAGCCCGTGTAGCCGGCCTTGTCCAGGTGCGCGAACAGGTGCTCGTAGGCGACCTCTCCGGTGTCCGGCTCATGACGGTCCGGGACGCCGGCGATCTGCACGTGGCGGGTGAGGTCCACAGATGTGTCCACCAGTCGGGTGAGGTCCCCCTCGGTGATCTGGGCATGGTAGAGGTCCAGCTGCAATCCGACGTTGGGGCGGTCAACCTCGGCCAGCAGCTCCCGGGCCTGCGGGACACGGGACAGGAAGTACCCCGGCATGTCCACCGCATTGATGGGCTCCAGCAGGACCTCCACGCCGTGCTGCGCCGCGGCGTCGCAGGCGCGGCGGATCCGCTCCACGTAACGGCGTCGGGCGTCGGCGTCGTCGGGATCCGCGATGCCGGCCATCACGTGCACCCGCGGGCACGCGAGGGCGCGCGCGTACTCCAGGGCGGTGGCGATGCCGCGTTCGAACTCCGCGTCGCGGCCGGGCAGGGACGCGAGCCCCCGTTCCCCCGCGTCCCAGTCACCGGCTGGGGCGTTGAACAGCGCCTGGGTCAGTCCGGCCGAGCGCAGGGCCGCCGCGACCTCTGCGGCGGGGTACTCGTACGGGAAGAGGTACTCGACACCGGTGAAGCCCGCCTCCGCGGCGGCGGCGAAGCGCTCCAGGAAGGGACGCTCGGTGAACATCATGCTGAGATTCGCGGCGAACTGCGGCATCGGTGGATCCTCGGTGTCGGGCGGGTGATGGTCGGTGGAGGGTCAGGTCCGGGGGTCGGTGAGGCGCTGAGCGGCGGAGAAGAAGTCCTCGTCCCCGAAGTTCCCGGACTTCAGCGCGAGGTCCACCGCACCGTCCAGGCTCGCCGTCCACGGGACGCCGGGGGCGATCTGGGGACCAACGCGCAGCCCGGTGACGCCGAGCGCGTGCGTCACCGCACCGGAGGTCTCGCCCCCGGCAACGACGAACCGGCTCACCCCGCGTTCGCGCAGCGCGGCCGCCAGGGTGCCGAAGAGGCGCTCGATGGCCGTGGACACGCGCTGCCTTCCGTGGACCTCCTGCAGGCGACGGACCTCGTCGGGTCCGGCCGTCGCGTACACGAGGGGGGCGGGGCCGCCGTCCTGGGCGAGGACGAAGGCGAGGATCTCGTCTCGGAGGGCCGTGGCGTCCTCCAGCGTGCGGACGACGTCGACGGCCAGGGACGGGGCGATCTTGCGATAGCGATCGACCTGTCGATTCGTCATCTCGGACGCCGAGCCGGACAGCACCACGGTGCGCCCCGGGGTGAACCGCCAGGCGTCGGCCGCGGTCGTGGCGGCGCCGGTGATCGCGCGGCCGGTGAGCGAACGGGCCAGTCCGGAGCCGAGGCCGGAGCCGCCCGTGGTCAGGCGTAGGCCGGACACTGCCGCGCCGATGGTGTCGAGGTGGGTGTCGTCCAGGGTGTCCAGCACGGCATACCGGACCCCTTCGGAGCGGAGGCGGTCTAGCTCGCCGCGCAGCACCTCGGACCCACCGCCCACCACCGTCGAGGGGACGGACGCGGCCCGTCCGCTGCTCTGCCGTTCCATGAGCCGGACCAGGTCCGAGTCCCGCATGGGCGTCACGGGATGGTCCTTCATGCCCGACTCCTGGAGGAGTCGGTCGTGCACGAACAGGTGTCCCTGGTAGACGGTGCGGCCGTTGACCGGGAGGGCCGGGGCCACGACGGTGAAGTCCTCGCCGAGGTGCCCCAGCAGAGCGTCCGTCACGGGGCCGATGTTGCCCTCGGCGGTGGAGTCGAAGGTGGAGCAGTACTTGAAGACGATCCGCTCCGCACCGAGGCGTTCGAGGGCGCGGCAGGCCTCGAGGCTCTGGGCGGCGGCGTCCCCGGGCGGGATCGAGCGGGTCTTGAGGCTGATGACCACCGCGTCCGCGTCCACGTGATCGGGGACGTGTGCGGCACCCGAGAACTGCACGGTGCGGAGCCCACCGTCCACAAGGGCCCCGGCGATGTCCGTGGCTCCGGTGAAGTCGTCGGCGATCACTCCTGCTCGCAACGGCATGGTGCACCTTTCTGATCGGGCGGGGTCGCCCGATTTGTTCGACTCTGTGAACATGGGACGGAATTTCACATAAGCTAACATCGAAGGGCCAGATTGTGAACCGCACCACGGAAGGCGCCGCCGTATGACTCCTCAGGCACAGAACGTCACCTTCGTCGGCATCGGCGCCATCGGCTTGCCGATGGCCCTCTCGGTGGCGGCGGCGGGGTTCGACGTCACGGGGGTTGACTTCTCCGAACGCCAGCGAGTGGCGGCGCTGGAGCAGGGGCTGCCGGCCGCGGCCGACGCCGCCTCGGCGGCCGAGGCGGACGCCGTGATCGTGATGGTGGCAACCCCCGACCAGCTGTCCTCCGCAGCCCTGGGCCAGGACGGGCTCGTCGCCCGCATGCGGCCCGGGAGCACGTTGATCGTGATGAGCACCGTGGGCCCGGAGGCGGTGCGCTCGCTCGTCGCGCCAGCCGCCGAACGGGGCATCGGACTGGTGGACGCCCCCGTCACCGGCGGCATCGCGCGTGCGGCACGCGGAGAGCTGCGCATGTTCGTCTCCGGTGACCCGGCGGCCATCGACGCGGGACGCGCCGTCCTGGACGCCATGGGCGCCGTGGTGGACTGCGGGGCGGAGCCGGGGCGCGGCCAGTCATTCAAGGTGGTCAACCAACTGCTGTGCGCGGTGCACATCGTCGCCGGAGCCGAGGCCCTGGCCCTGGCCGAGCGTCTGGGGCTGGACCCCGCCGAGGTGCTCGACGCCGTGGCGGACGGCGCCGCCGGGTCGTTCATGCTCTCCGACCGGGGGCCCCGGATGCTCGAGGGCCTGGACGCACAGGTCGCCAGCGCGATCGGGATCTTCGTGAAGGACTCCGCCCTGGTGAGCGCCACCGCCGCCGAGGCCGGGATCGCGGTGCCCGTGCTGGAGGCCGCCAAGCAGAAGTACCTGGACGCCGCCGAGGCCGGTCTGACCCTGAAGGACGATTCGCAGGTCATCCAGACTTACCGGCCCTGACCTCGGTCTGAACCGGGCTCGTGTGGTGGCGGCGGCCGCACGCTCCGCCCCGGCGGGTACCTCGGGTTCGTGGGCGTCTCCCACGACCAGACCCTCGACGGCTCCGACCTCTTCGGCCGGCAGATCCACCTCGAGGGCGGCCCCGCCCCCGTCCGCCGCTTCCTGCCCGAGCTGATCGAGCGCATCCAGTCCGGGGAGATCCAGCCCGGCCGCGTGTTCACCGCGCGCATGCCGCTCGACGACGCCGCCGAGGCGTATCGGGCCATGGACGAGCGCCGCGAGATCAAGGTGCTGCTGGAGGTCTGAGGCCCTCCGCGGCGGGCGGAGGTGCCGAGAGGCTCCGCCGCCCCTCAGCCCTTCTTCACGGTGATCGTCCACTCTGCGGCGCCGCGCTTCACGAAGTCGGTGACCTCGTGGCCGTTCTCCGCGGCCCAGCGGGGCAGGGAGTCGGTGGCCTGGGTGCAGTCGAAGTCGATCACGAGCTCGTCCCCGGAGGGGATCTGCTGCATCGCCTGGTTGGCCTCCACGAGCGGGAAGGGGCAGACCTGGCCGTCGGTCTCGAGCAGGTGCTTCGCCATGGTGTTCTCTCCTTGGTGTCGGTGGTCAGAGGTCGTGCGCGGGCGGGCCGGCTCAGCCGATCGGCGTGAGCTTCACGGGGCGGGCCGTCCCGGCGTCCGCCGCCGCGCCCTCGGCCGAGGCGAGGCCGGAGCCGGGGGCGGGGACCGGCGTCGTGCCCTTGCCGCGGTGGTTGAGGATGAAGAGCTTGGCCGCCAGGCCGGTGCCGAGCACCATGAACACGAGCGCGGTCCAGCCCTGGAAGCTGAAGGTCGCGGTGTTCACCATCGCGTTGCCGATGGTGCAGCCGCCGGCCCACGCCGCGCCCCAGCCCATGCCGAGGCCGCCGATGATCGAGCGGACGGTGGTCTGCGCGTCGGGCACGCGGACGCGGAACTCGCCGGAGGCCTTCGCGGCGATGAACGAGCCGATCAGCAGGCCCGTCACCATCAGCACGCCCCAGTCCACGAGCTCGAGTTCGCCCGTGCCGAGGAACGCGCCGATGTTCGCGGACGGGCCGGTGATGCCCAGGCCGGACTCGCGGCCGGTCGCCCAGGAGAGCGGCCACGCGAGGATCGCCAGCACGCCGATGATCGCCGCGGTGACGAACGGGTGCCACGCCTTCTCGGTGAGCACGTGCGCGAGGCCGGTCTTGGCGGCGGGCAGGCGGAAGCGGGTCATGGCCGCCTCGCGACGCAGGTGATGACGCACGGCCAGGCCGACGCCGGCCACGAGCAGCGCCACGAACACCCACGGGGACAGCCCCGTGAGCTGCTGGAACGAGCCCGTCTGCGTCTCCACGGAGCGGACGGCCTCGGTGGTGCCGGCCAGCGGTCCCTTGCGGAACGCGGTGGCGCCCACGATGTAGAAGATCAGTGCGAACCACGAGCCCACGAGGCCCTCGCCCGCGCGGTAGTACGTGCCGGTGGCGCAGCCGCCCGCGAGCACGATCGAGAAGCCGAAGATCAGGCCGCCGATGATCGTGCCCAGCCACGGGAACGTCTCCGCCTCCAGGGTGATCACGCCCAGGGCGTCGAGGGCGAACACGCCCACCGACTGGACGGCCACGATCACCATGAACGCGGTGAGCCATCGGGTGGACCGGATAGTGAACAGGTCGCGGAAAGCGCCCGTGACGCAGAAGCGTCCGCGCTGGAACACGAAGCCCAGGACGAGGCCGAGGAGGAGTCCGGTGATGATCATGCCTGCCATGAGACAGGGTGCGGCCGGTCCCGCGCGCCGGGCAGGACGTGCGGGGTAACAGTCGCAGGGCTGTGCCGGAGACGACGCGCGGGGGCGCCGTGGGCGACGCTTGACCCTCCCCTTGGGGGAACGCCCACGCTGGGATCACCTGAGAGAAAGGTCGCCCCATGAGCCCCCCGATGACCGTCGGCGAGTTCGCCCTCGCCACCGGACTGAGCGCGAAGGCGCACGCGGCCGAGCTGCGACGCCGCCGCGACCTCGAGGACCGCGCGCTCGCGCTCGCGGTCGCCGGTGTCTACGCGGCCCCGGATCCTGACGACGACGGCGCCCCCGCCCGTCCCGGCCCCGTGGCGGAGCGCACGGTCGGGCCGACGCCGTGGGCCGGCGTCGTGCAGCGGGTGGCCCTGGACGAGGCTGGTGAGGAGGCGACCACCGAGCGCGCGAACGACGCCTTCGCGACGCTGTTCCAGGCGCTCGCGGAGGCGGGGTCGGCACCGGCCGGGCCGCCGTGGACGGCACTGCGTCCGGTGCCGGGCACCGCCGACGTCGTGGAGACCGTCCTGGCCGTCCCGCTGAGCGGCCCGGCTCCCACGGGCCTCAGGGTCGGCGGGCACGAGGTGGTGACCGGGGCGCTGCCGCGCCGCGTGGAGCGGTACGTGGACGTGCGGGCCGATGCGGGCGAGGTCGACCTGCTCGACGACGCCCCCGGCGGCGCGCTGCCCCATCCGGACCTGCTGGGACTGATGGACGCGTTCGACGTGGAGGATGCCGGCGCCGCGCCGGAGATCCGCCAGATCCTCGCGGACCCGGACGCCGGCCACGTCGAGCTGGCGATGACGGTGCGGGAGGAGGCGGGAGCGGGGCAGGGGTGAGCCGGCGCGGGGACGGCACGGCGTGTCTGGCCGGCCGACCCTGCCGGTCCCGCGCAGACCCCCCGGGGGCTCAGGGGTGCCCGAGGTGGCCCGAATGTGATGGAGTGCACGGATCCTGTCCACGACCTGGGAAGTGACCATGGAGCAGTTCGTCACCGCCGCCAACTCGATCATGTGGAGCCTGCCCATGGTCGTCGGGCTCCTCGCCCTGGGCCTGTACTTCACGATCCGCATGGCGGCTCCCCAGGTGCGGCTGCTCAAGGACATGGTGGGCCAGCTGGTCAGGGGAGGATCGTCGTCGGCGGGGATCAGCTCGTTCCAGGCGTTCGCCATGGCCCTGGGTGGGCGCATCGGCGTCGGCAACATCGCGGGCGTCGCGGCCGCGATCTACCTGGGCGGCCCGGGCGCGCTGTTCTGGATGTGGGTGACGGCGATCCTCGGCGCCCCCGTGGCGCTCGTGGAGAGCTCGCTCGCACAGCTCTACAAGCACAAGGTCCGCGGCGAGTACCGCGGCGGGCCCGCGTACTACATCCTCGAGGGGCTCGGCCGGAACTGGCGGTGGCTGGCGGTCGCCTACGCCGCGGCCACCGTGTTCGCCACGGTCTTCACCGGCCCGCAGATCCAGGCCAACGCCGTCACCGCCGCCACGACCGAGGCGTGGGGCTGGGACCCGCTGTGGGTGGGTCTCGGGATGGCCGTGCTGTTCTGCGTGATCGTGTTCGGCGGCATGCACCGCCTCGGCCGCACGGTGGGCCTCGTGGTCCCGTTCATGGCCGGCGCGTACATCCTGGTGGGGCTCGTCGTCGTCGCGGTGATGTGGCAGGAGGTCCCGGCCATGTTCTCCCTGATCTTCACCAGCGCCTTCGCCGCCGACTCCGTCTACGCCGGCATGCTCGGCGCCGCCATCGCGTGGGGCGTGCGCCGCGCCGTGTACTCCACCGAGATCGGCACCGGCTCGGGCGCCCAGGCCTCCGCCGCCGCCCACGTCTCCCACCCGGTGAAGCAGGGCCTGGCCCAGGCGTTCTCCGCCTATGTGGACACCCTGTTCGTGTGCACCATGACCGGCCTGGTGATCCTGTCCACCAACAGCTTCAACGTGCTCGGCACGGGTGAGGGCCCCCCGATCGTGGAGCATCTGCCCGGCGTCGAGGAGGGCCCGGCCTGGGTGCAGATCGGCATCGACGTCGTCCTGCCGTCCTTCGGTCCGTCCTTCGTGGCCGTGGCGGTGTTCCTGTTCGCCTTCACCACGCTGCTGTCCTTCGCGTTCTACGCCGAGACGAACCTCGCGTACCTGATCCCGAACAAGAAGGCGCAGCGCATCTGCATCGCGGCCGCCCGCCTGCTGCTGGCCGCCTCCATGGTCATCGGCTCCGTGCAGACCTCCGCGTTCGTGTGGTCCCTTGCGGACTTCGGTGTGGGCCTGTACACGTGGGTGAACATCCTCGCGCTCGTGCTCCTGAGCCCCGTGGCCATCCGCCTGCTCAAGGACTACGACCGCCAGCGCCGCGCCGGCCAGGACCCCGTCCTGGACCCGGCCGCCATCGGCGTCCGCAACGCCCACCTGTGGGAACAGATCCACGCCGCCTACGAGCGCACCGGGGACGTGGACGAGGCCATGGACCACGTCGCGGACACCGCCCCGGACACCCGGGCCATCACCGTGGTCCCGCGCCGGGAGGGCTGAGGACCGACGACGGCGGCCCGGGGCGCCGGACGTCCGCGACGACGTCGGGCCACGGGCCAGGGCCGTCCGCGCGGCCTGAATCCCGGCAGGCTCACCCCATGGACCACAAGGAGATCCTCCATCAGGGGCTGCGCCGGCAGCGCGACGCCCTCTTCGCGAAGCTGGACGGCCTGCCCGAGCGGGAGGTCCGCCTGCCCCGCACCCCCACCGGCACCAACCTGCTGGGCCTGCTCAAGCACGCGGCCACGTGCGAGCTCGAGTACTTCGGCGAGGTCTTCGGCCGCCCCGCCGGCATCCCCCTGCCCTGGGACGCGCCGGGGGTGGGCGAGGAGGACGGCGCGGACCTGTTCGCCGCCGAGGACGAGACCCTCGAGGACGTCCTCGACTACGCGCGGCGATGCTTCGCGCACGCGGACGCGACCATCGAGGCCCTCGTCCTCGACGCGCGGGGGCGGGTCCCCTGGTGGCCCGCGCACCTGGCCGAGGTGACTCTGGCGCAGATCCTCTCCCACGTGGCCCTCGACGCGGCCCGCCATGCCGGCCACGCCGACATCCTGCGCGAGGGGATCGACGGGCAGGCCGGCCTGCGCGGCCCCGGGGACAACCTGCCCGGCTGGGACGCCGAGCGGTGGGCCGCGCACGTGCGGCGGCTCGAGGGGATCGCCCGGGGTGCGGGCCCGGTGCGCTAGCGTCCGCGGTGATGACTCCCCGCTCGCTCGCCGGTCTGGCCCTCACCGTCGCCGCCCTGATGTCCGCCTTCGTGCTGATGGCGCCGACGGCGCCGGGGCTGTTCGTCGGCGTGCTCACGGTGGGGACCTTCGGGTTCGGCCCGTTCTACGGGGAGCCCTCGCGGCAGCTCGTGGACCGGCCGTGGAGGCGGGACACGCGCTGGCGCGATCTCGCCCGCCGGGTCCGCACCGACTGGCTCTCCCGGCAGCTGGGCGCCGTCGGCTGGAACGCGGCCATCAGCCGCCGCATCACCGGCCGGGCCGACCTGCGGCGCATCCGCACCGCCGCCGTGGGCTCCCTCGTCAGCCACGCCGCCTCCGCGGGTCTGCACGCGGTGGCGGGCGTGGCGCTGGCGGCCGTCGGGCATTTGGTCTGGGGCGTGGTCGCGGTGGCCCTGGGGCTCGTGGTGCACGCCTGGCCGGCCCTGCTGCAGGTCTCCGTGCTCGGGCGCATCGACGGACTCCAGACGCAGATCCGCGGGGACCAGCTGCTCTGGTGACCGGCCGGCACCGGGCGGCCCGGCCGAGCACTTTGTGGGCCGAATCCGACGGATGAGCCCCTGAATCGGGCACGGGAGCGTCGCATTCGGCCCGCAAAGCGGTGGGGAGGGGGCAGCGGGGAGAGGGTGGCGAGGAGAGGGCGGCGGGGAGAGGGCGGCACCGCGCGCTCAGCCCTACGCTCGGACCCATGACCGAGCACACATCCGAGCACACCCCCGAGAACCCCCACGTCGTCCGCCGCGGCTCCGGCGTCCCGCTGATCGCGGTGCACGGCAACAGCGTGGACCACCGGCTGCTGCTGCCGCTCGACGACGCCCTCGCCGAGGCCGGGGAGGTCGAGCGGATCTACGTGGACCTGCCGGGCTTCGGCCGGACCTCGGCCCTCCAGGACGACGGCGGCCTCCCCGAGCTCGCCGCCTGGCTCGTGGACTGGATCCGCGCGGAGGTCGGCGAGCGGCCGTTCGCGGTGCTCGGCAACTCCCTCGGCGGCCTGCTCGCCCGGCACGTGGCGGCCGAGTTCGGCGCGCAGGTGTTGGGGCTGGGGCTGCTCGCGCCCGTCGTCGACCCGGACGAGGACCGGCGCACCCGCACCGACCTGGTGGTGCGCGAGCGCGACGACGCCTTCATGTCTACCCTCGACCCCGACGACGCCGCCCCGTTCCTCGAGATGTCCCCGCGGCTGACGCGGGACACGTGGGAGCGGTTCCGCGAGCACGCGCTGCCGGGCGTCCGCGCCGTGGACGAGGAGGCGCTGAAGCGCCTGTCCGCGCGCTACGTCCTGGACGCCGTGCCGGAGGAGGCCGCGCCGCCGTTCGAGGGGCCCGCCCTGATCCTCACCGGCCGGGAGGACCACCTCGTCGGCTACCGGGACCAGGCCGCGCTCCTGGAGCATTACCCGCGCGCCACCTACGCGGCGCTCGACGCCGCCGGCCACAACGTGCACCTGGACCAGCCGGAGGTCGCCGAGGCGCTCGTCCGCGCGTGGGCGGTGCAGGTGGGCCGCGCGGCGTCGGACTGAGGCGGGGTCAGGGGGAGGGACGGGCCTCCACCCGGGCCTCCGCCTCGGCGCCCGCCCCCACCCCGACGCCGGCCCGCGCCAGCAGGCCGTCGGCCACCCGCAGCAGGGCGGCGACCGCCACGAAGAACACGAGGATCGCCACCACGTAGACGGCGACGCCGTCGTAGCCCAGCCGCGGGACGTCCAGGATCGTGTACGGGTACCAGTCCAGCCACGGCCCGCGCAGCAGCGTGAACGCCAGCCAGGCGAGCGGGATGAGCGTGGACAACCACACCACCCGCCACGTGATCTGCCGCCGCGGCCCGAAGACCGCCCACAGCACCGGGGTGAGGATCGGCGTGACGATGTGCTGCAGGGTGTCGTTGAACCGCTCGACGGCGGTCATCGGGTCGGCGTCCCGCAGCAGCACGTTGAACACCACGCCCGTGATCACGATGCACACCACCCCCGTCACCCGCAGCACCCGGAACAGCGTGCCCGGCCGGTGCAGGCGCAGCGCCAGCAGCAGGGACGTCAGCCCCACCAGGAAGTTCGAGAGGAACGTGAAGTACGTGGGCTGGTTGAGCATGTGCTCCCAGCCGCCCTCGAGCACGCCCGCGTAGCCCGCGTCGGCCGGCAGGTCCGAGGACTTCCACGAGCCGATCCACAGTGAGAGCAGGTTGCCGCCCAGGGACAGGGCCGCGGCGACGGCGAAGGCAGGCCGCGCCGTCGTCGTCCAGCGGCCGGAGGGGGTGGGGAGGGTCATGCGCCCATCCTGCCGGAGCGCGACGCCGCCCCCGGTGCACTGGCCGAGCCGCTCGGGCCGGCGGGCGTGTCCCGGCCGGCGGTCCGGACCCTACGCTCGGCACCATGATCCGGACCCCCTGGACCCGCACCCCCGCCGGCGCGAGGCGCGCGCGCCGCCCCCGACAGTTCCGCCGCGTGACGACGACCGGGCCCGCCGCCGTGGACGTGGCCTGGGCCCGCTACGCCGACCTGCGCCTGTGGCCGCGGTGGGCTCCGCAGATCCGCGCCGTGGAGGCGCCACGGCGCCGGCTGCGGGCCGGGCTTCGCGGCGTGGTCCACGCGCCCCTGGGGCTGCGCGTCCCGTTCGTGGTCGAGGAGGTCGACGATGACGCCCGCACCTGGCGGTGGACGGTGCGGGTGGCCGGGACGGCGGTCTCCATGACGCACGACCTCACCGCCACCCCCCGCGGCACCCGGGCGGGGCTGACGGTCCACGGGCCCGCCGTCGTCGCCCTGGCCTACCGACTGCCGGCCCGCGTGGCGCTGCGGCGGCTGTGCCGGGCGCACCTCTGAGGGCGGACCGCCGGGCCGGGCCTGTGGCCAGGGGCCCCGCCCGCCTCACACCGCCGCGGCGTCGGTCCGCAGCTCGACGCGCGGCCAGTCGGCGAGGTCGGCGAGCATCTGCCGGTCGTGGGTCACCACGACGACGGCCTGCTCCGTGACCTGCAGGGCCTCGGTCATCTCGTCCACGAGCGCGGGGGAGAGGTGGTTCGTCGGCTCGTCCAGCAGCAGCACGTGGGGGCGCTCGATGAGCACCATCGCCAGGTGCAGACGGGCCTGCTGCCCCTGGGACAGGCGTCCGACCGGGGTGTCCGCGGCCTCGGCGGTGAGCAGCCCGAGCGAGGGCAGCGTGGGGGCCGGCAGGGGACGGCCCAGGTCGTCGACGCCGGCCTCGTCCGCGCCGACGCGGCGCACGTGCTCCTCGAACACGGCGGCGGCGGTGCGCTCCTCGTCCCACGCGGGGGTCTCCTGCGCCACGAGGCGCACGCGCACGTCGGCGCCCACGGTCACCAAGCCGCTCGTGGGCTCCAGGTCCCCGGCGAGCACGCGCAGCAGCGTGGACTTCCCGGCCCCGTTCGGGCCCGTCACCAGCACGCGGCCGCCCGGCACGAGGGCCGCGCCCATCGGCTGCTCGAGCCGCCCGGCCACGCGCACGGCGTCCGCGGTGAGCAGGACGTCGTCGCCCGCCGTGCCCGGCCCGCCCGCCGTGCCCGCCGCCGCGTCCGCGCCGTCCCGCGGGTCGCCGTCGGGCATGTCCGCGAACGGCCAGTCCAGGCGCAGGGGCGGCTCGGGCACGGTGATCCGGTGCGCCTCCAGCTCGTCGAAGCGCCGGTTGAACATCTGCACGATCCCCGCCGACCGGCTCGAGCGCTGGTGCTTGCCGGTGCCCTTCGGGGGCCGCCACGAGCCCTGCATCTGCTCCCGCGCGTCCTCCACGGCCAGCTCCAGCCGCTCGCGCTCGGCGTTCTGCTCGGCGTACTCCTGCTCCCAGGCGGCCCGGGCGCGGCGGCGCCCCTTCGCCCAGCCGGCGTACCCGCCGGAGTACCGCCGCGGCCGCCCGTCCTGGCTGGGATCCAGGTCCACGATGTCGGTGCACACGGCGCGCAGCAGGGCGCGGTCGTGGCTGACGACGGCGACCCCGCCCGGGTGCTCCACCAGCCGGCGGGTGAGGAAGTCCAGGGCGACGTCGTCCAGGTGGTTGGTCGGCTCGTCCAGCAGCAGCAGGTCCGGCCGGGAGCCGAGGGTGACGGCCAGGCGCACCCGGTGGCGCTGGCCGACCGAGAGCGATGTGAGGGGGTGCTCGCGGTCCGTGCACGCGTGCAGCCCCTCGAGGTCCATGTCCACGCGCCGGCCGGCGTCCCAGGCGTCGTAGAGGTGGGCCCGCTCCAGCGCGGTGGAGTACCGGTGTCCGGCGCCGGCGTCGTCGGGGGCCTCGGCCAGGGCGGCCGCGGCGGCGTCCAGGGCCTCGAGTGCGGCGTGCGGGCCCGTGAGGGCGTCGCGGACCAGGTCGCCCACCGTGCGGGAGCGCCCGTCGGCCCGCGCCCGCAGCGCCTGCGGGACGAACGCGAGCGTGCCCGCCCGCGTCACGCGGCCGACGTCGGGCGTGATCCGGCCCGTGAGCACGTGGAGCAGCGTGGTCTTGCCGCGCCCGTTCTCACCCACGATCCCGAGCCGCGAGCCGGCGTTGATCCGCACCGTGGCGTCCGTGAGCACGCGGTGCCCGCCGAGCGAGACGGTCAGGTGCTCGCCGCGCAGGTGGGCGGCGGGCCCGGCGGGCAGGGCGGGGGAGGGAGGGCCGGAGGTCATGTCCGCCAGTCTAGGGAGGGGGCGCGCTGCCGCGTCCGGGGTCGGGACTACGCTCGGGGCCATGTCCGCCGCCCCGCCGCCGCCCGCCTTCGGCACCGTCCTGCACCACCGCGCCCACGGGATGGCCCCGGGGGAGTCCATCTCCCCGCCGCTGGTCCACGCGAGCGCGTTCCACCTGCCCGGCGCGGACCCGGACGGCGCCCCCACCGCCCCCGGCGCGGACGTGCCTTTCCAGTACGCGCGCTGGGCCACGCCCACCTGGTCCGCGCTCGAGGCCGCCCTGGGCGCGCTGGAGGACGCCGACGTCGCCGTGGTCCCCTCCGGCATGGCCGCGATCGCCGCCGTCCTGCTGCCCCTGCTGCACCCGGGGGACCGCGCCCTCCTGCCCGCGGACGGCTACGGGCCCACCCGCGCCCTCGCCGCCGAGCACCTCACGCCCCGAGGCGTGCACGTGGACCTGGTCGCCACCCAGGGGCTCGCCCATGCGGACCTGAGCGACTACGACCTGGTGCTCGTGGAGACCCCCTCCAACCCGGGGCTGCGCGTCGCGGACCTGGCGGACGTCGCCGCCCGCGCCCACGCGAACGGCCGCCGGGACGGCGCGGGGGCCCTCGTGGTGGTGGACAACACGCTGCTGACCCCCCTGGGGCAGCGCCCGCTGGAGCTGGGGGCGGACGTGGTCGTGGCCTCGGACACGAAGGCCGTCAACGGGCACACGGACGCCCTCGGCGGGCACGTGGCCAGCCGGGACCCGCAGGTGATGGCGCGGGTGCGCGGCTGGCGGACCCTGGCCGGCGGGATCCTGGGCACCCACGAGGCCTGGCTCATCCACCGCGGTCTCGAGACCCTCGAGGTCCGCTTCGCCCGGATGTGCGCCTCGGCGCAGGCGGTCGCGGAGCTGGCCGCGGGCCACCCGGCGGTGCGCGCCGTGGTCTACCCGGGGCTGGCGGACCACCCGGACGCGGAGGTCGTGGCGCGTCAGATGACGGCGGCGGGCGGCCTCGTCGGGCTGCGGTTCGCGGACGCGGCGGCGGCCGAGCGGTTCATCGCCGCGGCGCAGTACGTGGTGCCGCAGACCAGCTTCGGCGGCACGCACACGGCGGCCGAGCGCCGCGCCCGCTGGGGCGACGACGTCCCGGACGGTTTCGTGCGTCTGTCCGTGGGCGTGGAGCCCACCGCCGAGCTGCTGGCCGACCTGGAACGCGCGATGACCGCCGCGGGCGGCGGGCCGACCGCCTGACCCGCGCCCTCCGCACTTTGTGGGCCGAATACGACTCTCCCGGGGGCTCTGGGGCCCGGGAGAGTCGTATTCGGCCCTGAAAGTGAGCGCCGCCGAGACCTCACCCTGACCCGCGTCCCGGCTACGCTCGCGGACGAGGCCGCCCACCCGCGCCTCGCCCGCCCGCCCCGCCCCAGGAGACCCGCCCCCATGCAGCTCGACCTGATCGTGGAGAACGCCTGCCTCATCACCGGCGACCCCGCCCGCCCGTCGGCCTCGCGGCTGGGGGTGTGGCGGGGCGTCGTCGTCGGGGTGGACGAGGAGCTGGACGGCCTCGCGACGCGCGAATGCCTCGACGCGCGGGGGCGCACCGTCCTCGCCGGGTTCAACGACGCCCACGCGCACAGCGTCTGGTTCGGCCAGTCCCGGCTGGACGTGGACCTCGAGGGCGCGCGCACCGCGGAGGAGGTCCACCGCCGGGTCCGCGCCCGCGCCGCCGAGCTCGACCCCGGCGCCTGGGTGACGTGCACCGGCTTCGACCCCGGCCACCTCACCGGACCCCAACCGGACCGGGACAGCCTCGATGCCGCCGCCTCCGGGCGCCCCGTGCTCATCCGCCACAACACGGGCCACGCCGTCACGGTGTCCGGGGCGGTGCTGGTCCTGGCCGGCGTGGGGGAGCAGGTGCTGCAGCAGCCCGAGGGCGGGCGGATCCTCACGGACGCCGCCGGCCGGCCCACCGGTCTGTTGGAGGAGACCGCCATGAGCCTGGTGACCCGGCTGCTGCACCCGGAGTCCCACGAGCACATCGGCGCGTGCCTGGCGCGGGCGTCGCAGGAGTACGCGGCCGAGGGCATCACCTCGGTGACCGATGCGGGGGTGGCCGGCGGGTGGATCGGGCACAGCCCGCTCGAGTTTGGCGCGTATCAGCGCGCCCGGGACGCGGGGCTGCTGCGCACCCGCTTCCAGACGATGGTCACCCTGGACGCGCTGCACTCGGTGGACGGCCATCCCGACGACGGCACGCACCTCACCCTCGACGCCGGCGTGCGCACGGGCGTGGGCGACGAGTGGCTGCAGATCGGGCCGGCGAAGGTGTTCACGGACGGGTCGATGCTCGGGCAGACCGCCGCGATGACCGAGGACTACTGCGGCCACGGTCATGGCCGCGGTTACCTGCAGCAGGACGCGGGGGAGATGCGCCGGGCGTGCCTCGGTGCGGCGGCCGCCGGCTGGGCGCTGGCCCTGCACGCGATCGGCGACGCCGCCCTCGACTTCGCCCTCGACGTGATCGCCGAGGCGCGGGGCCGGTTCGGGCGGCCCGTGATGCCGCACCGCGTGGAGCACGGCGGGGTGGTCCGCGACGATCAGGTGGCCCGTATGGCCGAGCTGGAGGTCGTGATGGCCACCCAGCCGAACTTCATCAGCGCGTTCGGCGGGTCGGTGCGGGAGCGGATCGGGCCGGAGCGGGCCGCGCTGTCGTACCCGGCCGGGCGGCTGCTGCGCGCGGGCCTGGTGCTGCCGGGCAGCTCGGACCGTCCCGTGGCCGGCGGCCGCCCGCTGGAGGTCATCCAGGACTTCGTGCTGCGCCGCACCGAGACCGGCGAGCAGTACGGCCCGGACGCGGAGCGGCTCACGGTGGCCGAGGCCCTCCACGCCTACACGGTCGGCTCCGCGGAGGCGACCGGCTGGGGCGGCCGCAAGGGACGGCTCGTCGCAGGCCAGCTCGCGGACTTCACGGTGCTCAGCGAGGACCCTCGGGCGGTGCCGAGCGAGCAGATCGCGGCGATCGACGTCGTCGCCACCGCCGTGGGAGGGGAGTTCGTGCACGGCGGACTGTGACGCCCGGCCCCGGCACCGGCCCCGACTCCTCGCGACGAGCCCTGCGATATGGCCCCTAAACGCGTGGTTTAGGGGCCATATCGCAGGGCTCGTCATCCGGGGGAGCGGGTGGGGCACGTCCGGTGACCCGGCGGTCAGCCGTGGCTCTGCTGGGGGGCTGCTCCCTACGCTCAGAGGACGGCGCGCAGACCGCGCGTCGCCCCGAGACCGTGAGGAGCACCCCGTGGCGCACGACGACGCGAACACCACCACCACCGACCAGCTCACCCTGCAGGACCCCACGAAGCGCTACCCCGTGATCAGCCCGCCGGAGCAGTCGCTGCCCGGCACCGGCCTGGACGCGGAGATGACGCCGAAGGCCGACCTGGGTGAGAAGTCCTACCGCGGCACCGGCCGTCTCGAGGGCCGCAAGGCGCTCATCACCGGCGGTGACTCCGGCATCGGCGCGGCCACCGCGATCGCGTTCGCGCGCGAGGGCGCCGACGTCGTGATCACCTACCTGCCCGAGGAGGAGAAGGACGCCCAGCACGTCCTCGAGGTCCTGCAGGCGGAGGGGCGCACCGCCGTCGGGATCCCCGGTGACCTCCGCGACAAGACGTTCTGCGCCGACCTCGTGGCCCAGGCGGTCGAGAAGCTCGGCGGGCTGGACGTGCTGGTGAACAACGGCGGCAAGCAGGTGGCGCAGGACTCGATCGAGGACATCGACGACGAGCAGCTCGAGGCCACCTTCGACATCAACATCCTGGCCCAGTTCCGCCTGGTCAAGGCCGCCCTGCCGCACCTGAAGCCGGGCTCCACGATCATCAACACCACCTCCGTGGTCGCCTACATGGCCCCGGAGCAGCTGGTGGACTACTCCTCCACCAAGGCCGCCATCAACACCTTCACGAAGGCCCTGGGCCAGCAGCTGGCACCGAAGGGCATCCGCGTGAACGCCGTGGCGCCCGGTCCGATCTGGACCCCGCTGCAGCCCTCCGGCGGCCAGAAGCCGGAGGCCCTGCCGGAGTTCGGCCAGTCCACTCCGCTGGGCCGCGCCGGGCAGCCCACCGAGCTGGCCCCGGCGTACGTGTTCTTGGCCTCGCCGGAGTCCTCCTATGTGGTGGGCGCGACCATCCCGGTGACCGGCGGCATGCCGACCCCGTGAGGTGAGGCCTGTCAGGCGGGGCGTGTACCCCGCGATAGACAAGGTGACGGTCGTGGTCGCCTCCGGACACCGGAAGCGCCCACGACCGTCACCTTGTCTGTGGGGTGGGGCTGCAGGCTCCACAGCCTTGTGCGGAATCACCTGATGGAGCCCGGCGGTGTCGCGCGGAGCCGGCTCAGCGAAGACGCGGAGATCCCGCGTGGTGTGCGTCTGGGCGCAGTTCTCAGGCACAGACCTAGCCTCAACGAAGGGGGTGGGTGACTCCGCGCGACGAAGACGACCCTACGTGAGGACGCGCGTGCTGGGGAGGCGTCCCCATGGCGCGCGGGGCAGGCGGGCCAGGGGATGTACCCCTACTAGCTGATAGTAAGTATGCGAGTGAGAACTTGCTAAGAGGGTTCCATTATTGACCCTGTGCGCCCGCTCTGTCAGCATCTGTGTCATGCCTCACCGAGGCTTCCGACCACTCGATCTTCGCGCGGGAGGCGGACACGTTAAGCGGGGGCAGCGCCCGAGCGAATGGGGCGGCCCCGAGACCAGGACGAAAGGCCGCGTCATGTCTGACTTCGACACCCTGTCCCTCGAGGACCTCCTCGCCGCGTGTGCTCCCGGGGGGAGCACCTCACTCTTGTCGGAGACCCCGCTCCGGCCCGCCGGCGGCCCCGGGGCGGTGATCGCGCCGGCCAAGGTGATCGAGGGCCGGGGTGAGACCACCTACGCCTACGAGCGTCGGATGGAACTCGACGAGGCCGGTCAGCCGCGACCGGTGTGGACCGTCGTCGTGGACAGCAAGCAGTCGGTCTCCAACCGGGACGAGGACGCCATCATCTCCGCTCGGCGGGATCAGGGGACACCGGAGGGAGAGGCGCTGCGCAAGGTGCCGACCATCGAGGTGCGTTACGGAGAGGCTGTCGAGTCGGATCTCTCCCTGCCTCATCGTGCGTTCGACGGACACATCCGGGCGGCCACCCTTGACGGTGCTCCCGTGACGCAGACCGAGGCCTACCGTGCACTGCGGGACGCCACGAAGCTCGACGCCCGGGCTCTGCTGGACGCCGCACCGACGGCCTTGGTCCTCGGCGCATGGGACTCCACTCGGAAGTCGCATCAGGGCCGCTACCAGTCCTGCATGACGGGTGAGACCATCGGCGTTCTGGCCGACCAGGACCAGGAGGGCGGGGCGCCGCGGACCAATCGGCGCGCAGCTGGCCGTGTGGACCCCGTCGCGGCGAGCGTCAAGCCATCGGCCAAGGACGTCGAGGCACTGGTCAAGGCGCAGGCGGGTGAACTGAGCGCCAAACTGCAGGACAAGGTGCTCGCCGAGGCCAAGAAGAAGGGGGAGACCGGATCGTCCATGTCCACGCTCGGCCTGGGCCACATCCCGCCGGTCCTCGGCGAACTGGGCGGTGTCGCGTGCCGTTCCATCATGCGACGACGCCTCCTGTCCTTTTCCGCGCTCCGTCAGCTCCGCTTCGGCGGCACGACGGAGCAGGACGTGGCGTGCCGCGCCCTGCTCGCGGCCTACGCCCTGCTCGGCATGGCCCTCTCGGACCGCGAGCTGCATCTGCGTGCGAACTGCCATCTGGTCGAATCCGATGAGCCGACCGTGACCCTCGACCTCCGGTACGGCAAGTCCCGGGCGCTCGCCCCCATCACGGACGAGGTGGCCGTCCAGGTGTTCGAAGCGGCGCTGGCGCATGCGAAGTCGGTCGCCGGTGTCGAGTGGAACGGGCAGACCATCCAACTGGTGGGCGACCCGGCGATCCTGGGCGCCGCCAGCACCGACGACGTCGAGGTGTGACCGTGGGCGGACTCGTCATCAGCGCGGACTTCCCGCTGGGCGTCTACACGGGCCACGGGCCGGACGGCGGCGCAGAGCGATTCCCTGATGTCGCGAGGCTCTTCTCGGCCCTCGTGCAGGCGGCCGCTGCGGGGACTCTTTCGACGGGGGATCCTGAGGCTCCGTTCACGGCAGAGTCGTTGGCCGCCCTGGACTGGCTCGAGGAGCATCCGCCGGATGCGTTGGTCCTGCCTGGTCACACGCCCGTGGCACCTGGCGTGCGACGCTTCGCGTACCGGAAGGAGGGGGTCTTCCTCAAGGAGGTCGGCAAGACCAACTACAAAGTGACCGGCCGGCCTGTCTCGGACGGAACTGCGCTCGGCGGCCCCGTGCAGTGGGTCTGGGATGACGGGCCCAGCGGGACGGACACACAGGTCTGCTCAACTCTGGAACAACTCTGCGCGGACGTGCCCCATCTCGGAGAGGCGTCGTCGCCCGTACGTCTGACGGTGCACGAGGGGGAGGGCCTTCCGGCGCCCACGCATCGACGTGACCGGAATGCAAGTCTGCGTGCGGTCCCCGGTGCGGTGCGGCAGGCGATGCCGAATCCCGGACGGAGGGCAGAGCTCGACCGTGCCCACGCGGCAACGACGCTGGGGCGGAAGCCCTCGGCCAGCGGCGACAAGCACACGACGTCGGCGGTGCCGCATGCCGCCCTGCCGCCGCGCGACCACCTCCGGAGCGGGATCTTCGCGTCGGTCGAGCAACACGAACCTGACGTTCCCTGGACCCAGGTGCTGGCGGTCCCCGTCATCGGGGCCAACTCCACTGTCCCTGAAGAGCGGTACGTGAGTGTCTGCGTCGCCCTGCACCGCGCGCTCGTGTCGCGCCTGGGACCCGACGCCCCGCCGGAGATCACCGGCCGTTATGCGCCGTCCGATGCCCCACCGGCCAACCGTGTCGCACTCCACCTGGTGCCGGGGGACCTTCCGGCCCTGCCGTTCTCGGACGGACGGGATCGATTCCTCGTCCTCGTGCCGCGAGGGATGCCCGGGCCCGCCCTGGGGATGCTGGCATCAGCCGTGGCCGGCGTCCGCCGTGTCGTCACCTCAGAGCACCAGCTGACCGTCGCCCCCGAGGAGATCGAGGTGTATGACGGGGCGCAATTCTGGAAGGCCCCGCCCGAGGGTGCGGTGCGGACGTGGGACGCCCAGCCGGCCGTGGTCGTAGAACGACGGCTCAAGTCGAAGCCCCCGATCCGGGACGTCGACCTGGCTGCCGCATGGTCTCTGGGCAATGTGCTCCGCGACCTCGAACCGGCGTTCACGACGAAGGACCCTGTTGCTCGACACGCAGCGGTCGTGGAGAGCGGAGCGCGGCTTCGGGGCAGGGCGTTCCGCACGCTCACGCCGACGGCGTACGTCCACCGTACGGACCGCCGCAGCCCCATCGAGCCGTTCCGCCTCACGCTCACTCTCAGTACCGTCGTGCCTGATCGGGCCATCCTCGCGCTCGGTCAGAGCCGTCATCTGGGCTGCGGACTGCTGGTGCCCACGGACATTCCCGGATCGACCCAGGAGCGGTCATGAACGTCAATGACAAGGCGGCCTTGACCGTCGCCATCGATGAGTTCGACGAGTTCTTCGCCGCCGTGAACCATGGCCGTGAGCCCTACGCCTGGCAGCGTGCTCTGCTGAGGCAGGTCGTGACGACGGGACGCTGGCCTGACGCCGTCGTTGCGCCCACGGGCGCTGGCAAATCGAGCGTCTTGGAGGTGCACGTCTTCGCGGTGGCCATGACCCACGCACCCGGGTGGGAAGGGGCCCGGGCCCCTCGTCGCCTCTGGCACGTGGTGGGGCGCCGAGCGCTCGTTGACGACATGGCCTCCCGGGCCGAGGGTGTGTTCGACCAGCTCGCCGAGATCACGGACGTCCCGGGTGAGGCGCCATTGAGCCGAGTCGCAGCTGCCCTGAGGCGCATCTCGCCGGCCGGGCAACCGGGCTCGGTGACAACGCTCCGCGGCGGGATCGCACCGGAGCGCGGATGGCAGGACGACCCGGTCTCCTGCCAGGTGATCTGTGCGACGCCGGACATGGCCGGCAGCCGGCTCCTGTTCCGGGGCTATGGCTCCACCGCAGGAATGCGTCCCCGCGAGGCGGGGCTGATCGCATACGACTCCGTGCTGATCCTGGACGAGGCCCATCTCAACCGGCAGCTGCTCACCACGGCTCGTCGTGTCGCGTCGCTCGCCGGTGAGTCACCTCTCGCCGCTCACGTGCCAGTACTGCAGGTCGTCGAGACGACGGCCACTCCGGCGGGACTCGCGCCGGCCCAGACTTCTATTGGCATCGAGCTTTCGGACATCCGCACGGGTGCCGTGGGGGAGGCGCTCCTGCGCCGTCTGGATCGTCCGAAGCCAGTCCATCTGCACCTGGACGGCCCCTGGCTCGTCGGGGGCACAGCGCGTGAAACGACGCAGGGAGCGCAGGAGATCGCCCGCATGGCGGCGGACGCCGTGCAGGCGGGACACACCCCCGTGGGGGTCGTCATGAACCGCGTCGCGTCGGCCCTGGCCGTGCACCGTGCCCTCCTCGGTCTCAATGGCGGCCTGGATGTCGCGCTCGTCGTGGGGCCGCGCCGCCGCTGGGAGCAGGCCCTCGAACGATCCCGGACCCCGGATGTCTACGTGGCGACCCAGGCGATCGAAGTCGGCCTCGACCTGGACTTCGGGTTCCTCATCACGGACATCGCGTCGGGATCGGCGCTCGCGCAGCGGGCGGGGCGACTCAACCGCACCGGGGCCCGGGAGTCCGCGCCCGTGCATGTGCTCTGCCCGTCCGCCGATCCCACGGCCAAGACGGCGGCTCCTTACGAAGTGCAGGACATCACCGACGCGCTCGAGTGGCTCCGGGACCGCGCAGAGGATCCGAAGGGGGTGAGTCCCGCTGCTCTCCTGGAGCACCCGGCCCCGTCCACCGCCCCGGCCAGGCCCGTCCTCAGTGAGATCGAAGCCGCGCGCGCGGCCCTGTTCAGCCGCACGTCCGAGGCACTGGCCGTCGAACCGGACTTGACGCTGTGGCTGAGGGACTCACTAGACGCGGAAACGGACGTCGCCGTCGTGGGCCGCCGGCTTCCCCGTCTCGGCGAAGACGCTGGAGAGGACTGGTCAGGGTTGGACCAGGCGGAGTCCGCGGCGTTGCTGACGACTGCCCCACCTCAGCCGCATGAGGCCTATCCGGTCACGCTCTCCCGGCTGCGCCTGCTGCTCGCCGGGGGCCGCCGCGGGCGGGCGACGCCCGCGTTCGTCCGTCGTGGACGCCAGTGGACGCTCGTGGATCCGGATGCCTCGGGTCACGGGATCGTCCCGGGAGATGTCGTCTGCGTCCCCCACGACTGGGCTGCCACACATCATCACGTCCTGGTCGAGGATGGCCGGGAGCCTGTCGGCGACGTCCTCGACCCGCGGTCTCCGGACGGAACGATGCTCTCGCTCGAGCCGGTGAAGGCCAGTCGGCGCAGGGTGGTGTTCATGACCGGCGTCGCCTCGCCTGGCGTGCAGGACTACCTTCGATGTTCCCTGTTGGAGGTCTGCGCGGGCCTGCAGGAGGCGGACGTTCCGCTGACCCTCCCCAGCGTGCTGGATGCGCTGGATGACCGGGGACAGTCCGCGTGGCTCACCGCTTATCTCGGCCAGTGGGCGGACCCGGACCTGGCCGCACGATTCGACGTGAAGGTCCACGTGGGTGGCCGGGCTCCCGACTCGCCGCAGCAGGCGGCATGGGTGGTGTTCGAGCTGCTGGACGCGGCCGATCCTGACGACGCCCAGCTGTCTGCGACAACCGGGCGCAGCCCTGTGTCCCTCGCCGATCACCAGAGGGACGTGGCAGACCGGGCCGGCGAGTTCGCCCAGGTTCTCGGCCTGCCTGAGAGTCTGAAGCGGACGTTGACCGTGGCGGGGGCACACCACGACGACGGCAAGAGCGACGAGCGTTACCAAGCCTGGTTGACCCAGGGTGTGGCTGGCGTGGACGAGCCGATGGCGAAGAGTCTGCTGAGCGCCCTGCCCTTCCGGCAGTCACGGTTCCTCCCCGCTGGCTGGCGGCACGAGCAACTGTCCGCCGCGATGCTCCGCGCGCATGCGGACGGGGCGGACGCACTGGCCCTGTGTCTGGTCGGAACGAGCCACGGACATGGGCGCGGCACGTTCCTGATGGGCGCGGAGAGCCTTGTCCACGCGGAGGCAGCCCCCCACGTCCGCACGGCCGCGGAGGAACTGTTCGACGTCGGAGTCTGGGACGCACTGGTCCTGTCCGTAGAGCAGACGTGGGGGCTATGGGCTGTGGCCTGGCTCGAGGCGGTACTGCGGGCCGCCGACGTGACGATCTCCAAGGAAGGACGATGAACATGGCCCGCACGACTGAGCCCGTGACGCTGGCAGGCACGTGGGACGTGCTGCTGTCCCATACGGCACTGCTCGGCGCCGCGATGATCGTGGAGGAGGAACTGGGAGCCGGTGCCGTGCGGCTGCGGTGGACCGACGAGCCGGACTCTCGACCGCAGTTGTGTGGGGCAGGGCTTGATGCCGCGGCCCTTGGCGGCCTCATCCACCGCCATGCGACCCGGCATGTCCAAGACCTGAGGGGCTGGCTGTACTCCACGGACGCAGTGGCCGGATCGTTGTTCTCGGCCCGGACCAAGATGCCGGCGTCCGAGCACGCGTGGGTCGACCTGCTGCACGATCGCACAGAGGCGGCGCGGCCATTGCGCGGGCTCGACTCGGCTCTCGTGGTGGGCTTGGGGGAGCGGGCCTGGTGGCACAGGACGAGCAAATCGTTCCGGCCTGACCATGGCGCGGCCGCCTGGGAGATGCGCACCAGGAACAAGGGCATGGAGTTCATCGCGCATTCACTCCTCCCCACGGGAAGGGCCGTGGCTGGCCGAGCGGTGGAGGCAGTGACCTCGGGCCTTCTCGGGACCACGGTGGAGGACGAACCGGGCAAGAACAAGCCGGATTCCCGCACGGCGACGGGCATGGCCCCCCTGGGGCCGGTGGATGCCGCGCGTGCCTGGGTGGGGCTGTGGGCGCTCGCGGCCTTGCCCGTCTGGGCGGACAGCCGCGGGCGGTCCGTTTCGTCCGCTCATATCCCTGCCCGCAGGGAGTCCTTGGCGCGGTTGTTGATGCCGGTGTCGACGTCCTGGGTGACGGTGGCGCGGATGCAGGCCGCCTTGCGCTCTCGATACCTGCTCGCGGCGGGGGAAGACGCGACAGGGCCCAGCCTGGGCTCAGCCGAGACAACGGCCGCTCAGGCGATCCTGGAGGAGTGGGGGTTCGCTCAGATCCTGAGCTTCCCCGTGAACGTCACCGGCAGTGCGTCGGCCCCGGAGCGGCGCACTCTCGCGGCGAGGGCGCTGAGATGACTGGGCACGACACGGGGAGCCGTATGCTGATTCGCTGCCATTCAGTCTGGTCGCGCACTGGAGTTTCTGCCCGCGTCGGGCATGGCTCGAGGCTATGGACGAGAAAGCGCCGAAGGTGGCGCAGATCCAGCAGGGAGTGGCGGACCATGCGCGGGTGGACGTGCCCACCACACGTGAGGCTCAGACGATGCGCGGCATCGACGTGCGCGACCCGTCTCTCGGCGTCCACGGGCGAGTCGACCGGGTCGAGCGACTCCCGTCGGGGCGTCTACGCGTCGTCGAGCACAAAGCCACCCCGGTGAAGCGAGCTGCCCGAATCAGCGACGCCAATCGTCTGCAGCTGGTACTACAGACGATGGCGCTCGAATCCCAGGGGAACACGGTGGAGGACGCCGAGGTGTACTTCACCACCCATCACCGGCGGGTCCCGGTCGAGATCTCGGCTGCGGACCGAAAGGCCGCCCGTGATGCGGTGGCATCGGCTCGGTCCGTGGTCAACGGGAAGACCGCTCCGGCACCGTTACTGGACGACCCGAGGTGCATGCGGTACTCCCACGCCTCCGTCTGCCTCCCTGAGGAACGGCAGGAAGCAGAAGTGCTGTCCCGAATCGTCCCGCCGGACCCTGCCGGTGAGACCCTGCACCTCACTGTGCCGGGGAGTCGAGCGAGCATGTCGGCCGGGCGGATCACGGTGGTGAAGGGCGATGAGCGGCTGGCCAGCATCCCTTTGGAGCGGGTGGCAGCCGTCGTGGTGCACGGCAACGTCGACCTCTCAGGAGCGTTGCTGCGGGAGCTGATGTGGCGAGGCCTTCCCTGTGTCTGGTGCACGGGGGCGGGGCGCGTCGTCGGATGGACCAATGGAGTCAAGCCGCCGAATGGCGGCGCACGCTTCCGTCAGTTCGCGGCATCGGCCGAAGGCCGAGTGGACATCGCTCGCGAGCTCGTGGTGGCCAAGGTCGCGAACCAGGCTACGATCCTCCGGCGTTTCGGAGGCATGCCAGCTGTGGTCAAGCGTCTTCGATCGGCGACGTGACTGGCGAGCACGGCGACGTCCACCGGCCAGTTGTTCGGAATCGAGGGCCGGGCCGCCGCAGAGTATTTCGCAGGATTCCCGGGACTGCTGGCGCCAGGTGTGGACGCGGGCGTGGCTGAGTCCTTCCCCGGTCGGGTCGGGCGAGGGGCCACCGACCCATTGAACATCGCCTTGAACTACGGGTATGGGATGCTCCTGTCCGAGGTGATCCGTGCGGTCCTGGCCTGCGGCCTGGACCCGCATGCCGGGGTGCTGCACTCCAGCGGACGGAACAAGCCGGCCCTGGCGCTGGACCTGATGGAGGAGTTCCGTCCGCCCGTGGTCGATTCCGCCATCCTGGCCGCGTTCAACAATGGCGAGTTGGGGCGACTGTCTTTCACTCATGTGCTCGGCGGCGCGCGGCTCATTCCGGCCGGCCGGCGCAAAGTGATCGCGGCGGTGGAACGGCGTCTCGGGACGGAGTTCAAGCACCCCGTCTTCGGATACAGAGTGACGTGGCGCCGCGCGATAGAGGTCCAGGCGAGGATGTTCCTCGGCGTCCTGGACGGCTCGCAGGAGGTCTACAAGGGGGTGCGAGTCCGTTGAGTGCCCGGGATCGTCTCCGGAGGCGGCTCATCGCCTATGACATTCCTGACGACCGCCGCAGATCCCGGGCGGCCCGCGTCCTCGAAGGGTACGGAGATCGAGTCCAATATTCAGTCTTCGTGGTGGATGCCTTGCCCGCCCAGTTCGTCTCCCTCCAGGCAGCCCTCGAAGCGGTGCTGGATCCGGGCGAGGACAGCGTGCTGGTCTGCGACCTCGGCCTGACGGCCACGCTTGGCGCAGAGCAGTTCAGCTTTCTGGGTCGATCACGCGAGATCACTGTGGATGGGCCCATCATCATCTGAAGCGAGCCAGGGACCTTCGCGAAGGCTCCGTCGATGTCCGGAATCCGGCGAGCCGTCGCATCAGAAAAGGGCTTGTCAGCCCACGGTTCATGGGTCGAGGCCGATAAGCATGGCGCTCCACGGACGCCTCTTGAGCCCAGGGCTCGCCGACGGTCGCGTCTGCCCATGTCAAAGGGCTGTAATCTGAGGTGCTGTCTCCGCTCCTGTGGGGAGCGGACTTCGTTGAGGCGTCGGGTAGCCCAGGCCGCGCTTGATCCAGGCCGTCTCCGCTCCTGTGGGGAGCGGACTTCATTGAGGCGGCATCCGCACCGTGTCCTCCCTCCTCGCGACCGGGCAGTCTCCGCTCCTGTGGGGAGCGGACTTCGTTGAGGCTGCAGCCCGTCAGGTCAAGCCCCATGAAGTGGTGTAGCGGCTGATTCCTTCGTTGGGGTTGTCAGGCGCTGAACTCGAGGGCGGGCGCGGTGTCGGGGTTCACCTCGCTTCCCGTGTTGCTGACGGTGGTGAGTCGGCA
>NZ_JAPVLT010000014.1:0-46741 GCF_027158145.1 Micrococcus sp. H39-S4
GCCCTGAGGCTTTCAGCTGCTCGACCAGGTCCTGGCCCGAGGGCTCGCCTGGGTTCTTCTCGTCGATCATGGTCATGATTCTTACCGTTCCTCTCGGTACGGCTTACACAGACCATCTGACACGCCCTGAGAAGGTGTTCCGCTCCAATAACGACCGCGTGGTGGCGCAGAACAACCTGGACATCCGGGTGATCCTCGGCAACCCGCCGTACTCGGTGGGGCAGACCTCCGGCAACGACGACAACGCGAACCTGAGCTACCCGACCTTGGACGCATCCATCCGGGACAGCTACGCGAAGCTCTCGACAGCGCAGAACAAGAATTCGCTCTATGACTCGTACATCCGGGCCATTCGGTGGGGGTCTGACCGGCTGCTGAAATCGGAGCAGGGCGGAGTGCTCTGTTATGTGTCCAACGGCGGGTACATCGACGGGAACACGGCGGCTGGTCTGCGCAAGACGTTGTACTCCGAGTTCCACGAGGTCTACGTGTATAACCTCCGGGGGAACACACGGACGTCTGGGGAGAGAGCTCGTCGCGAAGGTGGGCAGATCTTTGGTCCGGGCAGTAGGGCAACCGTGGCCGTGCTTCTGCTGGTGAAGCGGCCCGGAGATGTGGAGGCGGCGCGCCTGCACTACAAGGACATCGGCGACTACCTAGACCGGGAGGCCAAACTGAACCTGGTGGATCAGGCGACGCTGGGGTCTCTGAACTGGCAGGAGATCACCCCGAACGCCGAGGGTGATTGGATCAATCAGCGGGATGAACGGTTCCACACATTCCATCCGCTGTCCATGAAAGACGGTCGCAACGCAATTTTTGCGTCCAATGGCGCTGGACTCCAGACGAATCGTGATGCCTGGGTCTACTCTGATTCAAAGGAATCCCTTCATGAGAAAGTGAAACGTATTTCTGATTACTTCAATGCTGGCATAGAAGCTGGTCAACGCGACATGGACCCCAGCCACGTTAGCTGGAGCTCGTCACTCGTTGCGCGTCACGAGGCGGGCCGGAAGATCTGCGTCAACCCGATTCGGTTCCACCCGGCGTCGTATCGCCCATTCAACAAGCGTTACGTCATAGCAAATCTCGATTTGATCCACCGCCCGGCCGCTATGCGACGATTTTTTCCGGATGAGAATTCGAAAAACGTAGGTTTTTATATGGTGGGTCCTGGTAGCGATAAGGGGTTCAGTGTTTTGGCGACGGACGCTCTGCCGGATCTCGCCTATTGGGGATCTGGACAGGGTCAGTTCTTTCCTCGCTACACCCACGTCGAGTCTGAGGGTGACTTGTTTGCCGAAGCCGCGATGACAACCTCGGGCAGTGCGGCCTACACGCGAGTGGACAACATCACGGACGCCACCCTGGCGTCCTACCGTGCCAAATACGGCGAGGCGGTGGCCAAGGACGACATCTTCTACTACGTCTACGGCGTGCTGCACTCGCCCGATTACCGGGAGAGGTTCGCAGCGGACCTGAGGAAGATGCTGCCCCGCATCCCGCAGGTGCCGTCGTCGGACTTCCGGGCGTTCTCCGATGTAGGCCGGGCACTCTCCGAGTTGCATATCGGCTACGAGTCCGTGGAGCCCTACTCGCTGCAGGAGCACTGGGCCATCGATCCGGAGGCGCTCAACGAGGTCGAGCGCTACCGCGTCACCCAGATGAAGTACGGCGGCAAGGCTGGCGCGTGGGACAAGACCACCGTGAAGTACAACGGCTACCTCACCCTGACCGGGCTGCCGGAAGAGGCCCAGCGGTACACGCTCGGCTCCCGGTCTGCCGTGGACTGGATCCTCGAGCGCTACCAGGTGAAGACGGACAAGGCTTCGGGTATCGTCAATGACCCGAATGACTGGGGTCTCGAGCACGGCGACCCTCGCTACATCCGCGATCTCCTCGGCCGCATCGTGACGGTAAGCGTGGAGACCATGAAGATCGTCGATGCACTGCCGACGCTGGAGGTGGAGTGATGGGACGCTGGGAGCCGGAGATTCCGGATGGGTTGCGTTTAGGAAATGCCAGGAATGGCGGCGGGGCCAAGACCGGTCACCTTTTCGACGATCAAGGGAAACTCCGCGGTCATGCGGCATGGCGGTGGGTCGAGGACGGGCCGACGGGCGGGGCCTCCAGCCACCGCATTGGCGGCCAGGCCGCCCAGGAGTGGGAGGCGCTCCTTGTGCTGGCAGCTGGTGCGCTCGTGCGTGTCGGCATCCGTTATGCCCTACCCGCCGTTGGGCGTTGGGCAGGCGCAGTCGCCGTTCCCAAGGCTCGAGCACTCTGGGCCCGTTTGACGCGGACCGAACGACTGCAGCAGGTCCGGCAGGTGCAGGTTGTTGCAGCCATGTCACCTCAGGCCTTCCGCCGGTCTGTGGAACACACACTCCAAGCCATCCGGGATGACCCGAGTGGGCAGGCGGCCCGTGCGAATCTTGTCAGCGTTTTCATGCTCGGCCTCGCCCTGCGCGATCGGATGGCGACAGCGGATGCTGCCGGTGCCGACAAGACCGATGCCTCAGTGGTGCGTCGCGACGAGTGGGAAAAGGCAGTGGCCCGACTCCAATCGGACGACGTGACACGGATCGTGGCTGACGCGCTCCGGGCCCCTGGAAAGGCTTCGGATCCTGAATCCATCCGGCGCATGATCGACGCGCCGATGGCGCATGCCCAGCTCGAACGAGCACTCACCGTCGCCAGCATGGCGGAGCGCGGCGAGGGTTAGAACCTGGGGACGTGTCGGACCGGCATCGGTCCAGCGGGGTGGAAGCGACTTCGCGCCAGGGTGGCCGACCACACCCTCGCCTCCATGGCCCCAGCGGCACCCAGCGCCTAGACTGTCCGGGACCCGCGCCCCGATGACCGTGCTCCCGTGAGCCCCCGGAATCCGCGGATTCTCAACGAATTCTTCTGAAGGATGTGCCCTGCCGTGACCGAGACCCAGCAGTCCCACCTCGTCGAGGCGATCAACTGGAACCGCATTCAGGACGAGAAGGACGTGGAGGTGTGGAACCGCCTCGTCAACAACTTCTGGCTGCCGGAGAAGGTGCCGCTGTCCAACGACGTCCAGTCCTGGTCCCACCTCACGGATGAGGAGCGGCTGCTCTCCATGCGCGTGTTCACGGGCCTGACGCTGCTGGACACGATCCAGGGCACCGTGGGCGCCGTCTCCCTCATCCCGGACGCCATGACCCCGCACGAGGAGGCCGTCCTCACGAACATCGCGTTCATGGAGTCGGTGCACGCGAAGTCGTACTCCTCGATCTTCTCCACGCTGGCCTCCACCCCGGAGATCGACGAGGCGTTCCGCTGGTCCCGTGAGAACCGGAACCTGCAGGCCAAGGCCGGCCTGATCGTGGAGCGCTATGACGGCCAGGACCCGTACAAGAAGAAGATCGCCTCCACCCTGCTCGAGTCCTTCCTCTTCTACTCGGGCTTCTACTGGCCCATGTACCTCTCCGCGCACGCCCGTCTCACCAACACCGCCGACCTGATCCGCCTGATCATCCGCGACGAGGCCGTGCACGGGTACTACATCGGCTACAAGTACCAGCGGAGCATCGAGACTCTGCCGGAGGAGAAGCGGGAGGAGCTCAAGGCGTTCACCTTCGAGCTGCTGTTCGAGCTGTACGAGAACGAAGTCGAGTACACCCATGACCTCTACGACGCCGTCGGCCTGGCCGAGGACGTGAAGAAGTTCCTGCACTACAACGCGAACAAGGCGCTGATGAACCTGGGCTACGAGCCCATGTTCCCGGCCGAGACCACGAACGTGAACCCCGCCATCCTCTCCGCACTCTCCCCGAACTCGGACGAGAACCACGACTTCTTCTCCGGATCCGGCTCCTCCTACGTGATCGGCAAGGCCGAGAACACCGAGGACGAGGACTGGGACTTCTGATCCCGTCCGCCTGAGCCCCGTCCCGACGACGGCCGGTCGCCTCCCCGCGGAGGCGCCCGGCCGTCGTCGTCCCGCGAGAGGCATCACACGTCGGCCCCGGGCCCCGCAGTATGACGCTGCGCGTCACCGCCCTGCCCGATGGAGCGCACACGCTGCGATAGGCTTGGGCCCAGCTTCAGGAGAAGCGGCTGTGGACCCCGCCTCGGCGGGTCCACGTGGTCCCACGACGAGCCGCTCGCCAACCCCATGTTCACGGGTGGCAACGGACCGAGAAGCGGCCCGCCTCCGCTGCGTGCAGACCCCTCGAGGGGAGCCCGCGGTGACTGGGGGACGGGCAAGAGCAGCGTTCGAAAGGATCCCGGCCTCCGGCTCGGGGCGTCTCTCGCCCCCCGCCCGCCGTGCTGTGCCCCGCGGGGAATCACCCACCGCACGGCCCACCCCGCACCGTTCCGCACCCGCCGTGCCCACCCGCGCCGGCGACGTCGCACCGTCCTCCAAGGAGAACCCCATGACGACCCCCTCGAACATCTCCCGCCGCTCCTTCGCCGGCCTGTCCTTGGCCGCCGTCGGCGCGTTCGCCCTGACCGCCTGCAACTCGCAGGCCGAGAAGAAGGGCGACGACGGCGCCCAGACCGTGCGCATCGGCGTCGTGTCCGAGAACGAGACGCACCGCGCCCTGGTGAAGCTCGCCAAGGAGAAGCACGGCATCGACGTCGAGATCCGCAACTTCACCGAGTACACGCAGCCGAACCCGGCGCTGGACAACGGCGACATCGACATGAACTGGTTCCAGCACATCGCCTACCTGGCCGACTACAACCAGGCCTCCGGCAAGGACCTGACGCTGATCGGGACCACCGAGATCATCCCGCTGCCCCTGTACTCCAAGAAGTACAAAGACGTCTCCGAGTTCAAGAAGGGCGACACCGTCGCCATCCCGAACGACACCGTGAACCAGGCCCGCGCCATCAACGTGCTCGTCGCCGCCGGCCTGTTGAAGCTGTCCAACGAGACCATCCGCCCGGAGCCGAAGGACATCGACGAGGCCGCCTCCACCGTGAAGGTCCAGACCGTGGCCGCCCAGCAGACCGTGAACGCGCTCGAGTCCGTCCAGGGCGCGGTCATCAACAACACCTTCTCGGCCGACGCCGGCATCGACACGAACACCGCCCTGTTCAAGGACGATCCCAAGGACGACTCCGCCAAGCCGTACGTCAACGGCTTCGCCGTGCGTCGCGAGGACCGCGACAACGAGACCTACAAGAAGATCGCGGCCCTGTACCACGAGCAGCCCGTGCTGGATGAGTCCGCGAAGCTCTCCTCCGACACGAGCGTGCCGGTGCAGCTCGACACCGCCCAGATCGACGAGACCCTGAAGCAGTACCAGGACGCGATCGCGAAGCAGGGCGCCTGATCCATGGCAGGTTCCCATACGTCCGACCGTGACGCGGTCACCCCGGGGCGCCCCTCCGCGGGCGCCCCGGGGGAGCCGGTCATCGTCTTCGACCACGTCAGCCGCGTCTACGCCACCAAGAAGGGTGCCGGTGTGAAGGCCGTGGACGACGTCTCGCTCGCCGTGAACCGCGGCGAGGTCTTCGGCGTCATCGGCTTCTCCGGCGCCGGCAAGTCCACCCTGATCCGCATGATCAACGGGCTGGAGAAGCCGACGTCGGGCACCGTCACGGTGCTGGGCCAGCAGGTCTCCCATCTCTCCGAAGCGAAGCTGCGTCCGCTGCGCACCCGCATCGGCATGGTGTTCCAGCAGTTCAACCTGCTGACCTCCCGCACGGTGGCCGGGAACATCGAGTTCGCTCTGGACACGGCCGGCTGGCCGCGGTCCAAACGCCGCGCTCGCGTGGCGGAGCTGCTCGAGTTCGTCGGCCTGGCGGACAAGGCCAAGCACTACCCGGAGCAGCTCTCGGGCGGCCAGAAGCAGCGCGTCGGCATCGCCCGCGCCCTGGCCGCCGAGCCGGAGATCCTGCTCGCAGACGAGGCCACCAGCGCCCTGGATCCCTCGACGACGCACGAGGTGCTCTCCGTGCTGCGCCGCGTCAACGAGGAGCTCGGGGTCACGATCGTGGCCATCACCCACGAGATGGAGGTCATCCGCTCGATCGCCGACCGCGTCGCCGTGATGGACAGCGGCCGCGTGGTGGAGTCCGGCAAGGTCTACGACCTCTTCTCTCGGCCCGCCCACTCCGCCGACGCCGCGTCCTTCGTGGCCACGGCGCTCAAGGACCGGCCGAATGCCGAGGAGGTGGCCCGCATCCGGGCGCGCACCGAGGGTCGGCTGATCATGGTCTCGCTCAAGGACTCCGCCGCGGTCTCGGCGGTGCTCGGCACCGCATCGACGCGCGGCGTGGGCTTCGAGATCGTCCACGGCGGCATGTCCGCCACCAAGGACTCCGCGTACGGCCTGCTCACCGTGGCGCTCACGGGCGAGGCCGCCGCGGTGGACGCGTTTGTCGCGGACCTGGCCGGCGCCGGAGACGTGCAGGAGGTGCACCAGTGATCGACCGATTCCAGAACCTCGACTGGGGGTACTACGGCCCCGAGCTGATGACCGCCGTGGGGGACACCCTCTACATGGTCGGCTGGTCCTTCATCCTCGGCGGCATCCTCGGCCTGCTGGTCGGGCTCGTCCTCTACACCACGCGCCCGGGCGGCATCTTCGCCAACCGTGCCGTCTACCTGGTCACGAACTTCATCGTGAACCTCATCCGGCCCATCCCGTTCGTCATCCTCATCGCCGCCCTGCAGCCGCTGACCATCGCGGTGCTCGGCACCGGCATCGGCAACACCGCCGTGGTGTTCTGCATGATCTGGGCGTCCACGTTCGGCATCGCCCGCATCGTGGAGCAGAACCTCGTCTCGCTGGACCCCGGCGTGATCGAGGCCGCCCGCGCGATGGGCGCCTCCCGCATGCGGATCGTGCGCGCCGTGGTGCTGCCCGAGGCCCTCGGCCCGCTGATCCTCGGCTTCACGTTCGTGATCATCTCGCTCGTGGACATGTCCGCGATGGCGGGCATCATCGGCGGCGGCGGCGTCGGCAACTTCGCCATCGTGGAGGGCTACAACCGGTTCCGTCCGGAGGTCACCTGGCTGGCCGTGATCGTGGTGATCGTGTTCGTCCAGGCGCTGCAGCTGATCGGCAACGGCATCGCCCGCAAGGTCATGCGCCGCTGAACCCCGGCTCGGTCCGCACGACGACGGCCGGTGACATCCCGCGGGGACGTCACCGGCCGTCGTCGTCGTTCTGGCAGACTTCGGCCCATGACCGACATCACCTCCACCCCCGCGACCTCCGTCGCCGGCGATCCCCTGGCCTTCTACGTCCGCCTCGGCGAGCCCACCGTGGACGCCGACGGCGTCCGCACCTCCCGCGTGCGCTCCACCGTGCACGCCCAGGGCGCATGGCGGGAAGAGGAGATGCACATGGCCGCCGTCTCGGGCCTGCTGCTGCACGAGGTGGCTGCGCACGAGACCACTCCCGGGCTGCGGGTGGGACGGCTCTCCTACGACATCCTGGGCACGCTCTGGTCGGGCGAGCTCGAGGTGGTCACGCGCACCCTGCGTCCGGGCCGCACCATCGAGCTTGTCGAGTCCGTGCTCCACGCCCGGGGCCGCACCGTGCTGACCCTGCGCGCCTGGCTGCTGTCCACCTCGGACACCTCCGCCGTCGCTCAGCTGCCGGACGAGCCCCTCCCGCCGCGCTCGCAGGCGCAGTCGCACAACGCGCTCCACGGATGGGGAGGCGGGTACATCGCCTCCCTCGACGGCGTCGTCCTGCCCGGCCACGGGCCGGGCCACGGCCGGGTGTGGCTCACCACGGACCGCGAGATGGTGGCGGGGGAGAGCACGAGCGACCTGGTGCGCCTGATCAGCCTCACCGACGCGGCCAACGGGATCGCCCCGGCCCTGCCGGCGAAACCGGGCGGGTGGTTCTTCCCCAACGTGGACCTGCAGATCCACCTGTACCGCGAGCCCACCGGCCACTGGCTCGGCCTCGCGGGGCAGGTCACGGTGGGCCCGGACGGCGTGGGCCTGACCAGCACCGTCCTCCACGACGACGACGGCCCCTTCGCCCACGCCGAGCAGACCCTCACCCTGCGCTCCTGGCCGGCCGAGGGCGGCCTGTGAGCGCAGCTCCCCGGCTGCGCTGGGCCGTGCAGGAGCGGACCCTCGGGGCCGCTGAAGACCTCGACTGGGCCATGGACGAGCTGGCCGTCTTCCGCGCCGCCGCGGCCGAGGGAAGGGCCCTCGAGGACCTGATCCGCGTCTACGTGCCCGAACCGACGGTCCCGTTCGGCCAGCGCGACGCCCGGCTGCCCGGCTTCGCGGCCGCGGCCGCGGCGGCCCGCGCCCACGGCTTCGAGCCGGTGGTGCGCCGGGCCGGCGGACGGGCGGCGGCCTACCACCACGGCTGCCTGGTGGTGGACCACCTGAGCCAGCAGGAGGACGCGGCACTCACGCAGCAGGCCCGGTTCGCCGAGTTCGCCGACCTGTTCGTGCGGGCGTTCGCGCGCGTGGACGTGCCCGCCTCCGTGGGCGAGATCCCGGGGGAGTACTGCCCGGGCGAGTTCTCCGTGCAGGGCCCTGCGCCGACATACCCGGTGAAGCTGGCCGGCTCCGCGCAGCGCGTGGTGAAGGGGGCGTTCCTGTTCTCCACCCACGTGGTGGTGTCCGACCCCGCTCCGCTGCGGGCCGTGCTCGTCGACGTCTACCGGGAGCTCGGTCTGGACATGGACCCCCGCACGGCGGGCGCGGCCGAGGACGTGCGCCCCGGGGTGATCGTCCCCGCGTTCGCCGCGGCCCTGCGGGAGGAGTACACGGCGTGGGCGGCCGCCGCCGGGCTCGAGGTGGTAGACGAGCAGCTCGCCGTCCTCGCTGCGGGCACCTCCGGCTGAGGGCACGGGCGGCCAGACTGCGGGCGGGCCGTCAGGCCGTGAGATCCGCGATGATCTCCCGCTTGCGTCGCGGGGTGAAGCCGGCCGCCACGGCCGCCGCCCGGCGCGCCGCGTCCGTCCGGTACAGGGACCAGCCCCGCTGCACGAGGAACGGCAGCGGCTTGCGGCGTTCGGCGACGTCGCGCACGAACCGGCGGGCCGCCGTCGTGGTCCGCGCCTGGTCGATGTACCAGGCCGCGTAGCCGACCCCGGCCCGGTCCAGGGCGGCGGGCATGCGCTCGGCGAAGATGCCCTCCGCCACGATCACCCCGCCCGGCTCGAGCGCGACGGTGCTGTGCCCGCGGACGGAGGACGTGGAGATGTCGTAGTCGGGCACACGCGTGGCGCCCTCCTCGAGCAGTTCGACGACCGCGTCCACGGCCGCCTGCTCATCCCATGTTCCGGGGTGGTCCCAGTCGATCTCGCCGTAGGGGGTGCGCGGGAACACGGGGCCGGGCCCGCCCGCGGCGCCGTCGTCGGACTGCGGACGGTAGAACGCATCGAGCGAGAGGTGGGGCCGGCCGTGCCGCCGGGCCAGGTAGGACTTGCCGGAGCCCGACGCGCCGCCGAGCAGGATCACGGAGGGAGGGGGCGAGGCGGGGAGGATGGTCACGGGGGACCATTCTTCCCCACCTCGGCGCGTCCTCAGTGGCCGCGGTCGATCCACTCCTGCAGGTGCGGCTTCTCCGTGCCGATCGTGGTGGAGTCGCCGTGGCCGGTGTGGACCACGGTGGCCTCCGGCAGCGAGAGCAGGCGCTCGCGGATGGACTCGATGATCGTGTCGAAGTCCGAGTACGAGCGGCCGGTGGCGCCGGGCCCGCCCTGGAACAGGGTGTCGCCGGAGAACACGACGCCGGTCGGGGCGCCGTCGTCGCCGGCCTCGCCCAGGGCGGGGGCGTACAGGCAGACCGAGCCGGGGGAGTGGCCGGGGGTGTGCAGCACCCGCAGCTCGACGCCGGCCACGCGCAGGACGTCGCCCTCGGCGAGCGCGCCATCGGGCTCCTCGTCGGGGAAGACGTCGTCCCAGAGCATGCGGTCGGCGGGGTGGAGCAGCGCGGGGGCGTCCACCATCTGGCGGAACTCCTGGACCTGGCGGATGTGGTCGTCGTGGCCGTGGGTGAGGACGATGGCCAGCACCTGGCGGCCGTTCACCTTCTTCCAGACGGCCGAGGCATCATGGGCCGGGTCGATGACGACGCACTGCTCCGCGCCGCCGACGATCCACACGTTGTTGTCCACGTCGAACGTCTCCCCGTCCAGGGAGAACGTGCCGGAGGTGACCAGGTGATCGATGCGCGCCATCAGAGCACCACCACCGAGCGCAGGACCTCGCCGGACTTCATCGTCTCGAAGGCCTCGTTCACCTCGTCCAGGGCGATGGTCTCCGTGACGAACTCGTCCAGCGGCAGGCGGCCCAGGCGGTACTGGTCCACGAGCATCGGGAAGTCGCGCTCCGGCAGGCAGTCGCCGTACCACGAGGACTTCAGCGCGCCGCCGCGGCCGAAGACCTCCAGCAGGGGCAGCTTCAGCTCCATGCCGGGGGTGGGCACGCCCACCAGGACGACGCGGCCGGCCAGGTCCCGGGCGTAGAACGCCTGCTCGTAGGTCTCCGGGCGGCCGACCGCCTCGATGACCACGTCGGCGCCGAAGCCGCCGGTCGCCGCGCGGATGGCCTCCACGGGGTCCTCGTCCTTCGAGTTCACGGTGTGGGTGGCGCCGAGCTCCTCGGCCTTCGCGAGCTTCTTGGCGTCGATGTCCACCGCGATGATCGTGGTGGCGCCGGCGAGCTTCGCCCCGGCGATCGCGGCCACGCCGACGCCGCCGCAGCCGATCACGGCCACGGACTCGCCGAGCTTGACCTCGCCGGTGTTGATGGCCGCGCCGATGCCGGCCATGATCCCGCATCCGAGCAGGCCGACCGCGGCCTGTTCCTCGGGAGTGTCGACGCCGTCGACCTTGGTGCACTGCTTGGCGTGGACGAGCGTCTTGTCCGCGAACGCCCCGATGCCCAGGGCCGGGGACAACTCCGTGCCGTCCTCCAGGGTCATCTTCTGGGTCGCGTTGTGGGTGTTGAAGCAGTACTTCGGCTCGCCCTTGCGGCACGCGCGGCACTCGCCGCACACGGCGCGCCAGTTGAGGATCACGGTGTCGCCGACCTGGACGTGGTCGACGCCCTCGCCGATCGCGGAGACCACACCCGTGGCCTCGTGGCCGAGCAGGTACGGGTACTCGTCGCCGATCCCGCCCTGCTGGTAGTGCAGATCCGTGTGGCAGACGCCGCAGGTCTTGATGTCGACGACGGCCTCGCCGGGTCCCGGATCGGGGATGACGATGGTCTCGATGGTGACGGGGGCGTCCTTCGCCATGGCGACGACGCCGCGGACCTTCTGGGACACGTTGTTCCTCCTGGTGGTGGGGATCTGCCCGAGGCCGCGCATGCGTGAGGCGGCGCGGCGGGCGGGCTCGTTCTGCCCATCCCATCACAGGACCCTGTGCGACGCATCGGTGAGCAGCCGGGGGGCCTGGTGTATGGCGTCACCATGGCGGCCGGGGGAGACTGCAACCTGACCCGCAACACCGATGTGAACGGAGGGGCGAACCGTGGCAGGACATGGCAGAGACGAGGACGAGGCGTACGAGGCTCCGGAGGCTCCAGCCGGGGCTCCGGCCGGTGCCGGCACGCTCGCTCAGTGGCGCATCCCGCTGGTGGGGCTGCTGATCGGCGTCGGCCTGGGAGTGGTGTTCGGACTGGGCACCGAGAGTCCCTGGGGCACTGTGCTCGGCTGCGCGATGATGGGCTTCGCCCTCGGCATCGCGTGGATGTATGTCGATCGTGGCCGGGACGGGAGGGACCGCTGACGTGTGCGGCCGCTACGTGATGGCCCGCGCCACGAGCGACCTGGTGGCCCTGGGCGATGCCGAGACGAATGAGGAGCTGGTGCTGCGCCAGAGCTGGAACGTGGCGCCGACAGCCGAGGTGCCGATCCTCGTGGCGCATGCGGACGACGTCGGCGCCGGAGTGACCCGGCGGATCCACGTGGCACGCTGGGGCCTGGTGCCGCCGTGGGCGAAGGAGCTGTCCGTGGGGTCCCGTGCGTTCAACGCGCGCTCGGAGACCGTGGCCTCCAAGCCGACGTTCCGGGCCGCCGTCCGCGCTCGACGCTGCGCCGTGCCGGTGGAGGGCTACTACGAGTGGAAGACGCCGGAGCCTGGCGCCAAGGGTCCCGACGGGCGGGCCGCGAAGAAGCAGCCCTACTACGTGCACCCGGCCGGGGCCGGGGACGGCGAGGGGCCGGTCATCTGGTTCGCCGGCCTGTACGAGTGGTGGCAGGACCCCGAGGCCAAGGCCGCGGGGGAGGACGCCTGGGTCCTCTCGACGACGATCCTCACCATGGCCGCGCCCGACGCGGACGACGACGATCCGGTGCTCGCCGCACTCGGCCAGCTGCACGACCGGATGCCCGTGCCCATGGACGCCGAGGCGATGGACCGGTGGCTCGCCCCGGACACGCTCGGGTCCGCAGAAGAAGCCGACGCCCTCGTGGGCGAGGTGTGCGCCGGCGCGTACGACGTCGCGGCGGGCTGGTCGCTGCGGCCCGTGGGGGGCGCCGTGGGGAACGTGCGGAACAACGGGCCGGAGCTGATCCAGGAGATGAGAGAGCATCAGGGAACGCTGCTCTGAAGGACGGGGCGACGGGGATGACCTGCCCGTGAGGCGCGGGAACGCGGTGCCGCGGCATCGTGATCGGATCGAGACGGATCCGAGACCGTTCTGAACTCCCCCTGAGAATGGGCTCTGCGTAGCGTGGGTGTCACCGGGCCGGTATGAGCGCCGCATCTTTCGGAGGGGTGCCACGGCGAGGCCGGAGACGGCCATCTCCTGTTCGCCCTGTCCGTGGACGGCACCCCGGTGGCCGCCGCCCTCTACGATGAGGCCGCCGGCACTCCGGAGGGCAACAGAGGCCCCTCTGCCGGGCTCGTCTACGCGTGGGGGGAGCACAGCCTGGCCGACCCCGTGTTCGGGGACAACCCCGAGTGGTTCTTCACGCTGGAGCACGCCGAGTCGGGCGTGCTGCTGCCGTTCCGGTCCGAAGGCCTGGGCGACGACGCGGCGGTCGCGGAACTCTCGTGGGGTCCGCGCTGGGGTGCCCTCTGGCGCGACACCACGGTGGACTCCTTCACCGGGTTTCACTACCTCGCCGACGCGACATACCCGACCGACGACCGCCTCGTCCTCGACTGGTCGCTGGACGGGATGACCAAGAGTGAGGACGTCATCATCACCCAGGACGCGGCGCGGTCCGACGTCTTCGCGCTCGTCGAGTTGCTCGCGGACGGGCAGAAGCCTTGGGCCCTGAACGTGCCGGCGGGGGAGGACGCCCCGTCTCCCGGCGAGGCGGACCCGGTGCCGCCCGCCGAGCAGGAGCCCGTCGACACTCCGGCTCCCGTGGCCGGGGAGGAACCGGGGGAGGGAACGGGCGGGGAGGAGACCCACACGACCCCGGACACGGTCGAGACCGGGCGTGAAGTTCCGGCGGGTGCGCTCGGAGCGCTCGCGGCCCTCGGTGCGGGACTCGTGCTCACGGCCCGGGGGCGGGTGCGCCGGGTCTGACACACCCGGCCGATGAGTGGGCCGCGGGGCGGTGGACGGGAGACCGTCGGCCGCCCCGCGGTCTGTGCTCAGCCGGCCGGAGCGGATTCGATGGGGCCGGTGCAGCCCCAGGCTGAGGAGTCGACGCTGCAGTCATCGGCGACATTGCGGGTGATGGTGCGCCAGATGTTCGCGGTGACGGGGGCCGAGTCGAGGCTGATGGTGCCTGGGATGAGCACCCACTCGCCCCCGGCCTCCCGGTATTCGCCGATGTACACGGTGGTGAGGCGGACCGTGTACTGCCCGGTGTCCTCGTACACGTGGCTCGTGGGGGTGGGGACGTTGAACTCCGGCTGGCTCTGGCCTGCGACCGAGGTGGTCTTGGTGGGGGACCCGTCCCCGTAATCCCAGTGGAAGCTCACCGGCGTGGCGCGGAGTTCGACCTCGACCCCGTTGAGGGTGGTGACGAGCGTGCGTGTTTCGGCGTCTGCGTAGAAGTTGGTCTCCGCATTGCGGATCCCGCGTCCGCCGTTGTCCGACCGGATCTCAGGCTCCAGCACGAGGAGCGTGCGGACCTCGTCGATGGACACGGGCGGGGCGCCGTCTGCTGCTGGGGCTGGCGAACCCGCAGTAACGCATTCCGGCCGGCTGTAATAGGGATCCCTATCTGGGCGAGTTGTGTCGACGAACTGCTCACGTACCCATGCCCCTTCTGGGCAAAAGGCCTCGGTCTGTTCGCGACACGTCCCAAAATCGGAATTATTCTCTTGATTCGGAAAACAGGCGTCTACAGTGCGCTGCTCGATTGCCGGCTTTTCTCTGGCTCCTGGAGCGGCAACTTCGGATACCGGTTCGGAGGCCGGCTGAGGGGGCTGTGTTCGCGACTGTTTCTTGCACTGCGTTCGAATCCTAAATTCGACGTCTTCTCGCTTGCCACTAATGGGAACATCGGTGCAGGGCTTCGCGCGCTGTGCGTGTGCCGATGGCGCTTGAATCAGCGTTAGGGCAATGCAAGCAGTTACTATCGCAATCAAAATACGCGAGATGGAAGGCATTATTGAGCATCCTGGTGATTTTGCATCTCATCGATCACCCAGTGGCCCTTGGAGGGTTCGTAGACTACGTCGGCCAGCCAGGTCTCGTCGTGAGTTTCCACCCCACTGGCAGAGTCGTCTCTAACGCCCTGTGAGTCGAAGACCTCTACAGCGGATGCGTCACGAACAAGAGTAGCGGTGTAGCCAAACTCTGACGGGGTGAGAGTCAACGATTTGATCGAGGTGTGCTCTCCCGTCGACCAGCCACCTTCTTTGTAGTGCTGGGCAGTTGAGTCGGATACGGCTTGGCAAAGCTCGCAGTATTCGCTGTATGTCGAATCAAAATCAGCGGTTTCTCCGGTCTGGTCAGTGTAGTAAATGGCCTCCCAGAAATAGCGAATTGCCGCCTCGGCGCCCTCCTTGGTCTCTTCCTTCATGGCGGCGGGCATCTCCGGCTTGGGCACGTTCCGCGCGGGGCCGTCGGCAGACGCGGGCACGTATTCGCCGGACCCGCTCTCCGTGGCCGTGGGGGATGAGCTGACGCCTGCGGTCTCACTCGTGCTCGCGGGCGCGGACGTCTCGACGGCGGGCTTGGCGGACGAGGGTGACGTCGTCGACGACTCGGCGGGCTCGGACTGCCCGCCACAGGCGGTCAGTGCGAGCGCCAAGGCCACGCTGAGCGTGCCGGCCTGGGCGAATCGGTGGCGGCGCAGGGCGCGCCCGGGTGCGGTGAGAGACATTTCCCCTCCAACTGGACGTCCGTCGTGTGTCCGCGCCTCCCGCGCTGATCCCGCAACGCGGTGCCCGTGGCATGCGAGGCCCGGTTGGTTCGGAGTATACGCAGACGGATTGTGGTCCTGCTCGCATTGTCCACAGGACCGTGCCGGCGCACTTCTTCCGGCCCAAGAGACGATTTTCTCGTGCGTGTGCGCCCCAAGGTCGGGTTTGAGGCCTACGGCCAGGACTCGGCCAGCCGGCCTCACGAAAAGGGCGTTCCCGGCCTCGCCCGTCTGGGGCGATGCGTCCTTAACGTGTCCGGCGGGCGCCCTACGTTCGCACCCATCGCATTCGAACACATGTTCGAGTACGATCGGGTGTGCGGCCCCACCTTCCCACTTCTTCCCCGCGTCCGGTCCGCCGGACGGGCCGCGCTCCCATCGCCCGACGGCACCCCGTCGTCGGTCCGGTCAGCAGTGCACAGGGAGAGAAGCAGAATGGGAGTCCTCACACAGTCGGTGGCGGTGGAGTGCGGGGCAGACGGCACCCCGCAGGGGCTGCGCTGGAACGGGCGGGACTACGTCCTCGCAGAGCGCCCCGTGCGCTGGTTCGAGCGGCGCCGCTGGTGGGCGGAGGAGGTCCGCGCGGAGAAGGGCCGCGGCGCCGGTCTCGTCGACCACGAGATGTGGCGGTTGCAGGTCCGCCTGGCCCGGGCCGGCGCCGCGCCCCTGCAGACCCTCGACGTCGCCCACCACCTGGACTCCGGCCGGTGGCGGCTCGTGCGCGTCCACGAGCACGCCCAGGACCTGAGGCGGTCGGCATGAGCCGGGCCGCCGCGGCCGGACGCACCGCCGCACCCTTCGCCCACCTGCACGTCGCCTCCGCGTTCAGCGCCCACTACGGGGTCAGCTGGCCCGAGGACCTCGTGGCCGCCGCCGCGGCCGCGGACATGGACCTGCTGGCCTGCACCGACCGGGACGGGCTCTACGGCATGGCCAAACACGTGGGTGCCTGCCTGCGCCACGGCATCACCCCGATCGTGGGCGTGGACCTGGCCGTCCGGTGGAGCGAGGACGAGGACGCCGGCCGCGTGGTCGTGCTCGCCCGAGGAGGCTGTCATGGCTCCGGCTACCGCTCCCTGTGCGAGCTCGTCTCCGCCGCCCACGCCCGCACCACCGGGGGAGCGGCGGGCGGCAGCCCGTGGGCCAGCGTCGCCGAGCTCGCCGCCGCGGCGGCCGGCCGTGTCCCCACCGCCGCCAACCGGGACAACCCGCCCACCCCCGAGCTGTTCGTCCTCCTCGGCCCGGACTCGGACGTCGGCCGCCACCTGGCCCGCCGCCGGTACGCGGCCGGCCTCACCGCCCTGCGCCGCTGGAAGGCGGCCCTGCCCGCAGGCAGCCCCCACGCCGATGTCGTCACCCACCTCTCCGCCCCCGGCCGACGCCTCGACACCGGGCACGCCGTGAAGACCCTCCGCGCCGCCCGCCAGGCCCGCATCCCCGCCGTCCTGACCAACGCCGTGCGCTACGCGGCCCCGGACGGTGCCGCCACCGCGGACGTCCTCGACGCCGTCCGTGCCCTCAGCTCCCTCGACGCCCTCCACGACCTGCAGCCCAACGGGCAGGGCTGGCTCAAGTCCACCGCCGCCATGCACCGCATCGCCCACGAGATCGCCTTCGCCGCCGACGACCGCCCCGCCCCCCTGCTCGAGGCCACCCGCCGCCTCGCCGAGGCCTGCGCACTCGACCCCGAGACCGACCTCGGCTGGGGCGTGCCCCGCGTCCCGGAGGCCGCCGTCATCGGCATCGACGGCCCCCCGGAGCACGTGCTGCGCGAGCGCACCCGCACCGGCCTCCTCGCCCGCTACCCCCACCTCCACACCGGGGGAGGCCTCCCCGGCACCAGCCAGGCGGCCCGGGACCTGCAGGACCGCGCCGAGCACGAGCTCGGCATCATCACCCGACTCGGCTTCTCCTCCTACTTCCTCACCGTGGCCGCCGTCGTCGACCTCATCGAGGGCATGGGCATCCGCGTGGCCGCCCGCGGCTCCGGCGCCTCCTCCCTCGTCAACCACGCCCTGCGCATCTCCCATGTCGACCCCATGGCCAACGGCCTGATCATGGAGCGCTTCCTCTCCACCGACCGCTCCACCCTCCCGGACATCGACATCGACGTGGAGTCCGCCCGCCGCCACGAGATCTACCACGCCGTCGTCGAACGCTTCGGCGCCGAGCGCACCACCCTCATGAGCATGCAGAACGCCTACCGGGCCCGCGGCGCCGTCCGCGACGCCGGCCTCGCCCTCGGCATGCCCGAACCCGAGGTGGACGCCATCGCCAAGCAGCTCTGGCGCTTCTCCGCCTCGAACTTCCGCGAAGCCCTCCAGCGCATGCCCGAACTCGGCGGCCTCTCCCGCCGCATCGAGTCCGGCCGCGCCGAGGGCGACCGCCAGCTGGACCTGCTCGTCGACCTCACCGAACGCCTCGACCGCCTGCCCCGCCACATCTCCATGCACCCCTGCGGCGTCATCCTCGGCGACGCCACCCTGCTGCACCGCACCCCCGTCCAACCCTCCGGCATGGGCCTGCCCATGAGCCAGTTCGACAAGCACGACATGGACCCCATGGGCTTCCTCAAGCTCGACATCCTCGGCGTGCGCATGCAGTCCGCCATCGCCTACACGATCGCCGAGGTCGAACGCACCACGGGCGAGCGCATCGACCTCGAACAGGTGCCCCTCGACGACGACGCCACCTACGCGATGATCCGCACCACCCACACCCTCGGCTGCTTCCAGATCGAGTCCCCGGGCCAGCGCGAACTCGTCGGCAAACTCGCCCCCCGCGAGTTCAACGACCTCACCGTGGACATCTCCCTCTTCCGCCCCGGCCCCATGCAGTCCGACATGGTCCGGCCCTTCCTCGAACAGCGGCACGGCTGGGCACCCGCCCACTACCCGCACCCCGACCTGCGGCCCGTCCTCGCCGAGACCCACGGGGTCACCGTCTTCCACGAACAGGTCCTGCGCACCATGGACGTCATGACCGGCTGCGGACTGGCCCGCGCCGACGAGCACCGCCGCCTCCTCGGCGGCCCGCAGGAACACCTCGTCGAAGAGGCCTTCCGCACCGGCGCCCTCGCCCGCGGCTACTCCCTCGACGTCATCGACGAGGTCTGGGCCACCCTCTCCGCCTTCGGCTCCTTCGGCTTCTGCAAGGCCCACGGCGCCGCCTTCGCCGTCCCCACCTACCACTCCGCCTGGCTCAAGACCCACCACCCCGCCGCCTTCATGGCCGCCATCCTCGAACACGACCCCGGCATGTACCCCGCCCGCCTCATGGTCGCCGAGGCCCGCCGCATGGGCATCCCCGTCCTGCCCGTGGACGTCAACGCCTCCTCGCGCCACGTCCACGTCGAGTGGGTCCCCGCCCACCCCGAGGTCGACGACGGCGCCCCCGGCCGCTGGGGCATCCGCCTGCCCCTCACCAGCCTCTCCGGACTCAGCGAAGCCGAGACCGACCGCCTCGACGCCGGCCGCCCCTACCGCTCCCTCGCCGACGTCCGCGACCGCGCCCGCCCCACCGCCCGCAACCTCGAACGCCTCGCCCAGCTCGGCGCCCTCGACTGCCTCCTCCCACCCGGCGGCGCCTCCCGCACCGACCTCGTCCACCACCTCGAACTCCAGCACTCCACCACCCGCGGCACCGCCCCCGGCCGCACCGCCCCGCGCTCGCGGTCCGCCCGTCCACGGCAGGTGGAGGGCCAGCTGGCCCTGGACCTGCCGGACACCGAGCTCACCGCCCTCGCCCCGCTCTTCCCGGACCCGGCCCCGGCCGCCCGGGTCCGCACCGAGCTGGAGCTCACCGCCCTGGACGTCACCGCCCACCTCATGGACTCCCACGCCCCGTACCTGGACGCGCTCGGCGTCACCCGGGCGAAGGACCTGCTCGGGCTGCGCACGCAGTCCCGGGTGCTCGTGGCCGGGGTGCGCGTGGCCACCCAGACCCCGCCCATGCGCAGCGGCAAGCGGGTGGTGTTCCTCTCCGTGGACGACGGCACCGGATGCGTGGACGCCTCCTTCTTCACCGAGGCCCAGCACGCCTCCGGGGAGATGCTCTTCTCCGCCCGCCTCCTGCTGATCGAGGGCACCGTCCGGCGCACCGGCGACCGGGCCGTGTCCGTCCAGGCCGTGCGCGCCTGGGACCTGCACCGGCCCGAGACGCTCCCGGACCCCGACTACCTGGACGCCACCCGGCAGCAGTGGCGGGACTGGCTCGCGGCGGACCGCCGAGCCGCCGCCGCGCGCCGCAGCGGCCGGGCGGGCACCGGGGCGCAGCCCCTGCCGGACATCCCGCACCACGGCACGGGCGGCTGGCCCGTGAAGGTGCGTACCGACGTCGGACCGGCCGGCGGGGCCCGCCCCGGCCGCACGGCACCCGATCGGCCCGCGCCGGAGCACACCCCGATCCCGGTGCCCCACCCGGAGACGTGGGAGCTGCTGCCCACCCCGGACAGATGAGACCGCTCGCCTCCGTGCCCCGCCGTCCGGCCGCGCCCCTAGAATGGGACGCGGCCGACGGTGGCCCCCGTACGCCACCGATCCCGAAGCCAGACCTCGAAGGAGCACCGTGTCGGAGCCGAAGAACATCCTGCTGACCGTGGACGGAGAGCTGCGGGAGGTGACGCACGGCACCACCGGCCTCGACCTCTTCCGCGAGAAGCCGACCACCGCCGTGATGCGGGTGGACGGCCTGCTCTGGGACCTGGCCCGCGAGATCCCCGCCGGCGCGTCCGTCGAATCGGTGGACATCACGGAGCCCGAGGGACTCGAGGTGCTGCGGCACTCCACCGCCCACGTGATGGCCCAGGCCGTGCAGCAGCTGCGCCCGGGCGCCAAGCTCGGCATCGGCCCGTACATCACGGACGGCTTCTACTTCGACTTCGACGTCGACGAGCCCTTCACCCCCGAGGACCTCAAGCAGATCTCCTCGCTCATGCAGAAGATCGTGAAGTCCGGCCAGACCTTCCGCCGCCGCGTCGTGGACGAGGAGACCGCCCGCGCCGAGATGGCGAACGAGCCCTACAAGCTCGAGCTGCTCGGCAAGAAGGACGCCGCGGACACCGCCGGCGAGGGCGCCTCCGTGGAGGTCGGGGCCGGGGAGATCACCATCTACGACAACGTGGACCGCAAGACCGGCGACGCCGTGTGGTGCGACCTCTGCCGCGGCCCGCACCTGCCCTCCACCAAGCTCATCGGCAACGGCTTCGCGCTCACCCGCTCCGCCGCCGCCTACTGGCTCGGCAACGAGAAGAACAAGCAGCTGCAGCGCATCTACGGCACCGCCTGGGCCAGCAAGGACGACCTCAAGGCCTACCAGGAGCGCCTCGCCGAGGCCGAGCGCCGCGACCACCGCAAGCTCGGCGCCGAGCTGGATCTCTTCTCCTTCCCGGACGAGCTCGGCTCCGGCCTGCCCGTGTTCCACCCGCGCGGCGGCATCATCCGCAAGGAGATGGAGGACTACTCCCGTCGGCGCCACACCGAGGCCGGCTACGAGTTCGTCTACACCCCGCACATCACCAAGCAGCACCTCTACGAGGTGTCCGGCCACCTCGACTGGTACGCGGACGGCATGTTCCCGCCCATGCACATCGACGAGGTCCGTGATCCCGAGACCGGCGAGATCACGCGCCAGGGGCAGAACTACTACCTCAAGCCGATGAACTGCCCCATGCACAACCTGATCTACCGCTCCCGCGGCCGGTCCTACCGTGAGCTGCCGCTGCGGCTGTTCGAGTTCGGCTCCGTGTACCGGTACGAGAAGTCCGGCGTGGTCCACGGGCTCACGCGCGTGCGCGGCATGACCCAGGACGACGCCCACATCTACTGCACCCGCGAGCAGATGAAGGAGGAGCTGACCACCACGCTCAACTTCGTCCTCGACCTGCTCAAGGACTACGGCCTCAACGACTTCTACCTCGAGCTCTCCACGAAGGACCCGGAGAAGTTCGTCGGCTCCGACGAGATCTGGGAGGAGGCCACCCGCACCCTCGCCGAGGTCGCGGAGGCCTCCGGTCTGCAGCTCGTCCCGGATCCGGGCGGCGCCGCGTTCTACGGCCCGAAGATCTCGGTCCAGGCCCGGGACGCCATCGGCCGTACGTGGCAGATGTCCACCATCCAGCTGGACTTCAACCTGCCCGAGCGCTTCGACCTCGAGTACCAGGCCGCCGACGGCACCCGTCAGCGCCCCGTGATGATCCACCGCGCCCTCTTCGGCTCCATCGAGCGCTTCCTGGGCGTCCTCACCGAGCACTACGCCGGCGCGTTCCCGGCCTGGCTTGCCCCGGAGCAGGTCGTGGCCATCCCGGTGGCCGAGGCATTCAACGACTACCTGGACGACGTCGTCGCGAAGCTGCGCGCCGAGGGGATCCGGGCGCGCCTGGACGACTCCTCGGACCGCTTCCCGAAGAAGATCCGCACCGCGGCCAAGGAGAAGGCGCCGTTCGTGCTGATCGCCGGCGGCGAGGACAGGGAGGCGGGCGCCGTGTCCTTCCGCTTCCGCGACGGCACCCAGGACAACGGCGTGCCGGTGGAGGAGGCGATCGAACGCATCGTGAAGGCGGTGCGCGAGCGCGAGGTCACCCCATGACCAGCCCCGGCACCGGCGGATCCGACGCGCGGGCGCAGGCCCGCGCGTCGGCGGACGCCGCCGCCACGGACGGCTTCGAGCTGCCCGGCGCCCCGGACGCCTTCGAGCGGTTCTGGAACGCCCACCGCATGGCGTACGTGTCCAAGGGGACGGGCCAGGTCAAGGACGAGCACACCTGCCCGTTCTGCGCGGCCCCGCAGCGCGACGATGAGGACTCCCTCATCGTCCACCGCGGCCGCACCGCCTACGTGGTGCTGAACCTGTACCCGTACAACCCCGGTCACCTGCTCGTCTGCCCCTACCGCCACGTGCCCCTGTACACGGACACCACCACGGAGGAGGTCGCCGAGATGGCGGAGCTGACCCAGACGGCGATGCTGGCCCTCGGCCAGGCCGCCGGCGCGTCCGGCTACAACCTCGGCATGAACCAGGGGGCGGTGGCCGGCGCCGGGATCGCAGCCCATCTGCACCAGCACGTGGTGCCGCGGTGGACCGGCGACGGCAACTTCCTGCCGATCATCGCCCGGACCAAGAACATGTCGCAGACCCTGGGGGAGACCCGGCAGATCCTCGCGGACGTCTGGGACCGGGCCGCCCAGGACCACGGTGTGCGCCAGGCGGCCAACGCCCGTGCCGCGGCCGAGCATCCTCGCCCGGGGGCCGGAGACCCCGCCTGATGCTGGACCGTCACGCGCGCGGCGTCACCACCCGCCTGTTCACCCCGGTGGCCCGTACGCTCCTGCGGGCCGGGGTCAGTCCGGACACCGTGACGGTCGTCGGCACGCTCGGCGTGAGCCTGGGCGCGCTCGTGCTCTTCCCCCTGGGGCACCTGTTCTGGGGCACGCTCTTCATCACCGCGTTCGTGTTCTCGGACCTGGTGGACGGGATCATGGCGCGCGAGGCCGGGTCCACCGGCCGCTGGGGCGCGTTCCTCGACTCCACCCTGGACCGCGTGCAGGACGCGGCCGTGTTCCTCGGGCTGTGCCTGTGGGGCTTCGGCGTCGGCGCCGCACCCGCGGTCGGCGCGCTCTCCGGGGCCTGCCTCGCCCTGGGCATGCTCGTCTCCTATGTGCGTGCCAAGGCGGAGGCCCTCGGCTGGAGCGCGCACGTGGGCATCGCCGAGCGCGCCGAACGGCTCGTGGTCACCCTCGTGGTCGCCGGTCTCACCGGCCTCGGTCTGCCCCCGGTCGTCCTGGCCGTCACCTTGGGGCTGCTCGCTGCCGCGTCCCTGGTCACCGTCGGCCAGCGCATGGCCGCGGTGCGCCGCCAGGCGCGCGACGACGCCTGACCGGCCCGGCCGCAGGACCCGCCCGTCAGCCCGCCGCGATCTCCGCGACGACGGCGCCCGTCACCTGCACGAGGTCGGCGGGCGCGATCTCCACATCCAGGCCGCGTTGCCCGCCGGAGACGTACATGAGCTCCGCGTCGAGAGCGGAGGAGTCCAGGACGACGGGGTGGGGCCGGCGCTGGCCCAGGGGCGAGACGCCACCCCGCACGTAGCCGGTCCGGCGTTCGACGACGGCCAGATCGGCCAGGGCGAGCCGCTTGACGCCCAGCACCGCGGCGGCGGCCCGCAGGTCCAGCTGACCGGACACGGGCACCACGCACGCCGCGAGCGCACCGTCGGGGTCCGCCACCATCAGCGTCTTGAACAGTCGGTCGGCGGGCACGCTGAGCGCCCGGGCGACCTGGACGCCGAACCGCTCGCCGCCGGCGTCGAGGGCCACGTCGAAGGTGTGCAGCCGGTACGGGACCCCGGCGGCCTCGAGAGCGGCGACGGCCGGCGTGGCCGCCCCGTTCCGGGCGCCGCGATCCTTCTTGCGCTGGCCCACGGCGGACTCAGGCGATCCCGGCCTGCTCGCGGACGTTGCGCTTGATGCGGCCGAGCATGGCGGACATGCCGCGCAGGCGCAGGGGGGTGAGGGCCTTGGCCAGGCCGAGGCGGGTGGGGATGTCTTCGGGCACGTCCACGACCTCGAGGGCGCTCAGCCCGTCCAGGCCCTGGGTGAGCACGGAGGCGAAGCCGCGCGTGGTGGGCGCCTCCGGGGGAGCGGTGATGAAGAGGCGGACCGGGGCCTGCGGGCCGGGCTCACCCTCGAGTTCGACGGCCAGGAACAGCGGGGTCTGACACTCCACGACCTGCTCCATCTCGGCCTCGTGGCCGTCGTAGCGCTCCGGCAGCGCCGGCAGCTCGTCCGAGAACTCCAGCAGCAGCTCGAGCTTCTCGGGATCGGGCACCCCGGCGAAGTCGTCGATGATCTCGGCCAGGGCGGCGGGCACGGCGTGGTTCTCGGTCATGGTGTCCCAGTCTAGTGATCCACGCCGTGCCGGGGGCTCAGCGCGCGGGGGCCTCGCCCGGCTCTTCGCCGACGGCGATCGGCAGGCGCACGGCGTTGCCCCACTCGGTCCAGGAGCCGTCGTAGTTGCGGACGTCCTCGTGGCCGAGCAGGTACTTGAGCACGAACCAGGTGTGGGAGGAGCGCTCGCCGATGCGGCAGTAGGCGATCACGTCGTCACCCTCCCGCAGCCCGGCGTCGGTGCGGTAGACCTGCTCCAGCTCGGCGCGGGACTTGAAGGTGCCGTCCTCGTTGGCCGCGGACGCCCACGGCACGGACGCCGCCGTGGGGATGTGGCCGCCGCGCAGGGTGCCCTCCTGCGGGTAGCCGGCCATGTGCGTGGTCTCGCCCGTGTACTCGGGACGGGAGCGGACGTCGATCAGCGGGGTGGTCCCGATGGCCTGCAGGACGTCCTCGCGGGCGGCGCGATCGGTGTGGTCGTCGCGCTCGATCACCGGGTACTCCGCGCGGGCCACGGTCGGGACCTCGCGGGTGGTCTCGCGTCCCTCCGCGATCCACTTGTCACGGCCGCCGTCCATCAGGCGCAGGTCCTCATGGCCGTAGAGGGTGAACACCCACAGCGCGTAGGCGGCCCACCAGTTGGACTTGTCGCCGTAGAACACCACGGTGGTGTCCCGGGAGATCCCCTTGGAGGCGGCGAACTCGGCGAAGGCCTCGGGGCCGACGAAGTCGCGGGTGACGGGGTCGTTGAGCTCGGTGTGCCAGTCGACGCGCTGGGCGCCGGGGATGTGGCCGGTGGAGTAGAGGAGAGCGTCCTCGTTGGACTCGAGGACCACGACGTCCTCGTCGCCGACATGGTCGGCGACCCACTGCGTGGACACCAGCTTCTCGGGGTGGGCGTACTCGGAGAACTTCGCGGCGGTATCGGTCATGGCACTGCCTTCCTTCGCGTCGGGGCGGGCCCGCACGGGCCCGGGGCGGGCGGCACGACGACGGCGGGTTCCGTGTCCGTGCCCTGCGCGACAGATTACGGCACATCGGTGTCACGTAAGAGGGTAGGGGCCCCTCAGTCCGGGACACGCGAGGTCACATGGGTCGGGTCCGCGGCCCGGTAGCATGGCCCGGAATCCCCGTCGTCGACCCTGGGAGTGTCCCGTGGCTCAGATCGTCCACCTCGCCGACCGTTCGCCGCAGGTCACCCCGGACCAGCTGCTGGCCGGCTTCCACCCGTCGTACCGCTTCGGCACGGTGTCCTTCGACACCTACATCCCGGACCCCGCGCACCCCTCGCAGGCACAGGCCGTGGAGCGGCTGCGCCGGTTCGCGGCAGACCTCGGCCGGGGCGGTTCGGGCGGCGGGTTCCTCGGCGGCCTGTTCGGCGGGAAGAAGCGGGCGGCAGGGCCGGCCGGCATTTACCTCGACGGCGGCTTCGGCGTCGGCAAGACCCACCTGCTGGCCTCGACGTGGCACGCGGCCCCCGGGCCCAAGGCGTTCGGCACGTTCGTGGAGTACACCAACCTCGTGGGCGCCCTGTCCTTCCGCAAGGCGGTGGACGAGCTCAAGGAGTACACCCTCGTGTGCATCGACGAGTTCGAGCTCGACGACCCGGGGGACACCGTGCTGATGTCCCGCCTCATGCGCGAGCTGGCCGACGCCGGCGTGCGCCTGGTGGCGACCTCCAACACCCTGCCGGGCTCGCTCGGCGAGGGGCGCTTCGCGGCGCAGGACTTCAAGCGCGAGATCCAGGTCCTGGCCGACCAGTTCGAGGTCATCCGCGTGGACGGCGAGGACTACCGCCACCGCGGCCTCTCCGCCGCCCCGTCGCCGCTGGACGACGCCGCCGTCGAGGCCACCGCCCAGGAGAACTTCCCCGACGCGGGTGTGCTCGCCGTGGACGACTTCGCGGACCTCACCGCGATGCTCTCCCGCGTGCATCCCTCCCGCTACCGCGAGCTCGTCAAGGACGTGGACGTGCTCGCCCTCCACGACGTGCACACCATCACGGAGCAGGCCACGGCCCTGCGCTTCGTGGTGTTCGCGGATCGCCTGTACGACAAGGACGTGCCCGTCCTCGCCTCCGGTGTGCCCTTCGACGCCCTGTTCACGCAGGAGATGATGCACGGCGGCTACATGAAGAAGTACTTCCGCACGGTCTCCCGCATGACCGCCCTGGTCCGGGAGGGCCAGACGGGGGTGGCCGAGCACAAGTGAGCCACCGCCCCTGACCGGCACGACGACGGCGCGCACCGAGGCGGGTGCGCGCCGTCGCCGTGTGCGGGGCCGGGTCAGCGTGCGTCGCGGAAGTACAGCGCCGCCCGCTTGCCCGGCAGCTCGACCTCCCGGTCCACCGTGAAGCCCAGAGCCCGGGCGGTCTTCACGGCCCGCGTGTTGCGGACGTCCGGCTCGATCACGAGCCGACGCGTGCCGGGGCGTGCGCCCAACCAGTCCACAATGCTCCGGTAGGCCGTGGCGCGGGCGCGCCCCTGCAGGCCGCCGGGGGCGGTGATGAAATGGAATCCGAGGTCCCCGTCCCGCACCTCGTAGGCGCCGCCGACCTCCTCCGCGCGAGGGTCGTAGGTCTGCACGAGGGCCACGAGGGTCCCGCCGTGCCACACGAGGTGGTTCGCGTGGGTGGGCTGGAACTCGAGGAAGTCGTAGACCTCCTCGACGTCCTGCACGCTGTGCCCGCGCATCCCGTAGAACTCCGCCCGCGGCTCCGTGACGAGTGCGTGGATCAGCGGGGCGTCCAGGGCCGGGCGGACGCGCGTCATGGTCAGGCCCAACGCCCCGACGCCGACCTCGGCCACGATGCGTCCCGGAGGGGCCCCGCCGGGGACGGAGCGGGCGGGTGCGACGCCGCTGCCGGCGGACGGGGGGACGGGACGGGACGGCACGGGCAGCAGGCGGCCGGCGGCCCACGCGTCCAGCTGATCCGTCACGTGCCCGCCTCCGAGACCGGAGGCGCCGAACGGGACGACCCACCGGCTGCGGGTGCGGTCGCCGAGGTCGAACACGACCCGGGCCACCGGCCCGCGGTGGGTGCCGACGGCCAGGCCGGGGGCGTGCGAGGTGGCGCAGACCGCGTCCGCGGTGCCGCCCACCCGGACGGACCCGATCGTGTCGAGCACGTCGGCGAGCCCCGGCACGTCCGGCCCGCCGGGATGCTCGTGCGTGAACAGGAACGGGGTCAGGGCATGCGCCTCGCCCCAGGTCCGGGCCGCGCCGTCGGGGCCCGGCGGCTCGGCGGCGTCGTCGACGGCGGCGACGGCGGCCCGCACGAGGTCCCTCGTCGACGCTGTGATCCCCAGGGCCGCGCGCAGCGGCTCCGGCCCGCGCTCGGCGAGCGCCGCGCCGACCCATGCGGCGGCGTCGCCCCACGGTGCCCACGGGCCGCCGAGCAGGGCCCGCGAGGCGGGCGGCAGGTGCGCGATCAGGGCGGCGGCCACCTCGTGCTCCACGAGGAGCCACCAGCGGGCCGCGGCCGATCCGGCGGCGGCGTCGCCGGCCCACGCCGGGACGGACTCCGCGGCCAGCACGCCGTCCGCGACGAGCGCGTCGACGGCGTCGGCGAGCCAGGCCCGCGGCGCGCCCGGGGTCCGGGTGTCCGTCTGCAGGGCGGCCATCGCGTCCACGGTCCGCTCCTGCGGTGCCAGCGCCTCGAGGGCCTCCCGGATGCGGCGGGACCGCCACGGCGCGCACGCGTCCACGGTGAGGCAGGCGGTGTCCGGGTGGGGCTCGTTGGCCGCCACCACGACGTCGTCCGCCGCGGCCGGCGCGGGCCAGCGCACCCAGCGCTGATCGAGGGACCCGTCGGCGGAGCCCCGGCCCAGCGCGGAGGCCCGCGCCGCACCCCAGGCCGAGCGTCGATCCCGGCGCCGCACGGCCCCGGCGTGCCGGGTGAGCACCGTCCGCCGGTCCGCGACGATCACGCGATTGACCGGCTCGACGTGCCCGTCCAGCACCGCGCAGGCCTCCGCGGCGCTCGCGGCCGTGAGCAGCCGGCGCGCGCTCGGCAGGCCGGTGTCGGCGCGGTCCCAGGCGGGGAACCGCATGCTCACCGGTCCGGCGCCGGGCACGTCCACGAGCCGCCCGCGCGGGGTGTGGGCCACCCGCACGTCCACGGGGTCGCCGCCGCGCACGTGCACCCGCTCGGTCCGGGCGTCGAGGACCTCCGGCCCCTCGGGGGCGTCCTCGAGGACCATCTCGAGCGAGGACACCATCGCCGAGGTCGTCACCCACGCGACGTGCTCGGACTGCCCCACATGCGGGACGCCCGGCACACCGGGGAAGGCCAGGCCGACGACGTCGACGCGGTCCCGGGGACGCTCGGCCTCCACCACGAGGCGCACCTGCTGGTAGACGCCGGGCAGCTCGAGCAGCCGGTGCGGGTCGGCGGCCACGAGCGGAGCGCCCTCGGCGCCGACGCGCACCGCCCAGGCGTTCGAGCCGTCCGCGTCGGGGCGCGGCGAGATCAGCGCCGCGGCGAGCGCGGGGAAGCGCTCGGCCAGCAGGGTGCGGAACAGGGCGGCCGGCGCGTTGGTCAGCCAGACGTTGTAGCCCAGGTGCAGGGCGAGCGCCGTGTGCGGGTCGAACGGCAGCGGCTTCACCCCGTGGGCGGCGAACTCGGGCGCGCGCCGGGCCCCGGCGTCCAGCCCCGCGTTCACGCCGTCGGCGAACCGGGTGAACCAGGCCCGGTCCTCCGCGTCGTCGAGGGCGTCGAACGCCCGGCGGGCCGCGCCGTCCAGGTCCATCTGCCGGGCGGCGACGTCGTTCGCCACCGCCGGCGGGCCGAACACCTCGGCGCCCATGCCGGTGACCCGGCGGTGCTCGCAGTCGACCTGCCAGGCCCGCTCCGTCGCCACGTGCCACCCCTGGAGGTAGGCCAGCTCGGGCAGGGACGCGGCCACGAGCGTCGGCACGCCGTGCGCGTCCCGGTGGCAACGGCCCGCCACGTCACCCGTCGCCGTCCCGGTCCACGCGTCCGCGCTCATGCCGCGGCGTCCTGCCGGAGCTCCGCCAGCGCGCGGCGCAGCGGCGCGGCCACCGGGTTGGCCAGGCGACCGGCGTAGAGCAGCGAGCCCGACGGGTCCGTCAGGTCCACCATCTGCGTGGCGTTCCGCAGCTGCAACCGGTTCAGGCACGAGTGCGCGAAGTCCTCCGCGTCCAGGCCGAGGCGCTCCACATCCGCGAGCCCCAGGGCCGTGTACTCGGCGAGGACCCGCCCCACCACGGCGTAGAACTCCTCCGCCGGCAGCAGGGCGTCCGCGTCCATCACGTCGGCCAGATGGCGCAGCACGCCGTCCAGCATGTCCGTGAAGAAGGAGAGGGAGAGGTCCTCGTCGGTGAGGTCGATGCGGATGCGCCGGGTCTGCTCCGTGAGCGGGACGCCGTCCGCGCCGACCACCACCTCCTCCCCGATGTCCTTGAGGAAGGCGCCGGTGACCCGTCCCTCCCGCAGGCGGAGCACGATGTTCTCCCCGTGGGGCATGAACACGGTCGAGTAGGCGGCGGCCAGATGCACCAGCGGGGTCACGTAGGCCGTCACCACCCCGTGCAGCCACTGCGCCGCCGTCAGCCCCGAGCGCTCCACGAGCGCCCCCGCCACGGAGCGGCCCCCGCCGTCCCGGTGCAGCAGCGCCGCCATGGTCATGACCCGCTCGCCCTCCGCCAGGCGCGGCAGCGGACTCTCCCGCCACAGGGCGGCGAGCATCTTCGTGCGAGGGCCCTTCGAGCCCACGGCATGGAAGGCGTCCCCGGTGTACCCGGCCGAGGCGTACTCCCGCAGCACCCCGAAGCCCCACCTCGCGAGCAGGGGGTCGGAGTCCACGAGGTCGGCCACCACCGCGTTGATCGCCGGGGTGACGGACATGTACGCGGGGGAGAGGCCGCGCACGAACCCCATGTTCTGCACGGACAACGCCGTCTTCAGCTGCGGGGCGTGCGGGTCGCTCGCGTTGAACAGGGTGCGCACCGCCTGCATGGCCGTGAACGCGTCCGGGTCTTCGCCCACGTGCACCAGCCGCCCCGCGGCGAGGTCGGGGGCGAACGCCACCTGGATCCGGTGCTCCCACTGCCACGGGTGCACCGGGATCAGCGTGTACGCCTCCGGATCGACGTCGAGCGCCGCCGCCCGCTCCGCCCACAGGCCCGCCACCGCCTCGGTGATCGGCGGGGGCGGCGCCGGCACGGCGGCGCCCGCGCTCGCGGTCTTGGGCCAGGTCCACCGTCCCCCGAGCTCGGAGGGGAACGCGAGCCACACCGGGTGCAGCGCCCGCCCGCCCTCGGGGGCGAACATCGCGTACTCCGTGGCCCCCCAGCCGATGCGGCCGTTGGTGGCCACGAAGCCCGGGTGTCCCTCGCTCATGGCGGCCTCCACCGCCGTGTAGTCCGCGTCCACCAGGTCGGCGGCGGACGGGCGCTCGCCGGCCAGGGTGTGGCACCGGGCGGCGAAGGTGGAGGCGAGCTCCTCGAGATAGACGTCCAGCGCCTCGCCGGCCAGCCCGAGCACCTCGGCCGCGTCGAGGACGAAGCGGTCGACGGCCACCGCGTCCGGATCCCCGGCACGGCACACCGAGTCCGGATCCACGCCGAGGTGCTCGAGCGGGAGGGCACGCGCGGTGAACGTCCACCGCACCCCGCCCAGGGTGAGCGTGTAGGCGTGGCGGCCGGCGTCGTCGACCCGCTCGCCGCGCACCGGCGTCAGGAGCCGCTCATGGGTGAACTCGCGGATCGCCTTGGCGACGAGCAGCCGGTGGGCGTGCCGGGCGGTCGGCGCCGTCAGCGCGTCCAGGCGGGACGGGGAGGACGGGGGGACGGGGGTCATGCGGACACCTGCCTGTCGGGGGTGAGGAGGAGCGGGGGCTCGGGGAGGGTGAGGTCCAGCCCGGCGGCGAGGACGCCGATCCGGCTGGCAGTGAAGGACTCGGGCGTGGCGATCGAGAGCATCGCCGTCTTGGATCCCAGCGCCACGGGACCGAGCTCCGTGAACCCGGCGGCCAGGTTCTTCGCCCGGATGGCGGCGTTGCGCTCGTCCGGCTCGACGACGACGCGCCGCGCCCCCGGCTGGGCCAGGCACCAGCGCACCACCGCGGCCATCACCAGGTCCGTGGTCCCGGGCACCGGGGTGTCCGTCGGGGCGACGAGCACGTGCAGGCCGATGTCGCCGGGCGCGCCCGCATACCGTCCGGCCAGCTCCGAGTGGGCCGGGTCGTAGACCTCCACCAGGAAGGTCGCGGTCCCGTCCACGAGCCCCACGTGCGCGTGGTGGTGCGGGTGCGCGGCGATCGCCTCGTACTCGGCCACGACGTCGGCCAGGCCCGCCTCCGTCATCTCCCAGTACACGGCGTGCGGGGACGTCACCCACCGGTGCAGCAGCGGATGGTCCTGCGCGCCCACGGGACGGAGCTCCACACGACGGGCCGCGCTCGCGGCCGCACCGTCCACGGTGGTCTGCGGCGGCGTCACGGCGCTCACCGGACGCCCGCCGCGACGGCACCGAAGTCCTGGAACGCGATCGACTCGGCCTGCGCGTAGACCTCGCGGCCGGCGATCGTGCTGAGGATGCGGCCGCTGTGCTCCGCCGCCATGCCCAGGTCCGGGCCGGTGAGCCCCAGGGGCTGTTCGGCGGTGTTGTGCACGAAGATCCGGCGGCCGCTCACGTCGATCGCGTGGTCCGCGTTCGCCGTCGTCCGACCGTCCTCCACGCGCAGCAGGTGCCGCACCGGCTCCAGGAACGGATGGTCCGGGTGGCGGTAGCCCGTGCCCGCGACGACGCGGTCCACCACGTGCCGCGCGGTCACCCCGGTCTCCTCATCGCGCAGGGTGACCTCCACCCGGGGCGCGCCCTGGCCCGCGACCAGGCGGGCGTCCGCCACCGACGTGCCCGGCCACAGCCGGGCCGGGTCCAGCGGACCCACCTGGCGTTCGTACAGCGCGTGGTAGACGTCCTCGATCGTGTGCTCGCTGATCCCCTTGTACAGGGACCGGTGGGACGCGTTGATCTCATCCCGCCGCGCCCGGGGCAGAGTGGCGAAGTGCCGCTCATAGTCCAGCGAGGTCAGCTCGAGCGTCAGCTGGCCGACCTCCATGCCGAAGAACCGGGGTGAGCGCGTGACCCACGTGAGGTCCGGGTGGCCCGCGTTCAGCAGGTCCAGGGCGCACTCCGCCGCCGACTGACCGCTGCCCACCACCAGGACCGACCCGGCCTCAACGATGTCCTCGCGACGGCCCATGTACTCGCCCGTGTGCACCACGGGGGACGCGCCGACCCGGACCGCCTCCTCCGCGACGCGCGCGAGCGGCGCGGGCAGGGATGGCACCGTGCCCGTGCCCACCACCACGTGGTCGGCCCGGTGCGTGCTGGTCCCGGCCGCGGAGGCCGCCTCCACCACGAACTCGTCCGCCTGCTCGTCCCACCGCACCGCCGTCACCGTGGTCCCGTAGGCGATGCCGGGCAGCTGGGCTGCCACCCACGCGCAGTAGTCCGAGAACTCCCGCCGCAGCGGGTACCAGGAACCCCGGATGTAGAAGCGGTGAAGCCGGCCCATCGCCTTGAGATACGCCAGGAACGAGTACGGGGAGGTCGGGTCCGCGAACGTCACCAGGTCAGCGAGGAACGGCACCTGGATCTGCGCGCCCGGCAGCATCATGCCCGGGTGCCACACGAACGCGTCGCGGCTCTCCACCACCTCCACCTCGACGTCGGGCAGCGGGTGGGCCAGCGCGGCCAGGCTCAGGTCGAACGGGCCCAGCCCGATCGCGAGCACGCGGCGGGGGGACGTGGACGCCGGGCTCATGCGCACACCTGCTCTCCGTGCTCAACCACGCGCGCCGCGGACGGACGGGGTCCCGCCGACGAGGGAAGCGTGCAGGACACGGAGGCCGACGGGGCATGCGGACGGTTCCGCCCCGCCCCGCGCCTCCGGTGACGGCCGGCCCGCACCGCGTCGGCGTGCCGCAGCGCCGCCTCCTCCACGACGTCGACCAGCGCCTCCAGCTCGCCCGAGGTGACCGCGGGGTTCAGGATCGTGAACTTCAGATGGGGCACCCCGTCCACCACCGTCGTCGCGATCAGCGCGCGCCCGCCGGCCACCAGCTCCCGGTGCATCGCCGCCTGCACCGCCGTGCACTCCTCCTCCGACAGTCCCTCGGCCCGCACCCGGAACAGCACCGTCACCAGCGTCGGATCCTCCAGCACCGCGAACATCGGCCGGGCCCGCAGGATCCCGCACGCCTGCCGCGTGCGCTCGCGCGCCCCCGCGAACAGGGACGCCACCGCCTCGGCCCCATGCTCACGCAGCGTCAGCCACAGCTTGAGCGAATCGAACCGGCGGCTCGTCTGCAGCGACCGATCCGCCAAGTTCGGATGGACGCTGTCCTCCGGGTTCAGGTAATCCGCGTGCACCGTCACATGGCGCAGGCTCTCGGCATCCCGCACCACCAGCGCGCTGCAGGCCAGCCCCACGTAGAACGTCTTGTGGAAGTCCATCGTCACCGAGTCCGCACGGTGCAGTGCCGGCAGCTCGTGGCGCGTCGCCGCGCTCGCGGCGAGGATCCCGCCCACGGCCGCGTCCGCATGGACCCACATCCCGTGGCGTTCGGCGACGTCGGCGATGGCCGGCAGCCGGTCGATGGCGCCGCGGTCGGTGGTCCCCAGCGTCGCGACGACGGCCATCGGCACGGCACCGGCGGCCACCTCACGCTCGACCGCCGCGGCCAGGGCCCCGGGGTCCAGGCGCCCGGCGGCGTCGGTGGGGACGACGACCACGGCGTGGCGGCCCAGCCCGAGCAGGCCGGCTGCCTTGGCGATGCTGTAGTGCGTGGCCGCGCTGACGAAGACGCGCAGCGAGCCGAGCACCTCGGCGGGCAGGTCGGCGAGCCCGGCGTGGCCGGTGAGACGCTGCACGGCGCGGCCGCGGGCCAGCGTCATGGCCTGCAGGTTGGAGGCCGACCCTCCGGAGGTGAAGACGCCGTCGCCCGCGGCGAACCCGCACCAGCGTCCGACCTCGGCCAGGAGCCGCTGCTCCATGAGCGCCGCGGAGCGGGCCTGGTCCCAGGACTCGACCGCCGTGTTGAGCGCCCCGAGCACGGTGTCCGCTGCGGTGCTGGAGAGCAGAACCGGGCAGTTGAGGTGAGCGGCATAGCGCGGGTGGTGGTAGGCGGTGGTCTGGTGGGCGTAGAGCTCCGCGACCTCGGCGAGGGCGTCGTCGAGGCTGCCCGTCGGCTGCGAGAAGTCGACGGCGCCGACGGCGTCGGCCAGGTGCGTCGACGGGGTGTCCGGGTGGACCCCCGCGCGGTCGTAGGCGGTGTCGACGGCCACCCGGGCCGCCCTGCCGGTGGCGTCGAGGTAGGCGGCGGGATCGCCGAGTCCGAACAGGCGAGGGAGCATGGGAGGGCCTTCCGTGAGGGGGTCGTCGGCTCCGGGCGGCGTGCGCCACGGACGTCCCGCACAGTAGGGAAGCCTTACCTAAGAAAGCAAATACGCAACAATGACGTGACGTATTCAAAGGGAGGACTCCAGCAAAGGTGAGGCTCACCTATGCTGACCGGATGACGAGCTCCTCCGTCCTCCCCCCGCCTGCCGCCCGTCCCTCGCGTGTCGAGGCCCTGCAGATGAAGGCCTACCGCGGGCTCGCGGCCCTCGGCCAGGCGATGCCCGTTGACCGCGACGAGTATCCGCAGTGGACCATGACGGTCCGCGCCACGTGGCTGCTCGCCCCCCGGCTGCGTCGTCTCACGTTCGCCGCGGAGGAGTTCCGCACGTTCACCCCGCAGGGCTGCGACGAGTACTTCGGGCTGCTCACCCCGCCCCCGGGGCGGGCGCTCGTGATGCCCGATCCCGCGGCGCTCAATGCGCGGCGAGCGGTCGGGCGGATCCCCGAGGACGTGCGGCCGGATCTGCGGTGGTACACGGTCGCCGAGCACCGGCCCTCCGTCGGTGAGATCGACGTCGACGTCGTCGTGCACGACCATGCGGGCCCCGCCGGCACGTGGGCGCGCACCGCACGTCCGGGCGACGTCGCCGGCTTCCGCACCGGGACGGGCGCCTATCGTCTGCCGGCGGCGGGGGAGTCGCACCTCGTGGTGGGGGACGAGACCGCAGTCCCGAGCATCGCCGCCGCCCTCGCCGCGCAGCGTCGCACGCCGCGCGGGGGCCGGATGGACGTCGTCCTGGAGGTGCCCGGCCGTGACCACGTCCCCGCCCTCGAGGTCCCGGAGGGCGCCACGCTCACGGTCCTGCACCGCGGAGACGCCGTGCCGGGCGCCCTGCTCACGCCGCACCTCGAGGACCTCCCCGCCGCGCCCCGCGACCACGTGTGGGCGTGCGGCGAGCAGTCGCTCGCGACGGCGGCGCGGCGGGTGATCGTCCGCCGCGGCATCGCACCGAAGCGCGCGATCATGTTCAGCGGCTACTGGCGGGTGGACGGCCCGCGGCTCTGATCCCGTCCGACGGTCGGCGTCCGTGCTCCGAGCACGAGGCCGACCGCACGCCCCGGAACGACGAAGGGCCCCTCCGCCAGGAGGGGCCCTTCGTGTGTGGAGCGGATGACGAGATTCGAACTCGCGACCTCCACCTTGGCAAGGTGGCGCTCTAGCCAACTGAGCTACATCCGCCTGAGTCGATCCTCACGGATCGTCTCCGTGCGCGATACTGGGTTCGAACCAGTGACCTCTTCCGTGTCAGGGAAGCGCGCTACCGCTGCGCCAATCGCGCTCGTCCACCTCCGAGGAGGTGGTGAACATGCCGCCACTCCCGGTCGGAGAAGCCTGCGAGGTCGGGACGGGATTCGAACCCGCGTATACGGCTTTGCAGGCCGCTGCCTCGCCTCTCGGCCACCCGACCAGGGGTGAAGGTTGAGCGAGCGGATGACGAGATTCGAACTCGCGACCTCCACCTTGGCAAGGTGGCGCTCTAGCCAACTGAGCTACATCCGCGTGTCGGTGCCGCCGGGATCCGCTCGTCCGAGCCGCTCACCTGCGTTTTCCAACGAGAAAGAACTCTAGGCCATCTCCGCCCGGATGCAAAATCGGCGTCCGGAGGCGTGTCGGGCCACCCCGTCGGGGGTCCGCGGACCCTGCCAGAATGGCTGACCATGACCCAGCCACGCCTCGCGCATCAGACCCCCCACGGACGCATGTACGCGCGCTCCCTCTCGGGCCTGCCCGAGGTCCCGTCCATCACCACCGTGATCGGCATGGAGAAGACGGACCTGGACGGCTGGGTCGGGTGGATGGCGGCCCAGTCCGTGACCCAGGATCCGCGCCTGGCGGAATCGGTGGGCTCCGCTGCCCGCCTGAAACAGGTGGCCCGGCAGTCCGCCGACGCCGCGGCCCGCTACCGGGACGCCGCGGCCGAGCGCGGGGACCGCGTGCACGACTATGCCGAGCAGGTCGCCCAGCGCGCCCTCGGCCGTCCCCACACCATGGCGGAGGCCCGCGCGCGCCTGATCGAGCACGGTGAGGGTGCCTACGCGGACCGCTTCGACGAGTGGTGGGACCTCTACGACGTCCGGCCGATCGCGGCCGAGATCACCGTCTGGAACCACACGGTGGGCTACGCGGGCACCCTGGACCTCGTCGCCCGGATCGGCGGCCGGCTGTGTCTGATCGACTACAAGACGAAGGGCACGGGGCGGGACGGACGGGTCAAGGCGCTCGACCCCAAGGTGGTCATGCAGCTGACCGCCGGCCTGAAGGCGGAGGAGTCCCTCGTGGACCCCGAGGCCGGCACCTGGGAGGAGTGGCGACACGGCCAGGCCGAGATGCTGCTCGGCGTCGCCCTGGGGGAGACCGAGGTCGCCGTGCACCAGGCCAACCCTGGCGTGCTGCCCCGCCACTGGCACAAGTTCTGGGCCCTGCGCCAGGTCTGGAAGCACGCGCAGGCCGTGGACGACGCCGGCCCCGCGCTCCGCCTCATCGGCCCGCCTCCGCCGTCGGTCCCGGCGTCGGCGGCCACCGGCCTGCAGGCCGTGCGCGCCGCGGCGTTCGGCGGCGGCTCCCACGCCGCCCCGGACGCGGCGCCCGACGGGTCGTCGTCGCGCCCGGCGTCCGCCGCCGAGGGCGGCGATAGGGTGACGGCGTGACCGTCCTGCCCGTCCGCACCGTCCCCGACCCCGTCCTGCGCACCGCCGCGTCGCCCGTGCCCGCGGGGGCGGACGTGCGCGCCCTGATGGCGGACATGATCGAGACGATGCACGCCGTCGGGGGCGTGGGCCTGGCCGCGCCCCAGGTGGGCGTGGGCCTGCGGGTCTTCGTGTTCGACGTTGCCGGCGTCGCCGGGCATGTGGTCAATCCCGTGCTCGAGACCGCCGGGCAGGCGCTGCGGGAGCCGGGCGAGGGGTGTCTGTCCGTGCCCGGGCTGCGCTACCACCCGGCGCGCGCCGCGGAGGCCGTCGTCCGCGGCACCGACGTGGACGGGAACCCGGTGGAGCACCGGGGGACCGGCCTGCTCGCCCGCTGCCTCCAGCACGAGACCGACCACCTCGACGGGATCCTCTACGTCGACCGCCTCGACGGCGAGGAACGCCGTGAGGCCCGCCGCCGCATGCGCGCCGGCGAGGTGGACCGCGCCGCTCGCCGCATCGGGGCCGCGCGCGCGGCCGCCGTCAGCTCGGTCTTCGGCGCCCCCGCCGCCCCCGCCGCCGGAACAGGAGCCGCCCGATGACCGCCCCGACGCCCCTGCGCGTGCTCTACGCCGGCACGCCCGAGACCGCCGTGCCCGTGCTGCGCGCCCTGCTCGACTCACCCCACGAGGTCGTCGGCGTGCTCACCCGGCCGGACGCCCCGGTCGGGCGCCGGCGGGTGCTGACCCCGTCGCCGGTCGCGGTCGTGGCCGAGGAGGCCCGCCTGCCCGTGCTCAAGGCCGACCGACTCCGCGGACCCGAGGGCGCCGATGCCCTCCAGGCGATCCGCGCCCTCGAGGCGGACGTGGCCGTCGTCGTCGCCTACGGGGCGCTCGTGCCCGCCGAGGCCCTGCAGACCCCCCGCCACGGCTGGCTCAACCTGCACTTCTCCGCGCTGCCGGCCTACCGCGGCGCCGCCCCCGTCCAGCGCGCCGTGATGGCAGGGGAGACCGAGATCGCCGCCGACGTGTTCCAGCTCGAAGAGGGCCTGGACACCGGACCCGTCTTCGCCCGACTCACCCGCCCCGTCGCGGCCGACGAGACCGCCGGGACCGTGCTCACCGACCTCGCCGAGCGCGGCGGCCCGCTCGTGATCGACGTGCTCGACCGCCTGGCGGACGGCACCGCGACGGCCACGCCCCAGCGCGGCGAACCCACCCACGCGCCGAAGCTCACGGCCGCAGACGGCCTGGTGGACCCCGCCCGCCCGGCGGCCGAGGTGGCCGCCCGGATCAACGGCGTCACCCCCGAGCCCGGCGCCTGGGGCTGGCTGACCGCCGACGACGGCGCCGCCCCGGCCCGTTTCAAGCTCGACGGCGTCGCCCCGGTCAGCGCCGGCGACGACGGCTGGCCCTCCGCCCTCGATGCCGCGGCTCCCGGGCAGATCCTGGTGGCCGCGAAGGCCGCCTGGCTGCGCACCGCCGGCGGGGCCGTCCGGCTCTCCCGAGTCCAGCCGGCGGGCAGGAAGCTGATGCCGGCCGCCGACTGGGCGCGCGGCGCCGCCGCCGGGGCCGCGCTGCTGGCCGGGGAGGCGCTCGCCCACCACGAAGAACAGGCCCGCCGGGAGGCCGCCGCCCGGGCGGCGGCACGCGAGGCCGCGCGGAACGCCACGGCACAGGACGAGGAGGCGCGCGCATGAGCCGCGAGAGACAGCCAGGACAGGGCCGGGGCGAGCGAGGGGCCCGCGGAGAACGCGGCCGCGCACCCCGGGCGGACTCCCAGGACCGCCGCGACGCGCAGGGGCGCACCCGCAACCGGGGTCGCTCCGGCGCCGGACGGAAGTACTCGGCGCAGGCGCCGTCGCAGCGCTCCCGCACCGCCGACCCGGCGCGCCGCGTCGCCTTCGGGGTGGTCCGCTCCGTCCACGCCGAGGACGCGTACGCGAACCTGGTCCTCCCGGCGCGCATCCGCCAGGCCCGCCTCGACCGGCGCGACGCGGGCTTCGCCACCGAACTCGCCTACGGCACCCTGCGCGGGCTCGGCCTGTACGACGCGATCCTGACCCGCTGCGTGGACCGCCCGCTCGAGAAGATCGACCCACCCGTGCTCGACGCCCTGCGGCTCGGCGCCCACCAGCTGCTGGGCATGCGCGTGCCCGCCCACGCCGCCCTCGACGCCACCGTCTCCCTCGTGCGCGCCGAGATCGGGGCCGGCGCCTCCGGGTTCGTGAACGCGGTGCTGCGTCGGGTCGCCGAACGCCCCCTCGAAGAGTGGCTGGCCGACGTCGCCCCCGCCGACGGCGGCGACGCCGCCCTGGCCGTCCGCACCTCGCACCCGGTGTGGATCGTCCGCGCGCTGCGCCAGGCCCTGGCCGCCCACCGCGGCACCCGCCACATCGCCGACCGCGACGCCGAGCTGGCCGCCCTGCTCGAGGCGAACAACGCCCCGCCCGTGGTCAACCTCGTCGCCCTGCCCGTGGCCGGCGGGGCCGAAGCGCTCGCCGCGGCCCTCGACGACGGCGCCGAACCCGGGCCGCTGGCCCCGGACTCCGCCCTGCACTCCGGCGGCGACGCCGGCCGCCTGCCCGGGGTGCGCGAGGGCGTGCTCCGCGTCCAGGACGCCGGCTCCCAGCTCACCGCCCGCGCCCTGGCCCAGGCACCCGTCCCCGCGGCCGAGGGGCGGGCCGAGCGCTGGCTCGACCTGTGCGCCGGCCCCGGCGGCAAGGCGGCCCTGCTGGCCGCCCTCGCCGCCGAGCGGGGTGCGACGCTCGTGGCCAACGAGGTCGCCCCGCACCGCGCCGACCTCGTCCGGCAGGCACTCGCCGCCGTGCCCGCCGGAGCCTGGACCGTCCGGGCCGGGGACGGCCGCACGATCGCCGACGCCCCCGAGGCGGCCCCGGCGTTCGACCGCGTCCTCGTGGACGCCCCCTGCACCGGCCTCGGTGCGCTGCGCCGCCGACCCGAGTCGCGCTGGCGCCGCACCCCGGCCGACCTCGCCGAGCTCACCGGCCTGCAGGCCGAGCTGCTCGACGCGGCGGTCTCCGTCCTCGCCCCCGGCGGCGTGCTCGCCTATGTCACCTGCTCCCCGCACGTCGCGGAGACCGTCGTCCAGGTCCAGGACCTCGTGCGCCGCCACCCCGAGCTGGAGGTGCTCGACGCCCGCACCGCCCTCGACACCGTCGCGCTCGACGACCTGCGCCTGGACGAGGCCGAACCCGCCGGCGCGCCGGAGCCGGCCGATGTGGTCGCCCGCACGGCCCAGCTCTGGCCGCACCGGCACGGCACCGACGCCATGTTCCTGGCCCTGCTGCGCGCCCCCGGCGCCTGACCGAGAGGACCCGCCCATGACCGCCCGCGCCCCGCGCCTGCACCCCTCGATCCTGTCCGCGGACTTCGCCCGCCTCGCCGACGAGCTGGCCCGCATCCCCAGCGCAGACGCGGTGCACGTGGACGTCATGGACAACCACTTCGTCCCGAACCTCACCCTCGGCCTGCCCGTGGTCGAGGCGATCCGACGCGCCACGGACCTGCCGCTGGACCTCCACCTGATGATCGAGGACGCCGACCGCTGGGCGCCCGGCTACGCGGAGGCGGGGGCCGAGTCCGTGACCTTCCACGCCGAGGCGTCGGCGGCGCCCGTCCGACTGGCCCGCGAGCTGCGCGCGGCCGGAGCGAAGGCCGGCATGGCGCTGCGGCCGACGACCGCGGTCGAGCCCTACCTGGACATGCTCCCGGAGCTGGACATGCTCCTGCTGATGACCGTGGAGCCCGGTTTCGGGGGGCAGGCGTTCCTCGACGTCGTGCTGCCGAAGATCCGCCGGGCCCGCCGCGCCCTCGACGGCGGGCCCGCCCCGCTGGCCCTCCAGGTCGACGGCGGCGTGAACCGGGAGACCATCGAACGCGCGGCCGAGGCCGGGGCCGACGTGTTCGTGGCCGGCTCCGCCGTGTTCGGCGCCGAGGACCCCGACGCCGCGCTCGTCGGCCTGCGCACCGCCGCCGCCCGCGCCTGCCACTGAGCCCGGCGACGCGGTCGCCCGGCGTCGTCCGGCGACGTCCGGCATGCGCGGCCGGCCGGGCGTGCGATACTGCTGGACAGCAACGTGCTCCGAGATGCGGTGGAAGTCCGCACCGGCGGTGACAGCCCGCTAACCGCGCGGCCCGTCCTCATCCGAGGCGGTGCCGAGCGGCCTGACCGGTGGAATTCCGGTGCCGACCGTACAGTCGGGATGGGAGAGGCACGCGGCGGAGCCGTTCCGCGCCCTGCGCGGGAGGGCTGCGGAGCGCACCCCTCGGAGTCCCGATCCGAGGAGGTGGCGTCACGGTCATGGACTGGCTGGTGGACGCGTTCAACTGGACCATCCCGGTCGCCGGCGGCGGCCTGCTCATGCGCGAGGTGCTGGGCAACGTCTTCGGCCTCGCCTCCGCCCTGGGCGGCATGGCGCGCAGGGTCTGGGCCTGGCCCGTGGGCATCCTCGGCAACCTCATCCTGCTGACGGTCTTCCTCGCCTCCCTGTTCACGGGGGCCGATCACGCCACCCTGCTCGGTCAGGCCGGCCGACAGGTCATGTTCATCGCCGTCTCCGTCTACGGCTGGGCGCGCTGGCGTCAGGCCCGCCGGGGCCACGCCGAGGACGCTCCCGCCATCACCCCGGAGTGGGCCGGCTGGCGCGGGCGCGTGTTCCTCGTGACGGCCATGGCGGTCGGCACCGTCGCCCTCACCCCCGTGTTCCGCGCGCTGGGTTCGTGGGAGCCGGTGTGGGCGGACGCCTGGACGTTCGTGGGATCGCTGCTGGCGACCTACGGCATGGCGCGCGGCTGGGTGGAGTTCTGGCTGATCTGGGTGGCCGTGGACGTCGTCGGCGTGCCCCTGCTGTGGAGCACCGGCTACTACGCCTCGGCCGTGATGTACGCCTTCTACGGCGCCTTCACCCTGATCGGCTTCTTCGTGTGGCTGCGCGCCACAGACCGGGACAAGCCCGCCGTGGAGACGCTGCTGCCGGACGGCCCCGAGGGGGACGTCGCCCGATGAACGCCGCCGAGACCCCGTCCGCCGACCCCATGGACCTCGCCGTCGGCGCCGCGCTGCGCGGCGTGCGCGGCGCCAACCCCCTCGTCGGGGCCGTCCTGACCGACGCGGCCGGCCGCATCCTGGCCGTCGGGCACCACCGCGGACGGGGGACCGCCCACGCCGAGGTCGACGCCCTGACCCGCTGGCGGGCCGCCCGCGCCGCGGATCCGGCCCTGGCTGCCCTCGACCCCGCCGGCCTGACGCTGCACGTCACCCTCGAGCCCTGTGACCACACCGGCAGCACCGGCCCCTGCTCGCAGGCCGTCCTGGACGCGGGGATCGGCGCACTGCGCTACGCCGTCGCGGACCCCACCGGCCACGACGGCGGCGGCGCGGCCCGCCTCGCCGCGCACGGGGTGCACGTCACCGGCCCCACCGGCGAGGCGGCCGCCCTCACGCTCACCGCCCGCTGGCGCGAGGTCCGCGACGCAGGCCGTCCGTGGGTGACCGGACACCTCGCCCAGTCCCTCGACGGCCACGCCGCGGCCGCCGACGGCACGAGCCAGTGGATCACCGGCCCGGACTCCCGCGTCCACGCCCACGAGGTGCGCTCCCGCGTCGACGCCATCGTCGTCGGCACGGGGACCGTCCTGGCCGACGACCCCCGCCTCACCGCCCGTGACGCCGCCGGCGCCGAACTCGCGCACCAGCCCGTGCCCGTCGTCCAGGGTCACCGGCCCGTGCCCGACGGCGCCGCCCTGCGCACCCACCCGGTCCTGCTGCACGTGCCGGACCACGACCCGCACGCCGTCCTCGCCGCGCTCGCCGCCCATCCCGGGCCCTGGCCCCGCAGCGGGGACCGCCCGGCACACGTGCTCATCGAGGGCGGGCCGCGCGTGCTCGGCGCGTGGCTGCGCGCCGGCCTCGTGGACGAGCTCATGGTCTACACCGCGCCCCTGCTGCTCGGCCCGGGCCGCGCCGCCGTCGCGGGCCTGGACGTCGCCACGCTGTCCGAGGCACTGCGCTGGCACCCCGACCCCGCGGAGGGCGGCCCCGTCCGTGCCCTCGGCGACGACGTCTGGACCCACCTGAGCCCGGTGCCGGCCCCGCGCCTGCCCACCGCCCCCGCCCCGACCCGTTTCCAGGAGGACTGAGTGTTCACCGGCATCGTCACCCATCTCGGCACCGTCGTCGCCCTCGAGCACGACGCGGCCGCCGACACCGCCCTGCTGACCCTCGACGCCGGCGGCGCCCTCGACGGGCTGCCCGCCGGCGGCTCGCTCGCCGTCGACGGCGTGTGCCTCACGGCCCTCGACGAGCCCACGGAGCGCCCCGGCGTGTTCCGTGCCGACCTCATGGGCCAGACGCTGCGCATGACCAGCCTCGGCGACCGCGCCCCGGGGGACCGGGTCAACCTCGAGCGCTGCCTGCGCCCCACCGACCACCTGGACGGGCACGTGGTCCAGGGCCACGTGGACGGGACCGGCGAGGTCCTCGCGGTCACCCCGCACGGGGCCTGGACCACTCTGCGCATCGGCCTGCCCGCCCGCCTGGCCCGCTACGTCCCCGCGCAGGGGGCCATCGCCCTGCAGGGCGTCTCCCTCACCGTCACCGCCGTCTCCGACCCGGGCGCGGCCGCGCACTGGTTCGAGGTCGGCATCATCCCGGCCACGCTCGAGGCCACCACCCTGGGCGCCCTGCGGCCGGGCGACCGCGTCAACCTCGAGACCGACGTGCTCGCCCGGTACGCCGAGCGTCTCGCGCTCATCCCGTCCGCCCCCGCCGCACCCACCGAGGAGGCCCGCCCGTGAGCGAGCACATCCGTCTGGACCCCGTCCCCGCGGCGATCGCCGCGATCGCCGCCGGCCGGCCGGTCGTCGTCGTGGACGACGCCGACCGCGAGAACGAGGGCGACCTGATCTACGCCGCCGCCCTGGCCACCGACGAGGTCACCGCCTTCACCGTCCGCCACACCTCGGGCGTCATCTGCGCGCCCCTGCCGGCCGGCCTGGCCGACCGCCTGGCCCTGCCGCCCATGACCACCGTCAACGAGGACCCCAAGGGCACCGCCTACACCGTGTCCGTCGACGCCGCCGCCGGCGTCACCACCGGCATCTCCGCCGCCGACCGCACCCGCACCCTCCGCGTGCTCGCCGACCCCGGTGCCGCCCCCGGCGACCTGACCCGGCCCGGTCACGTGTTCCCCCTGCGCGCCGTCCCCGGCGGCGTCCGGGCCCGCCGCGGCCACACCGAGGCCGGCGTCGAGCTGTGCCGCCTGGCCGGCGTCGCGCCCGTGGCCGCCATCGCCGAGCTCGTCCACGACGACGGCACCATGATGCGCCTGCCCGCCCTGCGGGAGTTCTCCGACGAGCACGGCCTCGTGCTGATCTCCATCGAGGACCTCGTGGCCCACCTGGAGGAGACGACGCCGGCTCTGACCGCCGTGCCCGCCGAGGCCACCCTGCCGACCCGGCACGGCCTGTTCCGCGTGAGCGTGCACGTGGACGCCGAGACCGGGGCCGAACACCTGCTGCTCGTGGCGGGGGAGACCGACCCGGAGCGTCCCCTCACCGTCCGCGTGCACTCGGAGTGCCTCACCGGCGACGTCCTCGGCTCCCTGCGCTGCGACTGCGGCCCCCAGCTCGAGGACGCCCTGGCCCGCGCGGCGACCGAGGGCGGCGCCGTCCTCTACCTCCGGGGCCACGAAGGACGCGGCATCGGCCTGGCCAACAAGATCCGCGCCTACCGGCTCCAGGAGGAGGGGATGGACACCGTCGAGGCCAACCTCGCCCTCGGTCTGCCCGCCGAGGCGCGCGACTGGGCCGGGGCCGCCGCCGTCCTCACGGCCGCCGGCCATCGGCGCATCCGCCTCGTCACCAACAACCCCGCGAAGGTCGCGGGGCTGCGGGCGGCCGGCATCGACGTCGTCGAGCGTGTCCCGGCCCCCACGCCCGTCACCGAGCACAACGTGGTCTACCTGCGCACCAAGCGGGACCGCATGGCCCACGCCCTGGCGGACCGCGTGCTCGAACCGCCGACGGCCACCGGCGGCCCCGCCACGCCGGCCGATGACCCGACCACCGACCCGACCCACCCCACCCACCAGGAGGACACCCCATGAGCGGCGCCGGAGCCCCGACCTTCACCCCCGACCCCGCCGCTGCGAGCGGCCTGAACGTGGCGATCGTCGCCGCCCAGTGGCACACGGAGATCATGGACGGGCTGATCGCCGGGGCGCAGGCCGCCGCGGCGGATTTGGGCCTGGAAACCGTGCTCGTGCGCGTGCCCGGCACCGTCGAGCTCACCGTCGCCGCGGCGCGGCTGGCGGAGCGATTCGACGTCGTCGTGGTCCTGGGCGTCGTGGTGCGCGGGGACACCCCGCACTTCGACTACGTGTGCCAGTCCGTGACCCAGGGCGTGACGGAGGTCTCGGTGCGCACAGGCGTTCCCGTGGGCTTCGGCGTGCTCACCGTGGACACCGAGCAGCAGGCCCGCGACCGGGCGGGCCTGCCCGGATCCCGCGAGGACAAGGGCCGCGAGGCCCTCGAGGCGGCGGTGCTCACCGAGCTCGCGCTGCGCTCGGTCACGCCGCGGGACTGAGGGTGGCCGGGCGGGGCTGCCTGCTGGGTCGGCTGCTCTCGACGTGGACCCTGTCCCCGGGGCCGGTGGGGTGATCGCAGGCCGGTCAACCGGGCCCGTCCGGAACGCCGGCAGCCCCGCGCCGTCATGGATGGGGTCGGCCGGAGGGCGCGGGGACCCGACGATAGAGGCGGAGACGCGAAGCCCCCGCCCTTCGTCTCGCTCGCGGCATCCACAGCTCGTCGTCCACTGCCCCGACCGTCAGGGCGGGCCGTTGACCCCCAACGCGTTCACCGCCGCAGACGGGTGATCTATGCGGCCCGCCCCGCCTCGGACGACTGCGTCGGGGTGCACGGAGCCTGCCGCAGCGTGGCCGCGTTCAAACAGTCCATGGCCCTGCTGGGAGCTGCGCGAGACCGGGCTGCTGCTCACCCCCCTGGTGCCGGCCCGCTCCATCGTCCCCGGTGCACGTCTGGCCTGCGACTGGCTGGGCCACTATGAGAAGCGCGAACCCGTCGCCTCCGCCTACGCCGACCTGGCCGGCCTCATCTTCGAAAGGATCACCGCATGAACGAGAAGCAGCTTGAGCCCGACCTGAGTCTGCGAGCACAGCGACGCAAGCCCACCCCGGCCCCCCAGACCCCGGCTCCCGGAGCGGTGATCCCCGCAGAACCGGCAACGACCTCGGACCCGGCCGGTGGGTATGCGCCCCTGGCGCGGCGTGGGGCGCCGACCGTGGCCCTGAACGTGCGAGTGCCCGAAGCGATCCGCGACGCGGTGCGTCGAGAGGCCGCCACGAACCCGGCAACGCCCAGCCAGGCCGCGGTCATCGAAGCCCTAGGGCGTGTCTGAGAATAGATGCACGAGTCAGCTGAGACCCTGGGGACATGTCCCGGTTCCAGATGCTCTCTGACACCCAATGGGAGTTGATCGCCCCGATGCTCCCGACCCGGACCGGCCGCGC